>JANNBZ010000245.1:0-39059 GCA_031386065.1 Burkholderiales bacterium
TCGTAGGGCGGCATGAAGGCGTCGAAGAAGTAGCGGTTGTAGCTGTCGGGCCGGTATGAATGTTCGGGGCCGCCGGTGGTGGCCACCAGCCACAGGTCTTTGCCGCGCAGCGCGTCGCCATCGGGTCCGTAGGCCCAGCCGAAGCTCAGCACCTCGTCGACATACAGCTTCATCAGCGGCGGCATGCTGTACCAGTGGATCGGGTGCTGCCACACCACCAGCGTGGCCGCCTGCAGGCGCGCCTGCTCGGCGGCAGTGTCGATCAGGTAGTCGGGGTACAGCGCGTACAGGTCGCGCACTTCCACGCGAGCCGACGCGCCGGCGGCCGCCTGCATCAGCCGCCGGTTCGCGCGCGATTGTTCCAGCGACGGGTGCGCCACGATCACCAGAATGTCGCTGCCGGCAGGGTGCGTGGGGTCGTTCATGGTGGGTAAGTCTGAATGGTGGCGGGGGCGATGGCGCCGGTAACATAACCCGAAATCAACAACGAGCGTGGAGGTCCGGATGCCGGTGATCGTGGTGGCCAACCCCAAGGGCGGCGTCGGCAAAAGCACGCTGGCGACCAACATCGCCGGCTGCCTGGCGGCGCAGGGCCACGCGGTGATGCTGGGCGACGTGGACCGCCAGCAGTCGTCGCGCATCTGGCTCGGGCTGCGGCCCGCCAGCGCGCCGACCATCCAGGCCTGGGAGGTTGCGCACGACGCTGTCGTTCGGCCGCCCAAGGGGGTCACCCACGTGGTGCTCGACACCCCCGCCGGCCTGCATGGCAAGCGGCTCGACGAGGTGATGAAACTGGCCGACAAGGTGCTGGTGCCGCTGCAGCCCAGCATTTTCGACATCCATGCCACGCACGATTTCATTCGCCAGCTGCTGGCCCACAAGCGCGGGCCCAAGCTGTCGATCGGCGTGATCGGCATGCGCACGAAAGAGGGCACGATCTCGGCCGACCAGCTGCGCCACTTTCTGGCCACGCTCGACGTGCCGGTGCTGGGCCTGCTGCGCGATACCCAGAACTACATTCACCTTGCTGCGCGCGGGCTCAGTTTGTGGGACGTGGCGCCGAGCCGGGTCGAGCGTGACATCGAACAATGGCAGCCCATCGTGAACTGGCTGGCCGCTTGAACTCCAACCGACACAGGACACCCGAATGAGAACTTTCGAGCACATCGCCGACCTGCAAGCGCTGGTCGGCCAGCACCTTGGCGACAGCGAGTGGATCAGCGTGGACCAAGAGCGCATCAACCTGTTCGCCCAGGCCACCGGTGACCAGCAGTGGATTCACGTCGACCCGGTGCGCGCTGCGGCGGGTCCGTTCGGCGTGCCGATTGCGCACGGCTTTCTCACGCTGTCGCTGCTGCCTGAAATGTTTGCCTCGGCGTTCGAGGTGAAAGACGCGCGCATGGGCGTCAACTACGGCCTGAACAAGGTGCGCTTTCCGGCGCCGGTGCCGGTGGGCAGCCGGCTGCGCGGCAAGTTCGTGTTGACGGCTTTCGAGCCGCTGGAAGGCGGTGCGCAAATGACGTTCGAGGTGACGATGGAACGCGAGGGCTCGGCCAAGCCGGTGTGCGTGGCCGAATCGATAGGCCGGCGCTACGTCTAGGGGGCTTGGCAGGGCGCGCCTGTCGCTTACGATTCGACTCGCGCCGCGCATCGCCGCACACCGCCCACGGCCAAGGGGAGTCCCATGAAAGTCCTGCTGATCGATGACCACCCGCTGATTTTGTCGGCGCTGCAGACCGTCATCCAGGGCCTGGGCGACGACGTGACCGTGATCGGTGCCAACAGCGCCCGCGCCGCGCGCGAAACCCTGAAGGCTGACGCCGACTTCGACCTCGTGCTGCTGGACCTGCAGCTCGGCGACGCCGATGGCTTCGACGTGCTGGTCGAGTTTCGCGCCACCTACCCGGCGCTGCCGGTGGTGGTGGTGTCGGCCAGCGACCGCACCAGCGACGTGATCCGCTCGATCGACCTGGGCGCGATGGGCTTCGTGCCCAAGCGCGCCAGCAACGAAACCTTGTTCGAGGCGCTGCACATGGTGATGTCGGGCGGCATCTACGTGCCGCCGATGACGATGGGCTCGGAGCGCCCGGCCGAAAAACCGCAGGGCGACACCGTGCCCAGCGTGCTGCGTGTGGTGCGTGACACCGCGATGGACAGCGGCTTTCAAACCCAGCCCGGCATGCGCTCGCTGGGCCTCACGCCGCGCCAGACCGAGGTGCTGTCGCTGCTGCTGCAGGCCAAGCCGAACAAGCTGATCGCGCGTGAATTGAACCTGTCGGTCGAAACCGTGAAAGACCACGTGGCTGCGGTGCTGCGCGCGCTGAACGTCAGCACGCGCACGCAGGCGGTGCTGGCCGTCAGCCAGATGTCGCAGGAAGGCGGCCTGGCGGCATGGCGGAAGACCAGTTGACGCCGGCATCGGCCGCAGTGGCGATCAACACCAAAGCGGGTGCCGCAACCGACGCGGCAACCGATCGCGCAACCGACCCCGCGGCCGCACAGGCGCGCCGCACCTCGGCGCTGGCCGAAGAAGTGCAGGGCGCGTTCGACTACCTGACCGCCTCGGTGGCCGGCAACCTGGCCGGCATGAGCGTGATCACGCTGCTGTTCTGGGGCAGCACCTCGCGCTCGGTGATGGTGGGTTGGCTGGTCGCCTTTGCGGTGATGCTGGCGGCGCGGCTGCTGATGGCGCAGCGCTTTCGCCGCGCCACCGTCGCGTCGTTCGCCGACTGGCAGCGCTGGCGGCGTTGGTGGAACATCGGCACGCTGTCGTCGGCGGCGATGTGGGGCGTCACCGCCTGGGTGTTCTACCCGCGCGGTGAAAGCATCCAGCAGATCGGGCTGATCATCACCATCTACACGCTGTCGGTGGCGGTGGTGCCGGTGCTGGCCACCCAGCCCACGGTGTTCCTCGCGTTCGGCGCGCTGTGCTTCCTGCCGATGGCCGCGCGCATTGCGAGCGAGGGCACGACCTACGGCTACGAACTTGCCGGCATCCTGCTGCTGGTATTCAGCCTGACCACGGTGCTGGCGCGCAGCTACCGGCAGGCGCTGCGCCGGGCCATCGACTTGAAGGTGCGCGCCGATGGCCTGCTGGTGCAGTTGCGCATCGAGAAGCAGGCTGCCGACGAGGCGCGCCGCGAGGCCGAGGTGGCGAACCGCGCCAAGACCCAGTTCTTCACCGCCGCCAGCCACGACCTGCGCCAACCGCTGCATGCGATGGGCCTGTTCGCCGAGGCGCTGCGGCAGAAGAGCCACGACGCCGAGGTGGCGCAACTCGTCAACAGCATCAATGAATCGGTCGATGCGCTGGAGGGCCTGTTCTCGGAGCTGCTCGACATCACCCGCATCGACAGCGGCGGTGTCGAGGTGAACCCCGAGCACTTCGAGATCGGCAGCATCTTCCGCAAGCTGCGCCTGCACTTCGAACCCACCGCGTTCGAGAAAGGCCTGGCGCTGCGCCTGCGCGGCGCGCATCACCTGGTGCATGCCGACCCGCTGCTGGTCGAACGCATCTTGCGCAACCTGGTGTCGAACGCCATCCGCTACACCAACGACGGCTCGGTGCTGGTGAGCTGCCGGCGCCGCGGCGACCACCTGCTGCTGCAGGTGTGGGACACCGGCGTCGGCATTCGCGAAGAACAGCAGGCGCTGGTGTTCGAAGAGTTCTACCAGGTGCCCAACACCGAACGCGTGGCGCCGCACCAGCGCAAGGGCCTGGGGCTGGGCCTGGCCATCGTCAAGCGGTTGGCCGATCTGATGAGCGCACCGCTGAGCCTGCGTTCGCGCTCGGGCCACGGCACGGTGTTCAGCCTGGAACTGCCGCTGGGCAAGGCAACGCGCCAGTTGAGCGCGCGGCCCTCGGGCAAGGCGCCGTTGGCCATCACGCTGGACGGCAAGCTGATCGTGGTGGTCGAAGACGAACCGGCTGTGCTGGCCGGGCTGGTGGTGTTGCTGAAAGGCTGGGGCGCAACCCTGGCCGCCTTCGACAGCGTGGCGGGCTGCACCGCCTGGGCCGAGGGCTGCGACCCGGCGGTCGTCAAGCCCGACCTGTTCATCGTCGATTTTCGGTTGGAGAACGGCTTGAACGGGGTCGACGCCATCGTCGCGCTGCGGGCGCGGTTCGGCCAGCAGGTGCCGGCCATCGTGGTGACCGGCAGCACGATGACGGGGCACGAGCAGGAGGCACTCGACAAGAACTTCCATGTGCTCATCAAGCCGGTGTTGCCGAACAAGTTGAGGGCGATGATTGCGTTCAAGTTGGGGGTGAAGCGGCCTGCGTGAGTGGTTTCGTCCCTGCGGGACGATCGGCCTTCGGCCGGTGCCGGGATGGGCCCCCGGCAGGGCGCCGTCTACCCCCTCTCTCCCTGGGAGAGGATTGGTTCCTACACCGGCTGGTAAGCCAGCCTCACATAGATCGGCGCGAACGCCTCGGCCTGCGTCACTTCCAGCAGGCGCTCGCGGGCCAGCTCGAGCATCGCGATGAAGGTGACCACCAGCACCGGGGCGCCGCGGCCAGCGTCGAACAGGTCTTCGAACTCGACGAAGCGGCGGCCCTGCAGGCGGCGCAGAACCATGCTCATGTGCTCGCGAACGCTGAGCTGTTCGCGCGTGATGGTGTGGTGCTGGTTCAGGGTGGCGCGCTTCAGGATGACTTGCCAGGCTTGGCGCAGTTCATCGACCTCGACATCCGGGAAGCGCGGCGCCAGCGACTGCTCGATGGCCACCTGCGCGCGCAAGAAGTCGCGGCCCAGCACCGGCAGCGCATCGAGCCGGGCGGCTGCCAGCTTCATCTGTTCGTACTCGATCAGGCGGCGCACCAGCTCGGCGCGCGGGTCTTCGGCTTCCACGCCGTCGGCCGACTTTTTCGGCGGCAGCAGCATGCGCGACTTGATCTCGATCAGCATCGCGGCCATCAGCAGGTACTCGCTGGCCAGTTCGAGGTTGGTCTTGCGGATCTGCTCGACGTAGGTCAGGTACTGGCGTGTCACGTCGGCCAGCGGGATGTCGAGGATGTTGAAGTTCTGCTTGCGGATCAGGTACAGCAGCAGGTCCAGCGGGCCCTCGAAGGCTTCGAGGAAAACCTCCAGCGCATCCGGCGGGATGTACAGGTCGTGCGGCAGCGCGAACAGCGGCTCGCCGTACAGCCGCGCCATCGCCACCCGGTCGACCTGCAGCGGTGGTGTTTCGGGGTCGGGCGGCAAGCTCACCGTGCTCACGGGCGGCGCCCAAACGTCGGAAGTCACGACCGGCAGCAACGAATCAGTGCGACTGCGTCTGGTAGACGTAGGGCTGCTGCGGCACGTTCGATTCTTCGTCTTCCGCCTGCGCCGCCAGGTCGATGCGCTTGTCCCACAGCAGGGCGCGGCCGGCGCGCTGCTCTTCTTCGAGCGTGGGTTTCTTCGCCTTCAGGTCCTCGATGAACGAGGTGACGTCGGACTTGTAGGGCTTCCAGAACAGGGGCATGGTGCTGCGCGTTGCGCGGCGAGGCGCGTGCTTGAGTCGGAATCCCGATTTTACCGGGTGCCGTCGCGCGCCTGGACGGGCGTGTCGGTTGGCTGCCGCCGCGCGCCAGTTCGGCCAGCGTATTCATCAAGCCGGCCGGGCCGGGCTTGCACAATCGATTCATGAACGAGATCGAGCTGAAGTTCCAGGTGCCGCCAGCGCGTCGCGCGCAGGTGGACGCGGCGGTGGCGGGCCGTGCGCCGCAGCGTCGCGTGCGGCTGCAGGCGGTGTATGTCGACACGCCCGATCGGCTGCTGGCGCAGGCCGGCCTGGCGCTGCGGGTGCGCCGCGAAGGCCGCGATTGGGTGCAGACGCTGAAGGGCGCCACCGACGACGCCATGCGCCGCGCCGAGCACAACGTGCCGCTGGCACGTGCGAGCGAAGCGCCGCTGGCCGACCCGGCCCGCCACCGCGGAACGGCGGTAGGCGACCGCCTGCTGAGGCTGCTGGCTGCGCAGCCCGGCGCGATGCTGGGCCCGCTGTACGGCACCGACATCCTGCGGCGCACCCGGCTGCACAGGGCGCCGGCGGGCAGCGTGGAGCTGGCCTTCGACGAAGGCCGCATCGCGTCCGGCGACGCGCAGCTGGCGGTGTGCGAACTGGAGATCGAGCTCGTCAGCGGATCGCCGCTGGCGGTGATTGCCACCGCGCGGCGCTGGGTGGCGCGCCACGGCGTCTGGCTTGACACGCGCAGCAAGGCCGAGCGTGGCGACATGCTGGCGCGCGGCGAGGCGGTGGCGCCGGCGCGGCTGGCGGCGGCGGTCGACCTGCACGGCGCGGCCTCGCTTCACGCGGCCTGGCTGCGCGTGCTGCGCAACTGCACCGAGCAAATCAACGTCAACGCCAGCCAGGTGGCCAGCGGCACGCACGGCGATGAGCATGTGCACCAGTTGCGCATCGGCTTGCGGCGGCTGCGCAGCGCGGTGCGGCTGTTCGAGTTCGGCGCCGTGCCGGGGCCGGGCGCCGACATCGCCGAGTCGGCCTCGCAGTTGTTCCGCCGCCTGGGTGTGTTGCGCGACCAGGCCGCCATCGCCAGCGCCTTCGCCGCCGATCTGACGGCCGCGCTGCACAGCGCCGGCGTGCGCGGCGACATGCCCGCCGCCGCTGTGGACGACCACGCGCCCTCGGCCACCGACGTGCTGCGCGGCGCTGCGGCGCAGACCTTGCTGCTCGACCTGCTGGCCGCCGCGCACGCCGAGCCGCCTGCGGGCGACGCTGCGAACGGCGACCTGAAAGCGCTGCTGGCGCGTCGCCTGAGGCGCTGGCACCGGCAGGCGGCGCGCGACGCGCAGGGCTACGCCGAACTCGACGACGCGCAGCGGCACCGCCTGCGCAAACGCGTCAAGCGGCTGCGCTACGCGGTCGAGTTCGCGGGCTCGCTGTTCCCGCGCGCGGCGGTGCGCCGCTACCTGCGCGCGCTGCGCGCGTTGCAGGACCGGCTGGGCGAGATCAACGACACGGTGGTCGGCATGGCCGCCTTCAAGGCGGCGCACGACCACGACCCGCGCGCCTGGTTCGCCGTTGGCTGGCTGGCCGCGCGACACGAGCGGCTGGTGACTGATGCGAAGCCGGACCTGCGGCGCTTCGCGAAGGTACGCGGGTTCTGGAAAGACAAATGATTCCGACGCGAGATCAGCGCAGGCTGCGGCCCGTCAGGCGTTCCAGCGTGTGCAGCGGCGACGCGGCCGGCGCCAGCTGGTGCGCTGCGTCCAGGTAAAAAGTCTGTTCCATCATGTGCTGGCCGCCCATCGCGGCATGCAGCACCTGGTCGCTGTAGACCACCCAGGTGGTGCCGGGCGCAAAGGCCACCGGCGTTTGCGGGCTGCTGCGCTGGAAATCGGCGTCGGCCTTGGCGCGGTCGTGCAGTTGCAGCATCAGGTGGTCGTAGCCACTGCGCCGGCGCTTGGTGATGCCCAGCGTTCGCAGCAGCCAGGCCGAGCCGGGCAGCGGCTTGGCAATGTGCGGCAGGTAGCGTCGCGCATGCGCCTCGAACGGCTCGCCGACACGCCATTGCCGCGGCTCGCCATTCGGGTTCACATTGCAGAACACCCGCAGGAAGCGCGTGCCGTGCATCGGGTTCGACGGGAACGCGTCGACATGCAGGCGCGAGTCGTCTTGCCGCCAACTGCTGGCGCGGCCTTCGACACGCACCGGGCGGAACGAGGTGTTGCCGCGCCGCAGGTGGCCGCGGTAGTGCGGGAACAGGCGCAGCACGAAGGCTTCACTTTGCTCGGCGTAGCGCACGATCATGGCCTTCAGTGCGGCGGTGTCCTCGCCGTTGTCAATACGGCCAACCGCCCCGCGCAACTCGCCCGACGGCCAGCGCACCGAGATGTTCTTGGCCTTGCCGTCGGCCCAGCGCGGGTTGAGGAAGCGACGCTCCGGCTCGCTCAACACGAACGGCAGCTGCGGGAAGGCAAGCACCGCGCCGCCTTCCAGCACCGCTTCGACATCGTGTGTGGGGCCGGCATCGGTCCAGCCGGTGTCGGGAAACTCGTGCACGATGGCGGTGCTCATGGTGATGATTCTTTCGTGCGTCGTCGCGTGTGTTGCTGGTCAGGCCGCATGCAGCGCGGCGCCGAGGTCGACGATGAGCGGGCGCAGCGACAGCACCAGCAGCATCAGCGCCAGCGGCAAGGTGGTGACGTAGCCGGCGAACTGGAAGCCCAGCGCACCCACCACGCCGCCGACGAAGAACAGGCCGATCAGCAAGCCCTGCGTGCGCATGCGCTGGCGACTCGCGCGCACCGGCGTGCCCGAGCGCTGGCGGTTCAGGTACACCAGCTTGCCAAGTTCGATGCCGAGGTCGGTGACCAGGCCGGTGACGTGCGTGGTGCGAATCTCGGCGTGCGAAATTTTGCTGATCACCGCGTTCTGCAAGCCCATGATGAAACACAGCAGCAGCACCGTCAGCGGCACCAGCAGCGCGGTGTGCAGGCCCAGGCTGGCGCCCAGCAAGCCGAACACCAGCAGCAGCGCGGCCTCCAGCAGCAAGGGCAGCGAATAGGCGCTTTTCAGTTGGCGTTGCATGCCCCAGTTGACGAGGATGGCCGTGGTCATCGCGCCGACGATGAAGCTGGCCAACGCCGCTGCTGCGGCCAGCACCAGGCTGAGCTGGCCCAGCACCAGGTGGTCGGCCATCGCCGACAGGTAACCCGTCATGTGCGACGTGTAGCGGCCCACAGCCAGAAAGCCGCCGGCATTGGTGGCGCCGGCCACGAAGGCCAGCGTGGCGCCCAGCCGCAGGTTGCTCTGCGGCGTGCGCTGCACGTCGGTCCAGCCACGGATGAAGGGCAACATGGCGGTGGTGCCAACGCGCGCCTCAGCGAACGCGCAATCCCGGTGTCGCGCCCGGCCAGGCTTCCAGGATGTACAAGCCGGGGTGCGCCTTCTCGTCGGCGTGCGAGGCGGCCAGCACCATGCCTTCGCTGACCCCGAACTTCATCTTGCGCGGCGCCAGGTTGGCCACCATCACGGTGAATTTGCCGACCAGATCGGCCGGCGCGTAAGCCGACTGGATGCCGCTGAAGACGTTGCGGGTTTTTGCTTCTCCGACATCCAGCGTCAGGCGCAGCAGCTTGGTCGAGCCTTCGACGAGTTCGGCGTTGACGATCTTCGCGATGCGCAGGTCGACCTTGGCGAAATCGTCGATCTTGATTTCAGCGGCCAGCGCTTCGCCACCGGGCGGTGGAAGTTCGATTTGAGGCGGCTCGAACAGCGCGTCGAGTTGCTTGGGGTCGACGCGTTGCATCAGGTGCTTGTAGTCGCCGATGGTGTGCGCACCGAGGGCGCGTGACGCGTCGGCAAAGCGCAGCGGCTCGATGCGCAGAAATTCTTCCACCTGCGCTGCCAGTGCGGGCAGCACCGGCTTCAGGTAGATCGTCAGCAGTCGAAAGGCCTCGATGCAGACGGTGCACACATCGTGCAGCGCGGCGTCAGCGCCGGCCTGCTTGGCCAGATCCCACGGCTTGTGCTCGTCGACGTATCCGTTCACCCGGTCGGCCAACAGCATGGTTTCGCGCAGCGCCTTGCCGAAGTCACGCTCCTCGAACAGGCGGGCAATGCCGTCGCGCTGGCCGCGCATCGCGTCGAGCAGTTCGCGGCCTTGCACGCCCACGTCGGCCGACAACACGCCGTTGAATCGCTTGCTGATGAAGCCCGCCGCACGGCTGGCAATGTTGATGTACTTGCCGATCAAGTCGCTGTTTACCCGCGCCATGAAGTCGTCGGGGTTGAGGTCGATGTCTTCCACATGCGAATTCAACTTCGCCGCGATGTAGTAGCGCATCCACTCGGGGTTCAGCCCCAGTTCCAGGTAGCGCAGCGGCGACAGGCCGGTGCCGCGACTCTTGCTCATCTTCTCGCCGCTGAGTTGCAGGAAGCCGTGCACGAAGATGTGGTTGGGCACCTTGCGCGGCAGGTAGCTGCCGTCTGCCTGATTCTGGCCGCTGAAGTGCAGCATCGCCGGCCAGAACAGCGTGTGGAAGGTGACGATGTCCTTGCCGATGAAGTGAATCTGCTCGACCTCGGGGTCGGCCATGAACGCATCGAAGTCTTGGCCGCGCTTGGCCAGCAGGTTCTTCAGCGACGCCAGGTAGCCCACCGGCGCGTCGAGCCAGACGTAGAAGTACTTGCCGGGCGCGTCGGGAATCTCGATGCCGAAGTAGGGCGCGTCGCGGCTGATGTCCCAGTCGTTCAAGCCTCCGTGGCCGTGTTCGTCGACGACGAACCATTCCTTGATCTTGTTCAGCACCTCGGGCTGCAAGCGGCCGGGGGTGTTGGTCCACTCGGTCAGGAAGTCGACACAGCGCTGTGACGACAGCTGAAAGAAGTAGTGCTCGCTGTTCTTCAGCACCGGCGGCGCGCCCGACAGCGTGCTGTACGGGTTCTTCAAATCGGTGGGCGCGTAGACCGCGCCGCAGACCTCGCAGTTGTCGCCGTACTGGTCTTTGGCGCCGCACTTGGGGCACTCGCCCTTGATGTAGCGGTCGGGCAGGAACATGCCCTTCACCGGGTCGAAGAACTGCTCGATCGTGCGCACTGAAATCAAGCCTTGCTTGCGCAGCGCGCGGTAGATGTCTTGCGCCAGCGCGTGGTTCTCGGGCGCGTCGGTGGAGTGCCAGTTGTCGAACGCGATGTGAAAGCCGTCGAGGTATTGCTTGCGTCCGGCTGCCACGTCGGCCACGAAGGCCTGCGGCGTCTTGCCGGCCTTTTCGGCCGAAATCATGATCGGTGCGCCGTGCGCGTCGTCGGCGCAGACAAAGTGCACCTCGCTGCCGATCATTCGCTGAAAGCGCACCCAGATGTCGGCCTGGATGTATTCCATCATGTGGCCGATGTGGAACGGCCCGTTGGCGTAGGGCAGGGCGGTGGTGACGAACAGCTTGCGGGTCATGGGGGTTCCGGATGGCGCGCGAAAAGCCACGTTTGCTTGGGAGAAGCGGCAGATTCTAGGCCGCACACCCCGCTGTCAGGCTCAGGGTCAAAGGTGCTGCGATAGACTGCCCGTCGACCCCACGACAGCACCTTCACCATCCCATGCCCGCCACTGAAACCGCGTTGCTCGACGCCCTGAAGACCGTCATCGATCCGAACACCGGCAAGGACTTCGTCAGCACGCGGCAACTCAAAAACCTGCGCATCGACGCTGGCGACGTGGCTTTCGACGTGGAGTTGGGCTACCCCGCCAAGAGCCAGATCGCCGGCCTGCGCAAGGCGCTGATCGCGGCGGCCCGAACGGTGGCGGGGGTCGAGAACGTCAGCGCCAACCTGGCGACGAAGATCACCGCGCACGCGGTGCAGCGCGGCGTTCAGTTGCTGCCGAACGTGAAGAACATCGTGGCGGTGGCGTCTGGCAAGGGCGGTGTGGGGAAGAGCACCACGGCCGTCAACCTGGCGCTGGCGCTGGCGGCCGAAGGCGCGGTGGTGGGCATCCTCGACGCCGACATCTACGGCCCCAGCCAGCCGATGATGATGGGCATCGAAGGCCGGCCGGAAAGCGCCGACGGCAAGAACATGGAGCCGATGGAAAACTACGGCGTCCAGGTGATGTCGATCGGCTTTCTGGTTGATTCCGACAACCCGATGATCTGGCGCGGGCCGATGGCCACGCAGGCGCTGGAACAGCTGCTGCGCCAGACCAACTGGGCCGACCTCGACTACCTGATCATCGACATGCCGCCCGGCACCGGCGACATTCAGTTGACGCTGTCGCAGCGGGTTCCGCTGACCGGCGCGGTGATCGTCACCACGCCGCAGGACATTGCCCTGCTCGACGCCAAGCGCGGCATCAAGATGTTCGAAAAGGTCGGCGTGCCCATCCTCGGCATCGTCGAAAACATGGCGGTGCACGTGTGCTCGAACTGCGGCCACCAGGAACATATTTTCGGGGCTGACGGCGGCAAGAAAATGGCGGCCGAGTACGGCATGGACTATCTGGGCGCGCTGCCGCTGAGCATGGGCATCCGTGTGCAGGCCGACTCGGGCCGGCCCACGGTGGTGAGCGACGCCGACGGCGAGATCGCCGGCCTGTACAAGGCAATGGCGCGCCAGGTGGCGGTGAAGATCGCGCAGCGCGCGAAAGACTTCTCGTCGAAGTTCCCGACCATCTCCGTTTCCAAGACCACCTGATGGAGCAGCCACGCCCCAGTGTGTCGGTGGCGGTGGTGATGCAGCGCGAAGCGCAACCCAACCGCTGGGAAGACTGGCGCTTCAAATTGCTCGACGTGGTGCCGCACGAAGACGCCTTCGGCAATGCGCCGCGCGTGCTGCGCGACGACGGCAAGCTGGCGCAAACGTTGACGCCGGGCTTCACGCTCGAACTGTTCAAGGACGAGGCCGAGGGCTACCACCTGAACCTCACGTCGGGTCAGCCGGTGTGGTTCGTGATGTGGCGCTTGGCCGAGGACGATCCGTCGCAGGTCACGGTCGAGGCGGTGAGCCTGTCGTACAACGAGGCCGGCCGCTGGCTCGATGCGCAGGAGCGCGTCGACAACGTGCCGCTGGGCGCTGAGCTGACCGCCTGGCTGCAGGCCTATGCCGATGAACACTACCGGCCCGATCAGAAGAAGCGACGCCGGCCGCAGTCGTTCCTGCCGCCCGAGCAGCGGCGCTGAACGCAGGCTGATGTGATCGTGAGCGAGGACGACGGCTTCCTGTCGCGCTGGTCGCGGCGCAAGGTGCAGGTGAAGGCGGGCATGGCGCCGATCGAGCCGGTCGTGCCGGTCGAGCCGATGCAGGTGGTGACCGACGGCGCCTCGACGCTGCAGCCGATGTCGCACGCGCCGGTGGTCGGCGAGGCCGTCACAGCGCCGCCGGAACCGCTGCCGCCGCCGCTGACGATGGACGATGTGGCAGTGCTGACGCCGCAGTCCGACTACGCGCGCTTCGTGGCGCCGAATGTCGACGAAGGCGTGAAGCGTGCCGCGATGAAGAAGCTGTTCACCGACCCGCACTACAACATCATGGACGGGCTGGACACCTACATCGACGACTACGGCCGCCCCGACCCGATTCCGGAATCGATGCTGCGGCAGATGACGCAGTCGAAGTTCCTGGGCCTGTTCGACCACGAAGAAGAGCCACCGCCGCCTGTGGCATCCACGCATGGTGAAACCGCGCCGGCGGTGCCACAGTCGATGCCTGAACCTGACTTGTCCCAAGATGAAAACGCTGATCTGCGATTGCAACAAGACGATGCCGCTGGACGGCCCGGCACTGAGCCGGGCGCTGAGCCCGCTGGGCGGGGTTGACGCAGCGCTGCCGGTTCACAGCACGCTGTGTCGCCGTGAGGCCGGCGCCTTCCAGCGCGCCGCCAAGAGCGGTGACGATCTGCTGGTGGCCTGCACGCAAGAGAGCCGCCTGTTCCTGGAGCTGAACGCCGAGACCGAAGGCGCACCCGGCATCGCCGAGCGGCCGATTCGCTTCGTCAACATTCGCGAGGCCGGTGGCTGGTCGAAGGACGCGAAAGCCGCCACGCCCAAGATCGCCGCGCTGCTGGCGGCGGCCGCCTTGCCTGACGCCGAACCGGTGAGCACGGTCAGCTACAAATCGGCCGGCCGCGTGGTGGTGATCGGTGCGGCCGATGCCGCGCAGCGGGCCGCCTCGTTGCTGGCCGACAAGCTCGATGTGAGTCTGCTGCTCACCCGCGCGGGTGGCACGCTGGCCCAGCAGCGGGTGCAGCCTGTGCATGCCGGCAGCGTCAGCGCCATCACCGGCTGGCTCGGCAACTTCAACGTCAGCTGGGACAGCGCCAACCCGATCGACCTCGACCTGTGCACCCGCTGCAACGCCTGCGTCGATGTCTGCCCCGAAGGCGCGATCGACTTCAGCTACCAGATCGACCTGACCAAGTGCACCAGCCACCGCGACTGCGTGCGCGTGTGCGAGGCCGCCGGCGCAATCGACTTCAGCCGCGCGCCGCAAGCGGCCAGCGAATCCTTCGACCTGGTGCTCGACCTGCAGGCCGCGCCACAGCTTGGCTTGCACCAGCCGCCACAGGGCTACCTGCATGCGGCCGACGACGCGCAACTGGTCGACGCGGTGCTGAAGCTGCGCGAGATGGTGGGCGAGTTCGAGAAGCCGAAGTTCTTCCAGTACAAGCAGAAGCTGTGTGCGCACAGCCGCAACGAGCAGATCGGCTGCACGGCCTGCATCGACGTGTGTTCGGCGCAGGCGATTCGCAGCGATGCGTCGATGAAGGGCCGCGGCGGCAAGAACCGGAACGACGCCGCAGGCGGCATCGTGGTGGAACCCCATCTGTGCGTCGGTTGCGGCGCCTGCTCCACCGTTTGCCCGAGCGGTGCGCTGACCTACGCGACGCCGCGCCCGAACGAGCAGGGGCGGCGCATCCGAACGCTGCTGTCGACCTACGCCAAGGCGGGCGGAAAGGATGCCGCCTTGCTGCTGCACAGCCAGGAAGCGGGTCAGGCGCTGATCGGCGCGCTGGGTCGCCTTGCGCGCACGCAGACTGGCGTGCACGGCGTGCCGGCGCGCGTGATTCCGCTGGATGTGTGGCACACGGCGTCGGTGGGCATTGACTTGTGGCTGTCGGCCATCGCGTTCGGCGCCTCGCAGGTCTGGGTGCTGCTGACCGATGAAGAAGCGCCCGAATACCGCGCCGCGCTGACCGAGCAGATGGCGGTGGCGCAGGCCATCGTCAGCGGCCTGGGCTGGGCGGGCGAACATTTCCGCATCGTTGATGCGACCGATGCGCGAGCGCTCGACGCAGCCCTGCGCGCCGGGCCGGCGCAGGCGGTGAAGCAGGTAGCGTCGTTCAGCGTGCAGGCCGAAAAGCGCGCCACGCTCGACCTGGCAATCGACCACTTGATGACGCAGTCGCTGGCGGTGCCGTCCGAGATTGCGCTGCCGGCGCGCGGCAGCCCGTTCGGCAACCTGGTCGTCAACCTTGAGACCTGCACCCTGTGCCTGAGCTGCGTCAGCGCCTGTCCGGAAATGGCGCTGGCCGACAACCCCGACGCACCGCAGCTGCGCTTCATCGAAAAGAACTGTGTGCAGTGCGGGCTGTGCGCCAGCACCTGCCCCGAGGACGCCATCACGCTGCAACCGCGGCTGTGGTTGGCCGACGAAGGCAAGGCGCGCAAGCAGATGCGGGTGCTGAACGAGGCGCAGCCCTATCGGTGCGTGCGCTGCGACAAGCCCTTCGGCACGCTGAAGGCGATTGAATCGATGCTGACCAAGTTGTCGGGGCACTCGATGTTCCAGGGCGTCGCCGCCGAGCGCCTGAAGATGTGCGGCGACTGCCGGGTGATCGACATCCACACCAATGCCAACGAAGTGAAGATCACCGACTTGTGATGACCAGCCCCGTCAATTTCAGCACCCCCGACGACCGCGAAGAACTGGCGCGGGCCGAGGTCTATGGCCTGCTCGCGCAGTTGTTCTACGCAGCGCCGTCGGCCGATCTGTACGCGCAGCTTCAGGTGGCGCCCACGGTGGCACCGGCACCCGGCGCGTTTCTGGAATCGAGCTGGAGCGAGGTGGTGGCGGCCTCGCGGCGGCTGGGCTGCGAGCAGGTGGGCGCCGAGTACGACGCGCTGTTCGTCGGCATCGGCAAACCCGAGGTGTTCTTGTACGGCTCGTACTTCATGGCCGGGGCGTTGAACGAGAAGCCGCTGGTCGCGTTGCGCCACAGCCTGCGCGAACTGGGCCTGGAGCGGCCCGAGGCCGTGGCCGAGACCGAAGACCACATCGCCAGCCTGTGCGAAGTGATGCGCTACCTGATTGCCGGCGACGACCTGGCGGTGAGCAACCTGGCCGCGCAGCAGGCGTTTTTCGCGCAGCACCTGCGGCCGTGGGTCGAGGCGATGCTCGACGCCGTGTCGGCGCACCCGAGCGCCAACTTCTACCGCGCCGTGGCCCTGTTCGCGCGCGACTTTTTTGCGGTCGAAGGGCAAGGTTTTGATTTGATCGATGCGTGAGCCGACGCGAAGCACCTGGCATCTGCGCATCGCGCAGGCGCTTCGTTCCGCGTGGAACTTGCGCTCACCTGACAGTCGACTGTGCTGCTGCGGCAAATGCGCTAAGGACAGTCCCTGATGACGACATGAAGTATCTTGCCTACAGTGCGAGAACAAACAAGTGAACCCCTAGGTTCCGAAATTCTGTGTGGGGCGGTAACTTACCGGAGTCAGACATGCAATCCAAAGCGTTCGATGCGGCCGATCAGGGCAGCGAGCCGACCTCGCCACTGAAGCGGCGCGGGCTGATTCTTGGTGTCGGCGTGGCGGGCGCCGCCGCCATCGCGGTGAAGGCCTTGCCGGTCGCCACGTCACCGGCCGCCGTCGCGACCGCAGGCGCTGCCGCCGCCGCTGAAAAAGGCGGCTACCAACTCACCCCGCACGTGCTGCGGTACTACCAAACCACCCGTATCTGACCCAGAACCGTCGGGTTTCGGCTCTCGGTTCTCAGGAGGAATCATGCTGCTCACGCGCAAGTCTTCGGTCGCGGGTTCCACCGCGTCTTCGTCACTCGTTTCCAGCCTCGCACGCGGCGTTTCGCGCGCCATCCCCACCATGGACCGCCGCGCCTTCCTGCGCCGCTCGGGCATGGGTGTGGGCGCGGGTCTGGCCGTCTCGCAACTGACCCTGGTGCGCAAGGCGCAGGCGGCCGATGCGGCCAAGTCGGGCGGCGGCGGCAAGGTTGAGGTGCGGCGCACGGTGTGCGGCCACTGCTCGGTGGGCTGCGCGGTGGATGCGGTGGTCGAGAACGGCATCTGGGTGCGGCAAGAGCCGGTGTTCGACTCACCGATCAACCTGGGTGCGCACTGCGCCAAGGGCGCCGCGTTGCGCGAGCACGGCCACGGCGAGTACCGCCTGAAAACGCCGATGAAGCTGGTCAACGGCAAATACGTGCGCATCAGCTGGGACCAGGCGCTCGACGAAATCAGCACCCGCATGCTCGAGCTGAAAAAGCAGAGCGGCCCCGATTCGATCTTCCTCGTTGGTTCCAGCAAGCACAACAACGAGCAGGCCTACTTAATGCGCAAGTGGGTCAGCTTCTGGGGCAGCAACAACACCGACCACCAGGCGCGCATCTGCCACTCCACCACCGTCGCCGGCGTTGCGAACACGTGGGGGTATGGCGCGATGACCAACTCCTACAACGACATGCAGAACTCGAAGGCTGCGATGTACATCGGCAGCAATGCGGCCGAGGCGCACCCGGTGTCGATGCTGCACATGCTGCATGCCAAGGAAACCGGCTGCAAGATGATCGTGGTCGACCCGCGTTTCACCCGCACGGCGGCCAAGGCCGACGAGTTCGTGCGCATCCGTTCAGGGTCCGACATCCCGTTCGTGTTCGGACTCTTGCACCACGTTTTCAAGAACGGCTGGGAAGACAAGAAGTACATCGCCGACCGTGTCTACGGCATGGACAAGGTTCGCGAAGAGGTGATGTCGAAGTGGACGCCCGACAAGGTGCAAGAGGCCTGCGGTGTCGACGAGGCCACCTGCTTCAAGGTCGCCAAGATGCTGGCCGACAACCGACCGAGCACCATCGTCTGGTGCATGGGCCAGACCCAGCACACCATCGGCAACGCCATCGTGCGCGCCTCGTGCATCCTTCAACTGGCGCTCGGCAACGTGGGCGTCAGCGGCGGCGGCACGAACATCTTCCGCGGCCACGACAACGTGCAGGGCGCCACCGACGTGGGCCCGAACCCTGACTCCCTGCCCGGCTACTACGGCCTGGCCGAAGGCTCTTGGAAGCACTACGCCAAGGTCTGGGATGTCGACTTCGAGTGGATCAAGAAGCAGTTCGCGCCGGGCATGATGACCAAGTCGGGCATGACGGTGTCGCGCTGGGTCGACGGCGTGCTCGAAAAGAACGAACTGATCGACCAGGAAAGCAATCTTCGCGGCCTGTTCTTCTGGGGCCACGCGCCGAATTCGCAGACGCGCGGCCTGGAAATGAAGAAGGCAATGGACAAGCTCGACCTGCTGGTCGTGGTCGATCCCTTCCCGTCGGCGACGGCTGCCATGGCGGCGATGCCGGGCAAGGCCGAAGAGCAGAATCCGAACCGCGCGGTGTACTTGCTGCCGGCCTCGACGCAGTTCGAAACCAGCGGCTCCTGCACTGCCTCGAACCGCTCCCTCCAGTGGCGCGAGAAGGTCATCGAGCCGCTGTTCGAATCGCGCACCGACCACATGATCATGTACCAGCTGGCCGAGAAGCTCGGCTTCGCGAAAGAGCTGGTCAAGAGCCTCAAATTGGTGGCAGGCAAGGGCGGCATGATGGAGCCCGAACCCGAGTCCATGCTGCGCGAGATCAACCGCAGCGTCTGGACCATCGGCTACACCGGCCAGAGCCCTGAGCGTCTGAAGGCGCACATGCGCAACATGAACGTGTTCGATGTGAAGACGCTTCGCGCCAAGGGTGGCATCGACAAGGAAACCGGCTACAAGCTCGACGGCGATTACTTCGGATTGCCATGGCCGTGCTACGGCTCACCTGAAGTGAAGCACCCGGGATCGCCCAACCTGTACGACACGTCCAAGCATGTGATGGAGGGCGGCGGCAACTTCCGCGCGAACTTCGGCGTCGAGCGGGACGGTGTCAGCCTTCTGGCTGAAGACGGCTCGCATTCGAAGGGCGCCGAGATCACCACCGGCTACCCCGAGTTCGACCACGTGCTGCTGAAAAAGCTCGGTTGGTGGGACGACCTGACCGAGGCCGAGAAAAAAGGTGCCGAAGGCAAGAACTGGAAAACCGACCTGTCCGGCGGCATCCAGCGCGTGACGATGTTGCATGGCTGCCATCCTTTCGGCAACGCGAAGGCGCGGGCGGTGGTTTGGAACTTTCCCGACCCGGTGCCGCAGCACCGCGAGCCGCTGTACTCCACGCGACCCGACCTGGTCGATAAGTACCCGACACACGACGACAAGAAGGCCTTCTGGCGCCTGCCCACACTGTTCAAGAGCGTGCAGGTCAAGAACCGCGACATCGGCAAGCAGTTCCCGCTCATCATGAGTTCGGGCCGGCTGGTCGAGTACGAAGGCGGCGGCGAAGAGACGCGCTCGAACCCGTGGCTGGCCGAGTTGCAGCAAGACATGTTCGTCGAGATCAACCCGGCCACCGCCAACGACCGCGGCATCCGCAACGGCGAGACGGTGTGGGTCAAGACGCCCACTGGCGCCAAGATCGAAGTCAAGGCGATGGTCACCGAGCGCGTTGACCGCGAAACGGTGTGGATGCCGTTCCACTTCTCCGGCAAGTGGCAAGGCGTCGACCTGAAGCCGTACTACCCCGACGGCGCGGCGCCCATCATTCGCGGTGAGGCGATCAACACCGCCACCACCTACGGCTACGACGCCGTGACGATGATGCAGGAGACCAAGACGACGGTCTGCCAGGTCGAAAAAGCAGTCTGACTCAGCGTTTGCAGATCAAGGAGCCCCTCATGGCAAGAATGAAATTCATCTGCGACGCCGAGCGTTGCATCGAGTGCAACGGCTGCGTCACCGCCTGCAAGCAGGAACACGAAGTGCCGTGGGGCGTGAACCGTCGCCGGGTCGTGACCCTGAACGACGGCGTGCCGGGCGAGAAAAGCATCTCGGTCGCCTGCATGCACTGCAGCGACGCGCCTTGCATGGCGGTGTGCCCGGTCGACTGCTTCTACCGCACCGACGAAGGCGTGGTGCTGCACGACAAGGACATCTGCATCGGCTGCGGCTATTGCAGTTACGCCTGCCCGTTCGGCGCGCCCCAGTTCCCGACCAACGGCACCTTCGGCCTGCGCGGCAAGATGGACAAATGCACCTTCTGTGCCGGCGGCCCCGAGGCCAACGGTTCGGAAGCCGAGTTCGAGAAGTACGGGCGCAACCGCCTCTCCGAAGGCAAGCTGCCGGCCTGCGCCGAGATGTGCTCGACCAAGGCCTTGCTGGGTGGCGACGGCGACGTGGTGGCCGACATCTTCCGCACCCGCGTGCTGAACCGCGGCAAGGGCAGCGAAGTCTGGGGCTGGGGCACCGCCTACGGAAAGCCCACGCAAACCGGCGCGGCCCAACCGAAAGAGGCCACCAAGTCATGATGGCGGTTTGGCGGGTGGGCGCGTTGCTGGCAGTTGCTGTCGCGGTGTCGGCGTGCGGCGAGTCCACGTCGGGCAGCAAGTCGACCAAGAAGGCCGACGGGAAAGCGTGGGAGGGCGCTGGTCCGACCTTCGCCGCTGCGGGCTGGAAGCCGGGCGACAAGGCGAGCTGGGACGAGCAGATGCGGGTGCGTGCGCAGTCGCAGAACGATTACGCCCGAGCCAAGTGATTCGACCGCGTGCCGAAGGAGCCTTCATGCAACGCTTGACCCGCAAGTTTCTGCTGGCGCTGTGCGCAACCTTGTGGCTGGCCGGGCCGGCATGGGCCGAGGAGGCCGTGCCCGCCGCCGCGCCGGCTGTGGTCGGCCCGCCAGCGGGGTTCGTGGCGCCGCCCGAACCCAAGGCCGACGAGAGCAACGCCCAGCGCGGCAAGACCCAACCCGGCAACAACGCGCCGTTCTGGCGCGCGGTGCGCGAGTCGGGCCAAACCAAGGGCATCAGCAACCTGCCCGGCGCAGAAAAGGGCGTCCTGATCCAGTCGTTCACCCAATATCCGGGGTCTAGGCTGACCAATGCCGGCGACGCCTGGCGCCAGGTTCGCAACCAGTGGATCGTGCCGTATGGCGGCGCGCTGATTGCCATCACGGTGCTGGCTCTGGCGCTGTTCTATTGGCGCAAGGGCCCGATGGGCGGGCACCAGCCCGACACCGGGCGGGTGATCGAGCGCTTCACCTACTTCGAGCGTGCCGCGCACTGGAGCAATGCGATTGCCTTTTGCGTGCTGGCGATCTCCGGCCTGGTGATGGCCTTCGGCAAGTTCGTGCTGCTGCCGGTGATTGGTGGCGCGCTGTTCGGCTGGCTGACGTATGCGCTGAAGACGGCGCACAACTTTGCCGGGCCCTTGTTCGCGGTGTCGCTGGTGATCGTGTTCTTCACCTTCCTGCGCGACAACCTGCCGAGCAAAGGCGACCTCACATGGCTGCTCAAGGGTGGGGGCCTGTTTGGCGATGCCGAAGTGCCATCGCACCGCTTCAACGCCGGCGAAAAAGTCGTCTTCTGGGGCGGCGTTTTCGTGCTGGGCGCCGTGGTCGTCGGCTCCGGCCTGGTGCTGGACAAGCTGCTGCCGGGGCTGGAGTACTTACGTGGCGACATGCAGATTGCCAGCATGATCCACGGCGTGGCCACCGTGCTGATGATGGCCATGTTCCTTGGCCACATTTACATCGGCAGCATCGGCATGAAGGGCGCCTACCAGGGCATGAAGACCGGCTACGTCGATGAAGGCTGGGCCAAGGAACACCACGCGCTGTGGGCCGCCGACATCCAGGCCGGCAAGATCCCCGCGCAGCGCACGCCGCCTGCCGAGCCGCCGGTGGCCGACATGCTGGCCCGCCGCTGACACGGCCACGCCGCCCTTCATCCATCGTCATCCAGGACGCACCATGCGACTCGCCCCTTTGTTTGCCGCCCTCGTCTGTTCCACCGCTGCACTGTTCAGCTTGTCGGCCCTCGCCAAGTTGCCGGCGTTGAGCGATGAAGCCAAGGCCAAGGCCGCCGAAGCCGCAGCCAAGGCCGCCTGGGGTGACAAGATTGCCGGCTTCCAGTTGTGCAAGGCGCAGGACCGCTCGGCCGGCCACTACGCCGCCGCGATGAAGCAGGCCGGCAAGGACGTGAAGCCGCCCACCACCACCGCCGCGTGTGCCGACCCAGGCCCTTTCGTGGGCATCGTGGCCGCAGGCGCCGCGTCGGGCGCTGCGCCTGCGCCTTCGCCGTCGTCGGCTGCCGCCTCCGTTCCCGTCGCCAAGAAGTCCTGAAAGAATTTCCCATGCAGTACCGTTCCTTGATTGCCGCCACGGCGCTGGTGGTGAGTGCCTGTGCCAGCAGCCCGGCCGACCCGAACCGTGCCCCCGCTTCCGGCGCCGGCGTGTACTTCATCGAGCCGGCAAACGGTGCGGTGCTGAGCAGCCCGTTCAAGGTCCGTTTCGGCATCCAGGGGATGGAGGTCAAACCGGCCGGTGACCAGGTGGCCGGGCAGGGACATCACCACCTGCTGATCAACCGGGCCAGCCAACCCAAGGGCGAGATCATTCCCATCGACGACACGCACATCCACTTCGGCAAGGCGCAGACCGAAACCGAAGTGAAGCTGCCGCCCGGCACCTACAAGCTGACGATGCAGTTTGCCGACGGATTTCACCTGTCGTACGGCAAGGACATGGCTGCGACCATCACGGTCACCGTCAAGTAGCGCGACTGACCGAGAATCGAGGGCCGCCGACGAGGCGGCCCTTTTCGATGGATGCCATGCTTCCCACACCCAGCCTCACGCAGGCCCGCGCGCCGCTGACGCAGAACGTGTCGGTGCTCGACGAGTTCGGCGCCACGCGCGAGATCACCATCCCGGCCGAGCGTGCGCTGACGGTGTTCGTCGACAAGCGCGAGCTGGTCACGCTGATGACGCTGGGCGCTGCCCCCGAACTGCTGGTGCTGGGTTATTTGCGCAACCAGCGGCTGGTCGATTCGGTGGCCGACATCGAGTCGATCACGGTCGACTGGGACGTGGCGGCGGCCGCCGTGAAAACGCGCGCCGGCATCGAGAACTTCGATGCGAAGACCGCCAAACGCGTGGTCACCACCGGCTGCGGCCAGGGCACCGTGTTCGGCGACATGATGAACGACCTGAGCGGCGTTCAGCTGCCGCCCACCAGCCTGCCGACGGCCCGCCTGAGCCAGCAGGCGCTGTACGGTTTGTTGAACGCGGTGCGGCTGCAAGAAAGCACTTACAAGTCCGCCGGCTCGGTGCACGGCTGTGCCCTGTTCCGGCAGGACGAATTGCTGACCTTCGTGGAAGACGTGGGCCGCCACAACGCCATCGACACCATTGCCGGCTGGATGTGGCTAAACGGCGTAAGCGGAGGCGACAAGATTTTCTACACCACCGGCCGGCTGACCAGCGAGATGGTCATCAAGTCGGCCCAGATGGGCGTGCCGGTCATCGTGTCTCGCAGCGGCATCACGCAGATGGGCCACGCGCTGGCGATTCAACTGGGCTTGTGCCTGTTCGGGCGCGCCACGAACCGTCACTTCATCTGCTACAGCGGCTTCGACCGCTTCGACTCCGAGCCCGAGCCTGCTCGCCCGGGGTGACTCGACCCTCAGGCCGGGTGCGCCATGTCGCGGATGTGCGTTGGGCCGGCGCATCGTTCCACCTCGGCCAGCAGCAGCTTGTTCCAGCCGGCGGCGAACAGGGCCTCGGCGGTGAGGAACATCGGCCCGACCAGCAGGCCGACGATGTCATCGACGAAGGCGGGCTTCTTGCCCTCGTACCAGTGGCCGACGAACTGGATCAGCCAGCCGACGAAGAAGCTGCCCAGACCCCAGCCCAGCCAGGTGGTCACGCTGCCACCGGACACTTGATGCGCCAGCCAGATCAAGGCGCCCACGGCTGCCGTCACGGCGACCCCGAGCTGCAGGCTGCCGCGCGTGAGGTACCACAGCGCCGTCGGTGCGAACACCAGCCACGCCAGCGTCGTGTGCAGGTCGCCAACGGACAGTTCGAACCGGGCCAGCAGCACGCCGACGCCGAACACGATCATCGGCACGCCGACGAAATGGGTGGCGATGTTGCGGCGATCACGATGGTATTGCGCGTACTGGGTGAGAAGCTCGGGCGCGTGGCGCATGGCAGTCTCCTGAGGGTGGCGAGTCATGAATGTGTCACATGCTGGGGGTGCTGTGAAGACCCGGTCTGCGGGCTTCTAAAATCGGTTTTCTCACCAAGGACGTTGAATGAGCATCAAGAGCGACAAATGGATCCGCCGCATGGCACAGACCACCGGCATGATCGAGCCGTTCGAGCCCGGGCAGATACGCCAATCGGCCGATGGCCAGAAGATCGTCAGCTACGGCACCTCCAGCTATGGGTACGACATTCGCTGCGCGCCGGAGTTCAAGGTGTTCACCAACATCTACAGCACCGTGGTCGACCCGAAGAACTTCGACGAGCGCAGCTTCGTCGACATGAACGCCGACGTGTGCATCATTCCGCCCAACAGCTTCGCGCTGGCGCGTACGCTGGAGTACTTCCGCATCCCGCGCAACGTGCTGACCATCTGCCTGGGCAAGAGCACCTATGCGCGCTGCGGAATCATCGTCAACGTGACGCCGTTCGAGCCCGAATGGGAAGGCTACGTGACGCTGGAGTTCAGCAACACCACGCCGCTGCCGGCGAAGATCTACGCTGGCGAGGGCTGCGCCCAGGTGCTGTTCTTCGAGAGCGACGAGGTCTGTGAAACCAGCTACAAGGACCGGGGCGGCAAGTACCAAGGTCAACAGGGCGTCACCCTGCCGAAGACCTGAGCCCGCTGGCGCTGCGATGAGCGCCAGCGCACCGAGCAATCGATACCGTCGGCGTTAGCATGCGCCACACAGCAGCAGGAGTGCGGCATGAAATGGGACGGCAACCGGGAAAGTGACAACGTCGAAGACGCTCGCGGAAGTGGTGGCGGTGGTGGGGGCGGCGGCTTTCGAGTCGGCGGTGGCAGCGTGGGAATCGGTTCGGTGGCGATTGCGCTGGTTGCCGGCTGGATCTTCGGCATCAATCCGCTCACCGTGCTCGGCTTGCTGGGCGGTGGCTCGCCCAGCCCCCAAGTTCAGCAGGCGCCGGCCGGCAAGCCGCCGGCCACCGACCAGACGGCGCGCTTCGTGTCGACCATCCTGGCCGACACCGAAGATGTCTGGCGCGCCCAGTTCAAGCTGGCCGGCATGACCTACAGCGAGCCCAAGCTGCGCCTGTTCCGCGGCAGCGAGCCCACCGCCTGCGGCACCGGCCAGGTCGCCATGGGGCCCTTTTATTGCCCAGGCGACCAGAAGGTCTACATCGACCTGGGTTTCTTCGACGTCATGAAGCAGCGCCTGGGCGCACCCGGCGACTTCGCCCAGGCCTACGTGATCGCCCATGAAGTGGGGCACCACGTGCAAAACCTGATGGGCATCACCGGCAAGGTCGACGCCATGCGGGGCCGAGGCAGTGAGGCGCAACAGAACGCGTTGAGCGTGCGCCTGGAACTGCAGGCCGACTGCTTTGCCGGCGTCTGGGCTCACGATGCACAAAGCGCGCGCCAGATCCTGGAGCAGGGCGACATCGAAGAGGCGATGAATGCCGCCCAGCAGATCGGCGACGACGCGCTGCAGCGCAAGTCGCAGGGCACGGTCCGGCCCGAGAGCTTCACCCACGGCACCAGCGCACAGCGCATGACCTGGTTCAAGCGCGGCTTGCAGACCGGCAGCGTGCCGCAGTGCAACACCTTCGACACGCGCCAGTTGTGATGTCGACCGCTGGCGTCAACGCAGGCTGTTGATCCAGTCGCAGCGCAGCCGACCTTGCCGGTGCCAGCGGGCTCGCAGCGCCACGTAGGCGCCGGGCAGAAACAGCAAGGCCAAACAGGTCAGTTCAAGCCACGGCAGCGTCAGCAGCAGGCTCACCGCGCCGCCGACCCAGCCCATCACCCACAGCGTCAGCACGCCCTCCCACAGGTTCTTCTCCAATGGGTGGTCGCGCCAGTGGCGTGCGTGCCACTGCTTGAGGGAGTGAAACTGATGCAGCGTCATGATCGGCCTCCATCGCGTGCAGGCCCTCAATGTAAGCTTCGCGTCAGCGATTGAACACCCCACGAACTGAAGAAGTCGACGCTGCTCATCGCTTCGCCGCTGGTTCAATACGTTCCCGGCAACAGGATGTTTCGGTCGACCGTGCCGATCTTCGTGTGGCCGCAAAAGGCCATCGTCACGTCGAGTTCCTTCTGGATGATGTCCAGGCACTTGGTCACACCGGCTTCGCCCATCGCGCCCAGCCCGTACAGGAAGGCGCGACCGATCATGGTGCCGCGCGCGCCCAGCGCCCAGGCCTTCAGCACGTCCTGCCCCGAACGAATGCCGCCGTCCATCCAGACCTCAATGCGCGAGCCCACTGCGTCGGCAATCTCCGGCAGCGCGTGGATCGAGCTCGGCGCGCCGTCGAGCTGGCGCCCGCCGTGGTTGCTGACCACCATCGCATCGGCGCCGCTGTCGGCCGCCAGGCGCGCATCCTGCGCGTCCATGATGCCCTTCAGGATCAGCTTGCCGCCCCAGCGCTTCTTGATCCATTCCACATCGTTCCAGTCGAGCTGCGGGTCGAACTGCTCGCGCGTCCAGGCCGCCAGCGAACTCATGTCGCTGACGCCCTTGGCGTGGCCGATCAGGTTGCCGAAACCGTGGCGTCGGGTGCGCGCCATGCCCAGGCACCAGCGCGGTTTCAGCATCAGGTTGAGGATGTTGGCCAGCGTCGGCTTGGGCGGTGCGGTCAAGCCGTTCTTCAAGTCCTTGTGGCGCTGGCCGAGCACCTGCAGGTCGAGCGTGAGCACCAGGGCCGAGCAGCCGGCCGCGCGGGCGCGGTCCATCAGGCGTTCCATGAAGTCGCGGTCGCGCATCCAGTACAGCTGAAACCAGAAGGGTGCCTTCGTGTGCGCCGCAATGTCTTCGATCGAGCAGATGCTCATGGTGCTGAGCGTGAACGGCACGCCGAACTTTTCCGCCGCGCGCGCGGCCAGAATTTCGCCGTCGGCGTGCTGCATGCCCGTCAGCCCGGTCGGCGCAATCGCCACCGGCATGGCCGCGTCGACACCGATCATCGCGGTGCGCGTGCTTCGGTTCTGCATGTTCACCGCCACCCGCTGGCGCAGTTTGATGCGCTGGAAATCGCTTTCGTTGGCGCGGTAGGTGCCCTCGGTCCACGAGCCCGAATCGGCGTAGTCGTAGAACATGCGCGGCACGCGCTTTTGCGCGAGCACGCGCAGGTCTTCGATGGTGGTGATGACTGTCATGGCGAGACTCCAATGGCCTTGGGCGGCAAGCACAATCCTAAAGCCAGCTCGCGAGGCCACCAGCATCGGCGTCAACAGCCTCAAGTTCGGCGCTTGCGTGGAACGAAGTTGAGCTGGCCGGCCGATTTCAGCGGCGCCGCCGTGACCTGCAGCCGCAGTGGGGGTTGCTCCTGCAGTTGATCGGGGTGCCACAAGCTCAATTCGGCGGCGCCGTCGGGCACGCCGTCGATGCTCAACAGCCCGTTGGCGTCGGTCTTGCCGAACCACGGCGTGCCGCTCACGTAGACCTGCCCCCGCATTGAAGAATGCAAGTGGCAACCCAGGCCGATGGCACCGGCCTGCTCCAGCTTCACGTCGACCGACGACGCGCCCGACTTCTTGCGTGCGGGGGCGGCGCTGCTGTATTCGTTGTTGGCGGCGGGTGCGGCCGTGCCCTCGGCCGCGTCGAGCCGAAGCTCGAAGCTCTTCACCGGTGGCGTGTTGCCCAGCGGGCCGCTGGGTGTCGAGCGCACGTGGTGGTCATAACCGTCGCGGTTGACGAAGCGCAGCGTGCTTCCTGCTGACACGACGGTCAGGAAGGGCACGAAGCGCAGGCCTTCCTGCGCGATCACGATCGGTGCCGCCGCCGCTGTCGCGGCCACCTTCACGGCGGGTTCGATCAGCACCACCACGTCCGAGGCAGGTTTTCCGTCTTTGTCGGTGACGGCGATCTGCACGGTTCCGGCGTGTGCCGTGCCCAGCATCAGGCTGACTGCGAGCAGGCCGATTCGAGTGGTCTTGTTCATGCGATGCCGATGGTTGCGAAGTTGGAAATGAAAGCTCCCGACACGGATGTGAGAGCGACGAGCGGGCGTTACCGGGCCAGACGGATCAGTTCACGTTGATGATGTCGCGGTGCATCGGCGCCAGCTGCGCCAGCAAGCGGTTCTGTGCGCTGAAAGCGATGCCTTGAGCATCCATCGACTGTTGCAGGACTTCGACCAGGGCATTGAAATTGGCCTTGCTGATGTCGAAGCCCGAATGCACCTTCTTCATGTCCGGCCCGTTCAGCTTGCACGGGCCGCCCGCCACCTCGCAGAACTGCGCCACCAGTTGCGCCTTCACATGCGCCTGGTCCACGTCCTTGAAGAACGGATTCATTCGCGGGTCGGCCAGCAGGCGGAGCATGAAGTCGTCCACCAACCTGTTCAGTCCGCTCTGGCCGCCCAGCGACTGATACAGCACGTCATTCACAGGCTTGGCGTTCGCGCTGCTGGACTGCGCCCAAGCGTTGGGCGCGGCGCAGGTGACCGACAGCAGGCCCAGGAGCAAGGACAGAGTGAGTGGTTTCATTCGCATGAGGAATTCCTTGCAACGATGGGATTCAGAACGTGAGCTGTGCCGACACATAGGCGCCGCTTTGGCGCTTGCTGTTCACTGCCGGCACGATGCGGCCAAGGTCCACCCAGGCCAGCGTCAGCGAGACGTTCTTGTTGGGTGCCCAGGCGATGAAGATGTCTTTCCAGTCGTCCTCGCGCAGGCCGTCGGCCAGGATCGAGGGGTTCAGGTTGTCGGGTTTGAAGCGGTACTCGGCACCGATGGCGAGGTTCTTGCGCAGCAGCCAAGCCACTGACACCTCGGGCTGCACCGAGTAACCGCCGTGCGCCGTGCCGCCGAAGCCGAGCAGGCCGTTCTGGTTGGCTCGGGTGGCGCGCAGCGTGCCGTTGAGCAAGATGCCCTGGGCCAGAAACAGTTTGGTGGCGCTGAGGTAGACGTCCACACCATTCGTCTTTGCACCCAGCGCCGCCAGCGTGGGCGCCAGGCCGCCAGCATTCACGTTCTTGAACTGCAGGCCGATGGCAACTTGCGGCATCAGCGTGTCGCTGTCCAGCACTGCGTCACCGGCGATGCGCAGCTTGGTGCCCACGATGGTCTGCTTCAGGTGCAGGCCGGGCAGGCCCAACGCCGTGCCGGTGGCAGCGGTGTCGAAGTCTTGCTGAGCCAACGACAGCTCGACGCGCTCGCCGAAGCTGAACGCCATGCCGTAACCGGTCAACGCGTAGTCCTGCGTCTTCACGCGGGTCAGGTAGGCGCTCAATCCAAGCTCGCCTTGGGTGGCGTAGCTGCCCGTCACGGCCCACGGCGTCAAACCGCCGCCGGCGGCACCGTCGATGCTGCTGACCCCGCCGGTGAGCAGCAGCTTGCCGTTGCCCTGGCCGAGGCGGCCGGTCGATTCCGCTTGCGCTGTTGCTGCGGTCGTGCTGAGCGCAAGGCCGGTCGAGAAAGCGACTGCAAAGGCGCTGCGCAGAAAAGCTTGAGGCATAAAACTCCATGTTCGAGAGGTCCGATGCGACTGCCTCGGCCGCACGCTTGTGCTTGCGGCATTGCAGCCCGTGGGCAGTGTGCATGCGCAGGCTCCCTGCCGCTGCAGGCAACCGCATGCTTGCCGTGCCCACGTGCATTTCTTCACGTGCCATCCGGTGTCAGTCAATCGAAAAGCGACAGGCCGTCGGTCGAAATCGCTTCACGTGCGGTCGATCGTGCAGGCGAGTCGGTCGGTAGCCTGTGCAGCCCCTCGGGCGATGGCATGGGTGCGACCAGATCTGCCAGCCTGGCCAGCGCGCCCGCGCGCACGCCCAGCAGACGCAGGCGGCGCGACAGGTCGACCCGCTTCAGGCATTCGCCGGCGGCGCGGCGGATGGTGCGCGCGTCCAGCGTGTGGGCCGGCAGGGTCAGGTCGCGCGTGACGCCTTTGAAATCGTCGAAGCGCAGCTTGATGCCGATGGTCTTGCTGGCGTAGCCCTTGCGCGCCAAGTCGCCGGCCAGCTTCACGCACAGATCGGTGAAGATGGCCGTCAGTGCGGCGCGGTCGCGCACCGCGTGCAGGTCGCGCTCAAACGTTGTTTCGCGGCTGATCGACTTCGGCTCGCTGAACGTCACCACTGGCCGCTCGTCGCGGCCGTGCGCCGCCTCGTGCAACCAGGCGCCCTGGCTCTTGCCGAACTGGGCGACCAGGAACATCGGGTCGGCGCCCGCCAGCTCGCCGATGCTGTGGATGCCGAACGACGCCAGCCTCTCGGTCGCCTTCGGCCCGACGCCGTTGATCTTCTTCGCGGCCAGCGGCCAGATGCGCGCCGCAATCTCGTCGCGACTCAGCAGGGTCAGGCCGTCGGGCTTGTCGAGATCGGAGCAGATCTTCGACAGCAGCTTGTTCGGCGTTATCCCCACCGAACAGGTCAGACCGGTGGCCTCGCGCACCGCATCCTTCAGCGCCAGGCCCAGTGTGCGGCCGGCGTCGAGTTGCGCGCCGGGCAGGTCGGTCAGGTCGAGGTAGATCTCATCAATGCCGCGGTCTTCCAGCACTGGCGCCACGCTGCGCGCGGCCGCCTTGAACAGGCGCGAGTACTTGCGGTAGGCCTCGAAGTCGACCGGCAGCAGCACCGCCTGCGGCGCCAGCAGCGCCGCCTTCATGATGCCCATGCCCGAATGCGCGCCGAGTGCGCGCGCCTCATAAGTGGCGGTGGTGATCACGCCGCGCCCGGTGTAGTGGCGCAGCAGCGCATAGCGGCGCGTGCCGTCCGCATTGAGCACTGGCGCCGCATCGCGCCCACCGCCGATCACCACCGGCGTGCCGCGCAAGTCGGGATAGCGCAGCAACTCCACCGACGCGTAAAACGCGTCCATGTCGAGGTGGGCGATCAGGCGCTGGGGCATGGTGAGGTGTTCGTTACCGCGACTCCACGGTTGCTTCGAAATAAAAAGCTGTATAAAACAGCAGTATCGATTGTCCGCCGAATCAGGAGCCCACCATGAGCCGCCCCATCACCCTGTTCCATTCCCCAAACACCCGCTCCGCGGGCGCGCTGATCCTGCTGGAAGAACTGGGCGCGCCGTACGACTTGCATGTGCTCGACATGAAACGAGGCGAGCAGCGCGAGGCGGCTTATCTGGCCATCAATCCGATGGGCAAGGTGCCGGCGGTGCTGGACGGCGACGCGCTGGTCACCGAGCAAGGTGCGGTCTTTTTGTACCTGGCCGATCGGTTCCCCGACGCAGGGCTGGCGCCGGCCATCGGCGACCCGTTGCGCGGCCCGTATCTGCGCTGGCTGGTGTTCTACGGTTCGAGCTTCGAGCCGGCGTTGATCGACCGCGCGATGAAGCGCGAACCGGCCGCGCCGGGAATGTGTCCGTACGGTGACTACGACACTATGTTGAAGACGCTGACCGATCAACTCGCCAAGGGGTCGTATTTGCTGGGTGAACGCTTCAGTGCGGCCGACGTGCTGTGGGGCACGGCGCTGACCTGGACCACGATGTTCAAGCTGGTGCCCGAACTGCCGGTGATCGTCAATTACATCGCGCGCGTGAATGCGCGTCCGGCGGTGGCCCGCGCAAGGCAGAAGGACGCCGCACTGGCGGCCGCTCACGCGGCGGCAGCGCTCAGCGGGAAGAGCTGATTCAGGCCTGATTCAGGCCTGGACCATGCCGCCGCGAAAGCCTCGGTCTGCGGCGCCCAGCGACGAATAAAGGCCCGGACCTTCGCGCGGCATCAGCACTTCGATGGCGCGGTCGAGCGCGGCGGTGGCGCGCGCCAGCGACTCGCGCTGCGCGGCGACCTGGCCGCTGGCGGTGGCCAGTCGGCGGCGCAATTCGGGTGGCACCGGGCCGCTGCGCGCGACCGTGGTGAAGTGGTCGACCGCCTGCGCCAGGGCGCGGTGCAGTCCGGTGGAATGTTGGTCGATGCCGTCGGCATCGCGTGCGCGAAGCGCGTCGCCCAGCGCCGACAGCCGCAGTTCAACGGCGGCGAGTTTTTCTTCCAGCAAGGGGTCGGGCAGCGCGTTCGGCATGGGGCGGTCCAGGTTCAGCGCGATGCCTTGCTCAACAACTCTTGCGCGTTGGCGATCAGCTTGTCGGCAATCGCTTCGGGGTTGATCTTGAAGCTGCCATTGGCAATGGCCTGCGAGATTCGGTCGACCTTGGCGGCGTCGAAATCGCCTGCCGCGTCGGCACTGCCCGAGCGCAGTGTGGCGGCGGTGCTTGACAACGCGACCTGGGTGCCGGCTTCGACCTCGCCAGTGGCCGTGGTGGTGGCGGCTTTGCCAGCAGCGTCGGGCGTTGCGGCGCGGGTTTGCGCCAGGGCCGCTGCCGCAGAAGTGTCACCAGGGTTGCCAATTTTCATGATTCGCTCCAGAGGGTGGGCACAAGCCCGATCCCGAACAACATGGATGGTATTTCGGCGGGCTGCGGCGCGACTTTAGACTTTTTTTCAGCATCGCAAATCGTCACAGCGACAGCTCCATCTTTCGTTCACCCACCGCCACGCCGATCAGCACACGCCCGCTTTCGGTGCGCACGCGGGCCGGCTGACCCTCCAACCCGGCGCTGATGGCCTGGCCTTCGCCGACCACGCTGAAGCCGCTGCCTTTGGCCGTCACTTGAACCGTCTCGCCCGCGGCAAACCACTGACGCAGCTTGAGGTGGCTCTGGCGCAGGCTTTGCCCCGGGACTAATGGGCGCGCCAGCGTTCGGCCGACGACCAACCCGCTGTCGTGCAGGGCCGTTGATGCGTCTTCGGCCAGATCGACCTCGGCTTGAATCACGTCGGCCTCGCCGACCGTGCTGCCGGCGGCCAGTGCCGCCACGCTGACCAGCGCCGGGCCGTAGACCTTGACGGTGATTGGCAAATAGACGTTCCACAGCGTGCTGCCCTGGGTGCAGCGCAGGCCGATGCGCGTCTTGCCCCAGAGCCGCGTGTTGGGCGGCAGGTAGGGCTCGACGTGCTGACACGGCGCCAGGCGCAACCGGCTGTCGAGCGCGCCGACGTTGATGTCCACCCGCGTCACGCCGGGCAGGGCGGCCTGGGTGCCGGCCAGCGCGAGTTGGCGCACCTGCTGTTCGATGGCGCTGTCGAGGCCGGGCGCCGGCACGGCTGCGGGTGCCTGGGACGGTGCCTGTGTCTGTGTCTGCGCGCGAGCCGTCATCGACCCACACAACAACGTCAGGCAGACGGCCATGCATCGGCACAGGGTGAGGGCGCAGCTTGCATTCATGGCGCGACTGTAGAGGCGCCGAGCGGTCCGCATGGCGTCGATTTGCGGGCGATTGGCCTGCTTGTTCGCGCTTATGTTTTTGCGCCGCCTGCCCACAATGCGCCTACATCCCCTGCCTGGGATGGCCCCGGAGCCCCACATGCTGAACCGACTCACCAGCTCGATCGACTTTCAAGGCCAGGCGCTCGGCCTGCGCGCCGAGCGGCAGCGCCTGATCGCCAGCAACATCGCCAACGCCGACACGCCGGGCTACGTGGCCCGCGACATCGATTTTGCGCAGGCGCTGCGTGACGCCACCGCCTCGTCCGCCTCGACAACCTCGGCCCAATCACTCAGCACGACGCAGCGCCAGCACCTGGCAGGACAAGGCGGTGCACGTTCGGAGTCGGGCCTGCTGTACGCCACGCCCAGCCAGAACCAGATCGACCGCAACACCGTGGACATGGACCGCGAGCGCGCCAACTTCGCCGACAACTCGGTCAAGTACGAGGCCACGCTGCGTTTCATCAATGGCGGCGTTCGCACCATGCTCGACGCCATCCGCGGGCAGTAAACCGCTGCGCAAGGAAACACCTCATGTCCATGCTCGATATCTTCAAGGTCTCAGGCAGCGCTGCCAGCGCGCAGAGCCAGCGCCTGAACGTGGTGGCCTCGAACCTGGCCAACGCCGACACCGTCGCCGGGCCGGACGGCCAGGCCTACAAGGCGCGCCAGGTCACCTTCCAGACCCAGCTGCTGGGCCAGTCGCGCAACGACGCCACCAGCGCCGGCGTCAGTGTGTCGGCCGTGACCGAAGACGCCACACCGGGACGCCGTGTGCACGACCCCAAGCACCCGCAGGCCGACGGTGACGGCTACGTGACCTACAGCAATGTGAACGCGGTGGAAGAGATGGTCAACATGATCTCGGCCTCGCGCTCTTACCAGAACAACGTCGAAGTGATGAACACCGCCAAGGGCCTGCTGCTGAAGACGCTGCAGCTCGGCTCGTAACGCCTCGACAGCGCCACCTCAAGGAATTCAGCATGGCCTTCGCCACCATCGATCCCCTCGCCGGAAGCACCGGAAGCACCGGTACTGCGCCCGGCGCCACTGCCAAGAAAAGCGAGGCCGGCAGCGAAGACCGCTTCCTCAAATTGCTGGTCGCGCAGATGCAGAACCAGGACCCGTTGAACCCGCTCGACAACGCGCAGGTGACCAGCCAGATGGCGCAGATCAACACCGTCAACGGGGTTGAAAAACTCAACCGGACCGTCGAAGGCCTGAACACGCAGTTCATCCAGATGCAGTCGCTGCAAGGCGCCGCGCTGGTGGGCCGCGACGTGGTGGTACCGGGCAACCGGGTGGCGATTGCCGGCGATGTGGGCCGCGGCGGCTTCGAGACCGATGTCGACGCCCGCGCGGTCAGCGTCGAGGTGTTGGCCACCGACGGCAGCGTGGTCGGCACGGTCGACCTGGGCGCGCAGAAGGCGGGCCGCCATAACTTCGAATGGCCGGCGAAAGGCGCCGATCCGGAAGCCGGCCTGCGCTTTCGCGTGGTGGCCACCAACGGCGAGGCCGCCGTGCCCGCCACCGCGCTGATGCACGACAAGGTGCAGGCCGTGAACACCGGTGGCGACACGCTGACGCTGGAGCTGCTGCGCTCGGGCAACGTGCCGTATTCGTCGGTCAAGTCATTCAACTGAACTTTCAACGCAAGGAACTTTCATGAGCTTCCAGCAAGGCCTGTCAGGGCTGAACGCCACCAGCAAGAACCTCGACGTCATCGGCAACAACGTGGCGAATGCGAACACCTACGGCGAGAAAGCCTCGCGGGCCGAATTCACCGACGTCTACGCCAGCGCGATGAACGGCGTTTCGTCGAGCCCTATCGGCATCGGCGTCGCGCTGTCGTCGGTGACCCAGCAGTTCACGCAGGGCAACATCGTCACCACCGACAACTCGCTCGACCTGGCCATCAACGGCGCCGGCTTCTTTCAGGTGAACAACGGTCTGGGCGCGCTGCAGTACACCCGCAACGGCCAGTTCAAGGTCGACCGCGACGGCTTCGTCGTGAACAGCCAGCAGCAAAAGCTGGTCGGCTACCCGGCCGACGCCACCGGCACCATCCTGACCGGCAAGGCCGACACCCTGCGCATGCCCACCGCCGGGCTCACGCCGGTGGCCAGCCAGCGCATCTCGATGGAGCTGAACCTCGACGCGCGCGCCGCTGTGAAAACGCCCGCCACCGGGCCGGTCATCAACTTCGTCGACCCCAGCACCTACAACAGCTCGACCTCGCTCAACGTCTACGACGCCAAGGGCCAGGACGTGGCGCTGACCTACTATTTTCAGAAGGCATCCACCGACAACTGGGACGTTTACGTCACCGCCAACGGCGCCTCGATCAACGTCGACGCGCTGGGCAACCCGGTGGCAGCAACGCGCATCAACTTTCCGTCGAATGGCGGCAGCCCGCTGTCGCCGTCGGGCCCGGTGTTGCTGAACATTCCGGCCAGCCTGAATTCGGTGGGCGCGCAGACGCTGCCGCTGACCGGCGTCGAGCTGAGCGTGAAGGGCGCCACCCAGTACGGTTCGTCGTTCGGCGTCACCGACCTGTCGCAGGACGGCTATGCGCCGGGCCAGTTGGCGGGCATCCAGTTCGAGACCGACGGCACCATCACCGCCCGCTATTCCAACGGCCAGACCAAGGCCGCGGGCCAGGTGCTGCTGGCGACCTTTCGCAACCCGCAGGGACTGCAGCCGCTGGGCGGCACCGGTTGGGCCGCATCGTTCCAGTCGGGCGACCCCATCGTCGGTGCGCCGGGCGAGGGCAACCTGGGCGTGCTGCAGTCGGGCGCGCTCGAAGAGTCGAACGTCGACCTGACCGCCGAGCTGGTCAACATGATCACCGCGCAGCGCGTCTACCAGGCCAATGCGCAGACCATCAAGACGCAGGACCAGGTGCTGCAGACCTTGGTGAACCTGCGCTGAGCGGCCTCGGATGAAACGCCGCTTTAACCGGAGGTTCGCGTGGACAGGATGATCTACACGTCGATGTCGGGGGCGAAAGCCACCATGCAGCGGCAGGACACGCTGGCGCACAACCTGGCCAACGTCAGCACGGTGGGTTTTCGTGCCGAGCTGCAGGCGTTCCGCTCGGTGCCCATCAACGGCAGCGGCGCCAGCACCCGCGCCTTTGCGCTGGAAAGCACGCCCGGCTACGACGCCACGCCTGGCCCGATGCAGATGACCGGCCGCTCGCTCGACGTGGCCGTGAAGGGCGACGCCTGGCTGGCCGTGCAGGGCCTGGACGGCACCGAGGCCTACACCCGCGCCGGCTCGATGGACCTGAGCCCCGAAGGCACCCTGGTCACGCGGGGCGGCTTGAGCGTGCTGGGCGACGGCGGGCCGATCACCGTGCCGCCGAACGTGGAACTGAGCATCGGCGCCGACGGCAGCCTCAGCGCCAAGCAGCCGAACGGAAAGATGACCACGCTCGGTCGCCTGAAGCTGGTGACGCCCGAAACCCCGCTGACGCGCGGCGACGACGGCCTGTTCCGCGCCGGTGCCGGCGAGTCGCTGCCGGCCGACACCACGGCGCGGTTGCAGGAAGGCGCGCTCGAAGGATCGAACGTCAGCGCCGTCGAAACCATGGTCGCGATGATCACCGCGGCGCGCCAGTTCGAAGCGCAAATGAAGATGCTGCAAACCGCCGAGGCCGACGCGAAGGCTGCGGCGCAATTGCTTTCCAACGGTTGAGCTGGCGTAGCGCATGAAAAGGCTCCACGTTCGCAACCAAAAAACACCCGTTCACCCTGAGGTATCGAAGGGCCGCGCTGGTCTTCGATACCTCAGCCCGAACGGAATTTTCTACTGAGAGGACCTGACCATGATGCGTTCCCTTTGGACCTCCAAGACCGGCATGGAGGCGCAGCAGTTCCAGCTCGACGTCGTCTCGCACAACCTCGCCAACGTGTCGACCAACGGCTTCAAGCGCTCGCATGCAGTGTTCGAAGACCTGATGTACCAGACGCTGCGCCAGCCCGGTGCCAACAGCACCGAGCAAACGCAGTTGCCGACCGGCCTGCAGGTCGGCCTGGGCGTGCGGCCGGTGGCCACCTCGCGCATGTACGGCCAGGGCAGCCTGCAGCAGACCACCAACTCGCTCGACCTGGCGGTGCAGGGCAACGGCTTCTTCCAGGTCGCGATGCCCGACGGCACAACCGGCTACACCCGCGACGGCGCCTTCCAGGTCGACGCGCAGGGCCAGCTGGTGACCAGCGAGGGCTATCTGGTGCAACCGCAAATCACGATTCCCGCCGCCGCGCTGAAGACCAGCATCGGCTCCGATGGCACCGTCACCGTGATGCTGCCCGGCCAGGCCGCACCGCAGACCGTGGGGCAGATCCAGCTCGCCAACTTCATCAACCCGCCGGGGCTCGACGCGCGCGGCAAGAACCTGTTCGCCGAGACCGCGGCCTCGGGCCAGCCCAGCACCGGCGCGCCGGGTCTGAACGGCCTGGGCAGCATCCAGCAGGGCTTCCTGGAAACCTCGAACGTCAACGTGGTGGAAGAACTGGTGCAGATGATCCAGACCCAGCGCGCGTACGAGATGAACTCGAAGGCGATCCAGACCTCGGACCAGATGCTGCAGAAGCTGACGCAGCTGTGAACCTGACCATGCGATACGCTCCCGCGCGCTTTCACAGCGTCGCGCTGGCCGCACTTGCCGCCACGCTGTGCGGCTGTCAAACCCTCAACGACACGCTGAGCGACAAGCTCAATCCGCGGCCACCGGTCGACGTGGCCGTGCGCCTGTACGCGCGGCCCGAGCCGGTGTTGGTGGCGCCGGTCAACAACGGCGCGATCTTCCAGGCCGGCCAGTACCGGCCGCTGTTCGAAGACCACCGCGCGCGGCTGGTCGGTGACTCGCTGACGGTGCAGATCGTCGAGAAGATCAGCGCCAGCCAGAAAAGCACCAGTTCGATCGACAAGGGCGGCAAGCTCGACGCCAAGCTGACCGCGTTGCCGCTGTTGTCGGCCAACTCGTTCGCACGCGCATCGGCCACCGGCAGTTCGGCAAACAGCTTCGACGGAAAGGGCAGCACCGAGAGCAGCAACGACTTCTCGGGCACCATCACTGCCACCGTCACCGAGGTGCTGGCGAACGGGCACCTGATGGTGGCCGGCGAGAAGCAGATCGGCGTCAACCACAACGTCGACGTGCTGCGCTTTTCGGGCCAGGTCGACCCGCGCGCCATCCAGCCGGGCAACTCGGTGCTGTCGGCGCAGATCGCCAATGTGCGCATCGAGCAGCGCGGCCGCGGCGCGCAGGCCGATGCGCAGGGAATAGGCTGGTTGGGACGCTTCTTTTTGAACGTTCTGCCGCTTTAGTTCTGTCCAGAATGGGTTGCACAGAATGATGCGACCCTCATGGACTCCACCGAAAAAATCCTCCGCGCCTCGATCACCCTGACCCTGCTGGCCGCCTCGGCCGCGCTGTGGTGGCCGGCCACGGCCAGCGCCGCGCGCATCAAGGAAGTGGCCACGGTGCAGGGCGTGCGCAGCAACCCGCTGATGGGCTACGGCCTGGTGGTGGGGCTGGACGGCACCGGCGACCAGACCACCTCGGCACCGTTCACCACCCAAAGCATCATCGGCATGCTGGCCCAGATGGGCGTCACCGTGCCGCAAGGCACCAGCATGCAATTGAAGAACGTGGCCGCCGTGATGGTGACGGCGCAGCTGCCGGCCTTTGCGCAGCCCGGCCAGACCATCGACGTGAATGTGTCGTCGATGGGCAATGCAAAAAGCCTGCGCGGCGGCACGCTGATCGCCACCCCGCTGAAGGGCGCCGACGCACAGATTTACGCGCTGGCGCAGGGCAACCTGATCGTCGGCGGTGCCGGTGCCTCGGCGGGCGGCTCGAAGGTGCAGATCAACCACCTCAGCGCGGGCCGCGTGCCCGAAGGCGCCACGGTGGAACGCAGCGTGCCCACGCCGATGAACCAGGGCGAGTTCATGCAGCTCGACCTCAACGCCAACGACTACAACACCGCACGCGAAGTGGCGCGCGCCATCAACGCCCGCATGGGGGCCGGCCTGGCCCAGGCGGTCGACGGTCGGGTGGTGCGC
>JANNBZ010000256.1:0-4248 GCA_031386065.1 Burkholderiales bacterium
AGGTTGGCGGTGTAGGCGTAGGGCACGGCGCCCTTGTTGCGCATCCAGTGGAGCGCGGCGCTGGTGTCCAGCCCGCCTGAAAAAGCGATGCCAACTTTTTGCCCGATGGGCAGGTGCTGCAGGATGGTGGACATGGTCTGAGGGGAGTTGCGGTTCGGCTGACGCGGCAGGGTCGCGCGGGTCAGGCGGCTATTGTCGTCGCGATCATTCGGTGGCTCGGGTGCCCGGACTCGGCTTCACCGGCACGCGCTTGCGGCCGTCGGCCGGTGGAATTGCGGGCTCGGGCAGCGCCATGCCGCGCGCCGCCATCGCCACGCGCACGCGATCGGGCCGGTCGCTGATGATGCCGTCGACCCCCAGCGCCAGCATGGCGTCGATCTGCGCCGGCTCGTTGACGGTCCACACCACCACCGGCAGGCCCAGCATCTGCGCTTCCTTCACCGATTCGGCCGTCGCGTCGCCGAACTGGGGCGACCACACCATTGCGCCGGCTGCCTTGACCATGCGCGGCACGCTGCCGTGGTCGGCCAGCCGCAGGCCATCGGTCCAGCGCGGGTCGGCCACGTTGTTGCTGGCTGACTGCTGCGAGCTGAGGTGCACGCGCGGCAGGTACGGTGCCAGTTGCTGTGCCACTTTCAATGTGCGCCAGTCGAAGCTTTGCAGCGTGACGCGTTGTTCCATGCCGTGCTGGCGAATCACCGCCAGCAGCGCCTCGACAAAGACCTGCGGTGGCGGCGTCAACTCGGCTTGCAGCGGCGATATCTTTGTCTCGATGTTGAAGCGCACCTGCGTGTCGCCACGCTGTTCGACCAGCGCGAACAATTCGTCCAGCGTCGGAATGCGCTCGCCGTCCACCGCCTGCTGTTCGGGCTGGGCCTGCGCGTAGCGGGTGTCGGGCTGCAGGCGGCCCACGTCGAACTGCTTCAGTTGCGCCAGCGTGAGCGTACGAATGGCCGGGCCGGGCGCGGTCAGCCAGGCGCCGTCGGGGCCGCGCGTGAGGTTGGGGTTGAGCACGGCGTCGTGCGACACCACCACCACGCCGTCGGCCGTCAGCACGGTGTCGAGTTCCAGCGTGGTCACGCCCAGGTTCAGCGCCTTGCTGAAGGCGGCAAGCGTGTTCTCCGGTGCCAGCCCGCGACCGCCGCGGTGCGCCTGCAGGTCGAAAGCCTGTGCCTCACTGGAAGCGAAAGCGGCGATCAGGAGTGTGACCATGGTGAAGACGGTTCGTCGCAATGGGAATGCGGGGTTCATACGCGAAAGGTAGCAGACAGCGAGCCTGCTGCCGCGTCTGCCGGAGTGCCGCCGCACGGGCTTGCGGCCTTGCGCATTGACGCGCAGGCGACAGCCCACCCGGGTTGATTCCGTGGCTGCGCCAGCGGGCCTGCGGTACAACCAGCCGAACTGTTTTTGGGAGCCTCCTGTGTCGTCGAACATCACTCAAGCCCGCACCGAACGCCCGCACCACAAGGTCTGGCCCAAGCGACTGCCGCGTGAACTGGTGGTGCCCGAGACCACGCTGTTCTACAACCTCGAGGTGGCGGCGCGTCGCTTTCCCGACAAGGCGGCCTATGTGTTCTTCGGCCGGCCGCTGAGCTACCGCGAACTGCACGCGCAAGCCGAGGCGATTGCCGGCTGGCTGCAAAGCGTGGGCGTGAAGGCGGGCGACCGCGTGGCCCTGTACCTGCAGAACTGCCCGCAGTTCGCGGCGGCGTACTACGGCATCCTGCGCGCCAATGCGGTGGTGGTGCCGGTGAACCCGATGAACAAGGCCGAGGAGTTCAAGCACTACATCACCGACCCGCAGGCGCGCGTGGCCATCTGCAGCGCCGACCTGGCCGGCTTCGTGGCCAGCGCGAACGCCGGTGTGCCGGACGCCGAGCGCTTGCAGCACCTGCTGGTCACGCGCTACACCGACGCCATGCCCAGCGGCGCCATCGCGCCGGCCGACCTGCCCTCGGCAGCGGTCGAAGAATGGCTGCGCAGCGACCCGCCGCTGCCCGCCTCGGGCGATGCGCTGTGCACCCGCTGGACCGACGCGCTGGCGTTGAAACTGGCGCCCGGTCCGCACACCGCGCAGCCCGACGATCTGGCGATGCTGCCGTACACCTCGGGCACCACCGGCCACCCCAAGGGCTGCATGCACACGCACCGCACGCTGATGAGCAACGCCGTCGGCGGACAGTGGGGCCACAGCGGCCCCGAGAGCATCACGCTGGGCGTGGTGCCGATGTTCCACATCACCGGCATGCTGTACGGCGTGCTGGGCTCGGTGTATTCGGGCTGCACCGTGGTGATCCTGCCGCGCTGGGACCGTGAACTGGCGGGGCGGCTGATCTCGCACTACCAGATCACGCACTGGACCTGCATCCCGACCATGATCATTGACCTCTTCGGCAGCCCCAATTACAAGAGCTTCGACCTCAGCAGCCTGCGCTACATCAGCGGCGGCGGCGCGGCCATGCCGCAGGCGGTGGCCGAGCGGCTGCTGGCCGAGTTCGGCCTCACCTTCGCCGAAGGCTACGGCCTGACCGAGACCGCCGCGCCCAGCCACGCCAACCCGCCCGAGCGCGCCAAGCTGCAATGCCTGGGCGTGCCGCTGTGGGGTGTCGACTCGCGCGTGGTGGACCCGCTGACGATGCTGGAGATGCCCATCGGCGAGGTGGGTGAAATCATCACCCGCGGCCCGATGGTGTTCAAGGGCTACTGGCGTCACCCCGAGGCCACGGCGGCGGCCTTCGTCGACTTCGAAGGCCACAGCTTCTTCCGCACCGGCGACCTCGGGCGCATGGACGACGAGGGCTATTTCTTCATCACCGACCGCTTGAAGCGAATGATCAACGCGAGCGGCTTCAAGGTCTGGCCGGCCGAGGTGGAAGCGCTGCTGTTCCGTAACCCGGCTGTGCAAGAAGCCTGCATCATTGCCGCGCGCGACGCCTACCGCGGCGAGACGGTGAAGGCCGTGGTCGTGCTGCGCAGCGAAGCCAAGGGCAAGACCACCGAGCAGGACATCATCGACTGGGCGCGCGAGCAGATGGCCGCCTACAAGGTGCCGAAGCTCGTCGAGTTCGTCGACGTGCTGCCAAAGTCGGGCTCGGGCAAGGTGATGTGGCGGCTGCTGCAGGACGAAGAGGCGCAGCGGGCGCAGGCCAAGACCTGACGCCTCGCGTGCTAGCGTCGCCCCATGGCCAAACCGATTCCCCGCCTGTCGCCTGCCGACATCGCCCGTGTGCTCGAAATCGCCTGGGCCGACCCCGACCCGGTGACGCGCCTGCTGTTCAGCCACGGCCTGACCGAAGGCCAGGTGATCCAGCTGCTGCGGCGCGAGTTGACGGCCAGCGCCTACAAGCTGTGGAGCCAGCGCCTGAAGCAACCCAGCGGCAAGCCGGTGCCGCGCGGCGGCAGCAAGGCCAGCGTGTTCAGTCGACCCGTTCGGTCCCACCCATCAAAGCCATGAAACGCGCCACGTCGATGTTGCCGCCCGACAGCGTGACGCCCACGCGCTGACCGCGAAAGCGCTCGCTGTTCAGCATCAGCGCGGCCAGCGCGCAAGCGCCTGACGGCTCCAGCACCTGCTTCATGCGTTCGAAGGCGAAGCGCATCGCGTCGACCACCGCCGGGTCGGGCACCGCCAGCACATCGCTCACCAAGGCCTGGATCACCTCGAACGGATGCCGGCCCACGGCCTGCGTCTGCTGGCCGTCGCAAATGGTGCGCGGAACGTCGATGCTGACGATGCGGCCAGCGCGCAGCGACTGCTGCATGTCGTTGCCGCGCTCCGGCTCGGCGCCGAACATCGCAATGCCCGGCAGCAGGTGTTTCGCGGCCACGGCGCAGCCCGACAGAAAACCGCCGCCGCCGGCGCAGACGATCAGCGAATCCAGCGGCCCGGCGTCCTCGATCAGCTCCAGCGCGGCCGTGCCCTGGCCGGCCATCACGGGCAAATAATCGAACGGCGGAATCAGCACCGCGCCGGTCTCGGACGACACCCGCGCGGCGATCACCGAGCGGTCTTCGGTGTAGCGGTCGTAGGTGATCACCTGTGCGCCGTAGCCGCGCGTGGCGGCCATCTTCGGCAGCGGCGCATCGAGCGGCATCACGATGGTCGCGCGGCTGCCGTGTAACTGCGCCGCCAGCGCCACCGCCTGCGCGTGGTTGCCGCTGGAAAACGCCACCACGCCGCGCGCACGCTCGACGTCGCTCAGTGAACTCACCGCGTTGTAGCCGCCGCGAAACTTGAACGCGCCCATG
>JANNBZ010000259.1:0-14558 GCA_031386065.1 Burkholderiales bacterium
TTTCCAGCCCGGCGACCTGATCGTGCTGGCCGCGCGCCCGTCGATGGGCAAGACCGCGTTCGCGCTCAACATCGCCGAGCACGTGGCCGTCAACGAAGGCCTGCCGGTCGTCGTGTTCTCGATGGAAATGGGCGCGGCGCAACTGGCGCTGCGGCTGGTCGGCTAGCTCGGCCGCATCGACCAGCAGAACCTGCGCACCGGCAACCTGAAAGACGACGAGTGGGGCCGCCTCTCGGAGGCGGTCGAGAAGCTCGGCAGCGTCAGCATGTTCATCGACGAGAGCTCGGCGCTGACGCCGACCGAGGTGCGCGCGCGCGCCCGCCGCCAGGCGCGTCAGTGCGGCCAGCTCGGCATGATCGTGGTCGACTACCTGCAGCTGATGAGCGGCAGCGGCGGCAGCAGCGACGAGAACCGCGCCACCGTGATCGGCGAGATCTCGCGCGGCCTGAAGTCGCTGGCGAAGGAGCTGCAGTGTCCGGTGCTCGCGCTGTCGCAGCTCAACCGCAGCGTCGAGTCACGCACCGACAAGCGGCCGATGATGAGCGACCTGCGCGAGTCGGGTGCGATCGAGCAGGACGCCGACATCATCATGTTCATCTACCGCGACGACTACTACACCAAGGAAGCGTCGAAGGAGCCGAACATTGCCGAGGTCATCATCGGCAAACAGCGCAACGGGCCCACCGGCACCGTCAGGCTGTTCTTCAACAAGCCGCTGACCAAGTTCGACAACCTGGCGCCGGGCAGTTCGGGCAGCGATTACTGAGCTTGACGCGCGGGAAAACGGTCGCTGGGCTGACCCGTCGGGTGAACGCTGTACTTGCTAAATGGTTGTCGGTTTTGCCCCAATGACACCACCGTCCGGTGGTGCGGTGTCGCACCGGAGCCATATCGCGCCGACCGAGTGCGGCTGATGCGCCGCTGCTGCAGCAGGCCGTCGTCAACGCACCGGTGACATGTGGCAGCGTGGTCAAGCGACCGCCTGAGCAGGCGAAGCATGCGTAAAATACTGGATGCTCATAAGAGGTATCCGCTTAGCTCCACTAGGCGGCTTTCGCGGTCTCTTGGGCTGACAACACGATGTCCCCGTAGGTCACCGGATCGGTGATGACGGCTTGCTGCATCAGCCTGTAGAAGAGCATCCCGCGAGAACTCGAAGTGCGGCGATTGAAGCGGAACACGAACTCGTCGAGATAGGCGTCCAGGTGTTCGGGCTGGATCGAACCATGGTGGGTACCGAGAGCCCAGCGCTTGATCAACGAAGAGACCCGGTGCACGCCAGCCATCGACACGTGGGGTGCCACATCCGAGCCGAGCTGGACCGCGCGTTCGTGGACATATCCCAGCGACTGCAGTGAACGGTAGATCGCTGAGCCATCGGTTCGAACTTTGGCCCCGGGTTCAATACTGGCCTGCACGAAGGGAACGACGTGCTCGGTGGATTCCTTGGCGATACGGCGCAGGCGAATCCGTCCGAAACCTTTGGGCTCGAGCATCTCTACGGCCACGACGATTGGCACCTTGTGGCTCTTGCCATTGCCTCGCGCAGCAGCAGCGGTTTGTTTGCGATCAGCGATTGCCAAGTAGGTCTCGTCGACCTCGACCTCGACCACGCCCTTGAGCCGCTCGCGGTCGGGCCGCACCATCGCCCGTCGAAATCGGTGCAGCATGGTCCAGGCGGTCTGATAGCTGCCCAGTCCGAGTACCCGCTGCAACCCCAGGGCGCTGACCCCCTGCTTCTGATTGGTCACGTACCAGGCGGCAGCCAGCCAGACGTTCAATGGGGTACGGGTCTTGTCGAAGATCGTGCCTGCGGTCACAGTGCTTTGGTGGCCGCAGTCCTTGCACAGCAAGCGTCCCCGACTGGCGCGCGAGGGTGCCGCCATGGCCGCGCAACTTGGGCAGACGAAACCCAGCGGCCAACGCAACTGCTCCAGGTACGCAAGACACGCCTCCTCCGACGAGAACCAATCCAGGAACTCGCTCCAAGTGCGGGGGTACTCGTTCACAGGAACTGGACTCGGGCTGTATATTCGAACAGTGTATTCCGATCCTTGTGGAGCTAAGCGGATACCTCTTATATTCATCCAGTATCTGTGGCTCGTCTGGAGATCAGCGGATACCCCTTACGAACCAACACCATGCAACAGCCTGCCGCAGATTGGCCCGTGATGATCGGCCCCGCCAGCCTGAAGGGGCGAGGCACCGCGTGGGCATTGCCCCATCGCTTCAGCACGCAGTTCCACGAGGCGGTCGATGACGGATGGGGCACGCTGGAGCAGTCTGCGGCCGAGGAGCACGTGCCGCCGGCGACTCGCATCATCGAAGAAAAGGCCAAGGCCATCCTGTCGGGCAACGACTCGCCGGACATTCCGTTTGACCTGTCCATCAACCCCTACCGAGGCTGCGAGCACGGCTGTGTCTACTGCTTCGCGCGGCCCACGCACAGCTACCTGAACTTGTCGCCCGGGCTGGACTTCGAGACCCGCATCATCGCCAAGGTGAACGCCGCCGAGCGCCTGCGCGAAGCCTTGTCCGCGCGCAACTACACCCCGCTCTTGCTCAACATCGGCTCGGCGACCGACGCCTACCAACCGGCCGAGCGGAAGCTGCGCATCACGCGCTCGATCATCGAATTGCTCGCCGAATGCCAGCACCCGTTCTCCATCGTCACCAAGTCGTCGGGTGTGGAGCGTGACCTCGATCTGATTGCGCCGATGGCGGCCACCAACCTGGCGGCGGTGTATGTCTCGGTCACGTCACTGGATGCGGAGCTGTCGCGCATCCTGGAGCCGCGCGCTGCCTCGCCCGCGCGTCGCTTGCAGACCATTGCGACGCTGACCAAGGCGGGCGTGCCGGTCGGTGTCAGCGTGTCGCCGATCATTCCGTTCATCAACGAGCCCGAGCTGGAGCGAATTCTCGAAGCCGCCGCCGAAGCCGGGGCCAGCTCGGCGTTCAGCGTGGTGTTGCGCTTGCCGTGGGAAGTGAATCCGCTGTTCCAGCAGTGGCTGGAAACGCACTTCCCTCAGCGCGCTGCACGTGTGATGGCCCGCGTGCGCGAGATGCGCGGCGGCAAGGACTACGACGCGCGTTTCGGCAGCCGCATGCACGGCGAAGGTGTCTGGGCGCAGCTGCTGTCACAGCGCTTTCACAAGGCCGTCGCGCGCCTCGGGTTGAACCGGAATCGGGTTGAACTCGACCTGACGCGCTTTCGGCCACCCACGCGTTCAGGTGCGGTAGGGCAGGGTCAACTTTTCTGAGCGCGCGTCACTGGCGGCGCCGGTCTCACAGATTGCGGCAAGCCGTGAAGGCGTCCAAGGGCTGGTGGTACTCGCTGGCCTTGACGCCCACGATGCCGAGCACGCTGTGGAACAGGTTGTCGTGCGTCAGTGGTTTATCGCGCAGGGCGTTCAGGCAGCTGGCGGCCGGGCCGCTGGTGTCGGGCTGCCAATAGACCATCGGCACATGCGTCTGCGCGCGCGGTGCCACGGCGTACGGCAAACCGTGAAGGTAGATGTTGTTCTCGCCCAGCGACTCGCCGTGGTCCGACACATACAGCAACCGTGGTTCGTACGCGGCCGAGGTCGACTTCAACCAGTCGATCGCACCGGCCAGCACATGGTCGGTGTACGCGATCGAGTTGTCGTAGGCATTGACGACGCGGGCGCGCTCGCACTGCTGCAGCGCGGTGTCGGTGCATTCGGGCATGAAGGGCTTGCGGTCGGCCGGCGCGCGTTTGAAATAGGCCGGTCCATGGCTGCCCATTTGATGCATCACGATCACCACCCCTTCGGCGCGGCGTGCTTCGGGCAGCGCCTGCAGCCGGGTGTCCAGGTCGTGCAGCAGTGCGGCGTCCAGGCACTCGTCGTCGCCGCACCACGCCGCAGGCAACGGCTTCTCGGGTCGTGCCGGGGCGATGGCGTAGGCGTTCGGAACCCTGTCGCACAGGCCCTTGCAGCCGGACTGGTTGTCCAGCCACAGCACGGCCAGGCCGGCGCGCTGCAACAGGTCGAGCAGGTTTTCGTGATCGCGGTCGCGGCCTTCGAAGGCGCGCTTGCCGAGGTGCGAAAACATGCACGGCAGCGAGGCGGCGGTGTTGGTGCCACAGGAACTCACGTCCCGAAAACTCAGCACGCCCAGCTTCGCCAACTCGGGGTTGGTGGGCCGCGCGTAGCCATTGAGAGAGAAGTGATCGGCCCGCGCTGTTTCACCAATCACCAACAGCAGCAGCGGCGGCTTGCTGCCGGCTGATCGCACCGGCTTCGCATCGGCGCCGATCACGCTGAGCGGGCCCTTGGGCCTGGCATTCGACTCCACCGCCACCACCGCCAGACCGTAGAAGGAATTCAGCGGATTGATGAGGTAGCGCATCGAACGGTGATTGCGCATGGTCGACGACAGATCGGCGAATGAGGCCACCAGCAACGCTACCAGCGCAAGGCACAGCACCACCAGCGCGAGCGCGTTGCGGCCCAGTTGTCGCGCCGCGGGCAGTCGCTGAACCGGGGCTCGCCACAGCCATGCCATGGGCAGCACGGCCAGCAGCAACACGCTGAGCAGTAATCGTGCGTCCAGCAGATCGCGCGCCTCTGTCGGGTTGGTCTGCAGCACGTTGACGATCATGCTGGGGTCGATCACCACCCCGTAGCTGCCCATGAAATGCGCAGCGACCGCCGCCACCACCAGGAACACGCTGATCACCGTTTTGACGAGTCGGGGCCACGCCGCCAGCACCAGCACCAAGCCGGTCAGGCAGGCGACGATGGCGGCGAAGCCCGCGATGAACAAGGCTCCGCGCAGCGAGTTCGATTGCGGCAGGCGCGCGATAGCCCACCACAGTGGCCAGTTGGCCAGCGTGGCCATCCACAGCGAGGCCAGCGCGACCAGCGTGAGCGGATTCCAGCCTGCTGCGACGGACATCTTTGCAGTGGGCATTCCGCGGGCTCGCCGGTGATTGAAGAACCAGTTCATGCCGATGATTGTCAACCGCAGCAGCAGGATGGGCGAACGTGCGAACGGTGCCGCGAGGCACCGTTCATTTTCGAGGTTCCACGCGCCGCTGGCTTACTTGAAGATGCCCTTGACCCGATCCGCCCACGACTTCGAGTTGGGTGAATGTTTCTCTCCGCCCTTGCGGAACGATTCGTCGATTTCCTTCAGCAGCTTGCGCTGGTGCTCGGTCAGCTTGACCGGCGTCTCGACGCTCACGTGGCAGTACAGGTCGCCGGGATAGCTGGATCGAACGCCCTTGATGCCCTTGCCGCGCAAACGGAATGTCTTGCCGTGCTGTGTGCCTTCGGGCAGGTCGATCTCGGCCTGGCCGCCGAGCGTGGGCACCTCGATGCCGCCGCCCAGCGCGGCCGTGGTCATCAGCACCGGCACTGTGCAGTGCAGGTCGTCGCCGTCGCGCTCGAAGATGTCGTGCTGCTTGATGCGGATCTCGATGTACAGGTCGCCTGCCGGGCCGCCGTTGGTACCTGGCTCGCCGTTGCCGGCCGAGCGGATGCGCATGCCTTCGTTGATGCCGGCAGGAATCTTGACCTCGAGCGTCTTGTTCTTCTTGATCTTGCCTTGTCCGCTGCAGGTGGTGCAGGGCTCGGGAATGATCTTGCCGGTGCCGTGACAGTGCGGGCAGGTTTGCTGAATGCTGAAGAAGCCCTGGCGCATGTGCACCGTGCCCGCGCCACTGCAGGTGGTGCAGACCTTGGGTGAGGTGCCCGGCTTCGCGCCCGTACCGTGGCAGGTCTCGCAGTTCTCCCAGCTCGGGATGCGAATCTGCGACTCTTTGCCGTGCGCTGCCTCTTCGAGCGTGATTTCCATCGCGTAGCTGAGATCGCTGCCGCGGTAGATCTGCTGCCCGCCGCCGCGACGCTGGCCGCCGGCGCCGCCGAAGATGTCGCCGAAGATGTCGCCGAAGGCTTCGGCGAAGCCGCCCATGCCCTCACCGCCAGGCCCGCCGCGGCCACCCATGTTCGGGTCGACGCCGGCGTGTCCGTACTGATCGTAGGCCGCACGCTTCTGGCCGTCGGACAGCATTTCGTAGGCTTCCTTGGCCTCCTTGAACTGGTCTTCGGACTTCTTCGCACCGTCACCCTGGTTGCGGTCCGGGTGGTGCTTCATGGCCATCTTGCGGTAGGCCTTCTTGATGTCGTCCTCGGTCGCGTTCTTGGGCACGCCGAGCACGTCGTAGTAGTCACGCTTTGCCATCAACTCACCTGTTCATCGAATCCTGGAAACAAACACGCCGCGTTGGGGCGCAGACCACTGCAACCCTCGAACGCGGCGAAGACGACGGGGCAGCGCCCCATCGTCATGTGACTCACTTCTTGTCCTTGACTTCCGTGAACTCCGCGTCAACCACGTTGTCGTCGGCTGGCTTGGTCGCGTCGGCCGACGGATGCTCGGCAGATGCCGCTCCGCCAGCAGCGCCACCCGCTGCGGCCTGGGCTGCCTGCGATTCGGCATACACCTTCTCGCCCAGCTTCTGGCTCGCAGTCATCAGGGCCTCGGTCTTGGCTTCAATGTCGGCCTTGTCTTCGCCGGTCAGCGCGGCTTCGGCGTCTTTCAGCGCCGTCTCGATCTTCTCCTTTTCAGGAGCATCGAGTTTGTCGCCATGCTCGGCAAGGCTCTTTTTCACACTGTGGACCATCGCGTCGGCCGAGTTGCGCGCCTGGATGAGTTCGAGCTTCTTCTTGTCCTCGGCAGCGTTCAGCTCGGCGTCTTTCACCATCGCCTGGATCTCGTCTTCGCTAAGACCCGAGTTGGCCTTGATGGTGATCTTGTTTTCCTTGCCGGTGCCCTTGTCTTTCGCGCCCACGTGCAGGATGCCGTTGGCGTCGATGTCGAAACTGACCTCGACCTGCGGCGTGCCGCGCGGTGCCGGCGGAATGCCTTCCAGGTTGAATTCGCCCAGGCTCTTGTTGCCCGACGCCATCTCGCGTTCGCCCTGATAAACCTTGATCGTCACCGCAGGCTGGTTGTCATCGGCGGTGGAAAAGGTCTGTGCGAACTTGGTCGGGATGGTCGTGTTTTTCTTGATCATCTTCGTCATCACGCCGCCCAGCGTCTCGATGCCCAGGCTGAGCGGGGTCACGTCGAGCAGCAACACGTCGGTGCGGTCACCGATCAGCACCTGGCCCTGGATGGCGGCGCCCACGGCAACCGCTTCGTCGGGGTTCACGTCCTTGCGCGGCTCCTTGCCGAAGAACTCTTTGACCTTCTCTTGCACCTTGGGCATGCGTGTCATGCCGCCGACCAGGATCACGTCGTCGATGGCGCTGACGGCCACGCCCGCATCCTTGATGGCGGTGCGGCAGGGCGCGATGGTGCGTTCAATCAGGTCTTCGACAAGGGCTTCGAGCTTGGCGCGGCTGAGCTTGATGTTCAGGTGCTTCGGGCCGGAAGCATCGGCGGTCACGTAGGGCAGGTTGATGTCGGTCTGTGCGCTGCTGGAGAGCTCGATCTTTGCCTTCTCGGCGGCTTCCTTCAGGCGCTGCAGCGCCAGCACGTCCTTACCCAGGTCGACGCCCTGGTCCTTCTTGAACTCGGCAATGATGTATTCGATGATGCGTTGGTCGAAGTCTTCGCCGCCCAGGAAGGTGTCGCCGTTGGTGGCCAGCACCTCGAACTGCTTCTCGCCGTCGACATCGGCGATCTCGATGATTGACACGTCGAAGGTGCCGCCGCCGAGGTCATAGACGGCGATCTTGCGGTCGCCCTTTTCCTTCTTGTCGAGGCCGAACGCGAGTGCGGCTGCGGTCGGCTCGTTGATGATGCGCTTGACGTCCAGCCCGGCAATGCGACCGGCATCCTTGGTGGCCTGGCGCTGGGCGTCGTTGAAGTACGCCGGCACGGTGATCACGGCATCGGTGACTTCTTCACCGAGGTAGTCCTCGGCGGTCTTCTTCATCTTGCGCAGCACTTCGGCGCTGACCTGCTGTGGTGCCAGCTTCTTGCCACGCACTTCGACCCACGCGTCGCCGTTGTCGGCCGCAGCGATCTTGTAGGGCATCAGGTCGATGTCCTTCTGTACTTCCTTTTCAGTGAACTTGCGGCCGATCAGGCGCTTCACCGCGTACAGCGTGTTCTTCGGGTTGGTGACGGCCTGGCGTTTGGCCGAGGCGCCGACCAGGATCTCGTCGTTGTCCTGGTAGGCAATGATCGACGGCGTGGTGCGCGCGCCTTCACTGTTCTCGATCACCTTGGTGGTGTTGCCTTCCATGATGGCCACGCACGAGTTGGTCGTGCCGAGGTCGATGCCGATGATTCGTCCCATGTTCAATGCTCCTGAAAACTGAAATCTGTATGTCTTCGAATTGTGGATAACTGCTGACTATTCAAGGGCTGCCGCTTGTGGATGGCGACCCCGCAAGCGTTCACTGAGGCGCCGACACCGTCACCAGTGCCGGCCGCAGAACGCGGTCGGAAATCAGGTAGCCCTTCTGCAACACGGCGACCACGGTGTTGGCGCCCTGCGTGGAGTCAGGCGGCAACGGCACCACGCTGATGGCCTGGTGCTGGTGCGGGTCGAATCGGGCGCCGGCCGCCGGGTTGATCTCGATCACCTTGTTGCGCTCGAGCGCGGCCGACAGTTGTCGCAGCGTGGCGTGCACGCCTTCGAGCAACTGCTCCGGCGTGGCTGCCGGTATGGAGATCGCGGCTTCGAGGCTGTCTTTCACCGGCAGCAGGCTGTCGGCGAAACTTTCTATCGCGAACTTGCGTGCCTTGGAAATGTCTTCCTCGGCGCGCCGACGCGTGTTCTCGGCGTCGGCCTTGGCGCGCAGGTAGGCGTCGGACACCTCGGCGTGCTTGGATTCGAGTTCGTACAGGCGCGCCTCGGCGTTGGAGGCGTTGGCGTTTTCCTGGGGGACGCTGGCGTCGGTCGGCTCGGAATTTTGTGGGATCGGGTCGATGTTCATCGTGGCGATATTGGTTTCTGTCGCCACGGAAGTGGGAGCCTTGCCCACTATTTCAAGGTGGACATATGAACTTTCTTCACCCGGCGGCAGCACCTTCGCTGCCCCGACGGGCGGTCAGGCTGCGGCAGTCCCGCCTGCCGCAGCAGAGCGGACGTGTCGATGAAGCGCCGCCAGTTCAACCTACGTTTCGTTGCCTTGCGGGCGATGCTGTCTGCAGGGGCGACACGGTGCTCGGCGCAGCCGGTTCTGCGGCGCGGGACGGCTGCGCGACGGGCTGCGGATTGGCGCATCGTGACCGGCATCACCACCGACTGGTGGCGGCTTCTACCTGGTGACGAGGCCGCCTGGCTGCACCTGGCAGCGCGGGTGACCCGGCGCTGGCTCAGGCGGCTTTCTTCAGCGCCTTGACGGCTTTCAGAACTTCTTCGACATGGCCGGCGACCTTGAGGCCACGCCATTCGGCGCGCAAGACGCCGGTGGTGTCGATCATGAAGGTGCTGCGTTCGATGCCTTTGACCTTCTTGCCGTACATGATCTTGTTCTTGACCACGCCAAACATGTGGCACAGCTTTTCTTCGGTGTCGGCAATCAGGTCGAACGGGAGCTCAAGCGCTTGCCTGAACTTGTCGTGCGACACCATGTTGTCGCGTGACACGCCGAAGACCACGGCGCCTGCCTTGAGGAAGTCCTTGTGGTGATCGCGGAACTGCATCGCCTCGGTGGTGCAGCCAGGCGTGTTGTCCTTGGGGTAGAAGTACAGAACGACGATCTTGCCGATATATGCCGCAGGCGTGAATTTCACGCCTCCGGTTGCAAGCGCTTCAAATTCCGGAAGGGGTTTGTTGAGGGCTGGCGTCATGAGGTATTCTGTTGAGTTGGGCTGTCTTAGCCTAGCCCGTGATTATAGGGCTTTCGTCACACTCGCCCCTGCGCCTCCTTGTCGGCCGAATTGTTCGCCACTGGCTCGAACAGCAAAGCCGCCACAACCGCACGCCCCTCGGCCAGCAGCACGTTGTAGGTTCGACAGGCCGCCGCCGTGTCCATGCTTTCGACCCCGATGCGCAGCGCCATCAGCGGCTGCAGCCAAGCTGGTTTCGGAAATCGAAGTCGCGGCCCGCTGCCGAAGATCACCAACTCGGGCTTCAACGCGGCCAGCCTGGCAAAGTGTTCGGCCGCAAGCAGATCGAATGCCGCCACCGACCAATCCATCACCGGCCCGGACCACGGCACCACCACGCTGTGTGTGTACTCGGTGCCATTGACGGCGACACCGCCGGGACCGTGCCGCGCAATCGCGTTGCTGCCCTCGATTCGTTCTGCCTGCAGCTTCACGATCAGCCCCTCCGGAATGTGAAAGTCGTGTGGTTAAATTGTAGATTTTGCAGTGCAGCAATTGCACGCGTTTCCGGAGAAGCCCTGTGAAACCCATCGTCAAGTCGAACAAGTTGGCCAATGTCGCCTACGACATTCGCGGCCCTGTGCTCGACAAGGCGCGCCAGATGGAGGAAGAGGGACAGAAGATCATCCGCTTGAACATCGGCAACATTGCCGCCTTCGGGCTGGAGCCTCCGGACGAGATCGTGCAGGACATGATCCGCAATCTTCCGCACGCGGCAGGCTACACCGACAGCAAGGGCCTGTTCGCGCCGCGCAAGGCGGTGGTTCACTACACACAGGAAAAAGGCATTCGCGGCGTCACGCTGGACGACGTGTACCTGGGCAACGGCGCTTCAGAGCTGATCGCGATGAGCATGAACGCCTTGCTCGACGACGGCGATGAAGTGCTGATCCCGTCGCCCGACTACCCGCTGTACACCGCCGTTGTCGGGCTCTCGGGCGGCACGCCGGTGCACTACCGCTGCAACGAAGAATCGGGCTGGCTGCCCGACATCGAAGACATCGAGCGGCGCATCACGCCGCAGACGCGCGGCATTGTCGTCATCAACCCGAACAACCCGACCGGCGCGCTCTACCCTGACAGCACGCTGCTGGCGATCATCGATGTGGCGCGCCGGCACGAGCTGATCGTGTTCGCTGACGAGATCTACGACAAGACGCTGTACGACGGCCACACCCACACCAGCATCGCGTCGCTGGCCGACGACGTGCTGTTCGTGACCTTCAACGGCCTGTCCAAGAACTACCGCGCTTGCGGCTACCGCGCGGGCTGGATGGTGGTGTCGGGCGAGAAGCGACATGCGCGCGACTACATCGAAGGCCTGAACATGCTGGCCTCGCTGCGCCTGTGCGCCAACACGCCCGGGCAGCTTGCGATTCAAACCGCGCTCGGCGGTTACCAGAGCATCAAGGACCTGGTCGCGCCGAGCGGCCGCCTGTGCCGGCAGCGTGACATCGCCTACCAGTTGCTGAGCGAGATTCCCGGCGTCAGCGTGGTCAAGCCGAAGGCGGCGCTCTACATGTTTCCCCGGCTCGACCCGAAGATGTACCCGGTCGCCGACGACCAGCAGTTCGCCTACGAACTGCTGGCCGAGGAGAAGGTGCTGATCGTTCAGGGCAGCGGCTTCAACTGGGGCGCGCCCGACCACTTCCGCATCGTGTTCCTGCCCAATTCCGACGACCTGACGGACGCCATCGGCCGCATTGCGCGGTTCCTGGCGCACTACCGCAAACGTCATTCGCACTGATTCATTCACCGGGGCCACGCTGGGCCTCCACCACACCATGAAACCGATTCAAGTGGGCCTGCTGGGCATTGGCACCGTGGGCAGCGGCACCTTCAATGTGCTGAAGCGCAACCAGCCCGAGATTCAACGCCGGGCCGGGCGCGGCATCGCCATCACGATGGTGGCTGACCTGGACACCGCGCGCGCGCAGGCCGTGGTCGGCGACGCTGCCCGGGTCGTCAGCGACGCGCGCGCCGTGATCGCCAACCCCGAGATCGACATCGTCGTCGAGCTGATCGGCGGCTATGGCATTGCCAGGGCGCTGGTGATGGAAGCTATTGCCGCCGGCAAACATGTGGTCACGGCCAACAAGGCCCTGCTCGCGGTGCACGGCACCGAGATCTTTGCGGCCGCGCGAGAGAAGGGCGTGGTGGTGGCGTTCGAAGCGGCGGTGGCCGGTGGCATTCCCATCATCAAGTCGCTGCGTGAGGGGCTTACCGCGAACCGCATCGAATGGATTGCTGGCATCGTCAACGGCACCACGAATTTCATCCTGTCCGAGATGCGTGACAAGGGCCTCGATTTCGATGCGGTGCTCAAGCAGGCGCAGGCTTTGGGCTACGCCGAAGCCGATCCGACCTTCGACATCGAAGGCGTCGACGCGGCGCACAAGACCACGCTGATGAGCGCCATCGCGTTCGGCATTCCGGTGCAGTTCGACGGTGCCTATGTCGAAGGCATCACGCGGCTGCAGGCGGCCGACATCACGTATGCCGAGCAGCTCGGTTACCGTATCAAGCTGCTGGGCATCACGCGCCGGCAGCCCACCGGCATCGAGCTGCGCGTGCATCCGACGCTGATCCCCATGAAGCGCCTGATCGCCAACGTCGAAGGCGCGATGAACGCGGTGATGGTCCACGGCGACGCGGTGGGCACCACGCTCTACTACGGCAAGGGCGCCGGCTCCGAAGCCACCGCGTCGGCAGTGATTGCCGACCTGGTCGACATCACGCGGCTGCACACCGCGCTGCCGAATCACCGTGTGCCGCATCTGGCGTTCCAGCCCGACGAACTTGCGACCACCCCCATCTTGCCGATGGACCAGGTCATCTCCAGCTTCTACCTGCGCCTGCAGGTGGCCGACCAGACCGGCGTGCTCGCGCGCATTACCGCCATCCTGGCCGGCCACGACATTTCCATCGACGCGTTGCTGCAGCGTGAGTCGGCCGAGGGCGAGGCGCAGACCGACGTCATCATCCTCACGCACGACACCGTCGAGGGCAAGATGAACCAGGCCATCGCGCAGATGCAGGCGCTGCCTACGGTGCTGGCGCCGATCGTGCGCATTCGCAAGGAAGAATTGAATTGAGCGCATCCGGAGCCAGCGCTTGAACTACCTCAGCACCCGAGGCGACACCACGCCGCGCCGCTTCTGCGACATCCTGCTCGAAGGGCTGGCACCCGACGGCGGCCTGTACCTGCCAACGCACTATCCGCAGGTCGACGCCGCCACGCTGACGCGCTGGCGCGGGCTGGCCTATCACGAGCTGGCGTTCGAGATTTTGTCGCTGTTCATCGACGACATCTCCGCCGACGACCTGCGCGCCCTCACGCGCAAGACCTATAGCGCCGCCGTCTTCGGCAGCCAAGTCATCGTGCCGCTGCGCGCGCTAGAGCCGGGCGTCTTCATCGAAGCCCTGTCGAACGGCCCGACGCTGGCGTTCAAGGACATGGCGATGCAGTTGCTCGGCAACCTGTTCGAGTACGAACTGGCGCGGCGCGGCGAGACCTTGAACATCCTGGGCGCCACCTCGGGCGACACCGGCAGCGCGGCCGAATACGCGATGCGTGGCAAGGCCGGCGTGCGCGTGTTCATGTTGTCGCCGAAAGGGCGCATGAGCGCGTTCCAACAGGCGCAGATGTTCAGCCTGCAAGACGCGAATATCCACAACATCGCGGTGGAAGGCGTCTTCGACGACTGCCAGGACATCGTCAAGGCGGTGTCGAACGACCTCGCCTTCAAGCGCCGTTTCAAGATCGGCACCGTCAACTCGATCAACTGGGCGCGCTTGCTCGCGCAGGTGGTGTATTACTTCGCGGGCTATTTCCAGGCGACGAACGCGGGCGCGTCGCAGGTCAGCTTCGCGGTGCCGTCGGGCAACTTCGGCAACATCTGCGCCGGCCACGTGGCCCGCATGATGGGGCTGCCAATCAGGCGGCTGGTGCTGGCGACGAACGAGAACAACGTGCTCGACGAATTCTTCCGCACCGGCACCTACCGTGTTCGCGCCAGCGCCGAAACCTTCGAAACGTCGAGCCCGTCGATGGACATTTCCAAGGCGTCCAACTTCGAGCGTTTCGTGTTCGACCTGCTCGGCCGCGACGCCGCGCGCACGCAGCAGTTGTTCAAGACCGAGGTCGAGCAGCGCGGCGCGTTCAGCATCGCGCCGGACGAGTTCGCGCGGCTCGCGGGTTTCGGCATCGTCTCGGGCTCCAGCAGCCACGCCGACCGGCTGGCGACCATCCGCGACACCTGGCAGCGCTTCGGCAGCATGGTCGACACCCACACCGCCGACGGACTGAAGGTCGCGCGAGAACACATCGAGCCGGGTGTGCCGATGTTGGTGCTGGAAACCGCGCTGCCGGCCAAGTTTGCTGAGACCATCGTCGAAGCGCTGGGCCTCGCCCCGCCAAGGCCGGCTGGCATGGTCGACATCGAGCAACTGCCCAAGCGGTTCATGGTCATGCCGCCCAGCGTCGAGGCGGTGAAGGCCTGGATCGCGCAGAATTGCACACCATGAAAGTCATAGGGTTCAGCGGCTACTCTGGCTCGGGCAAGACCACGCTGGTCGAACAGTTGATCGGGCGCCTGCGCCTGGCCGGCCAGCGGGTGTCGGTGGTCAAGCATGCGCACCATGCGTTCGACATCGACCATGTGGGCAAAGACTCGTGGCGGCATCGGCAGGCGGGGGCGTTCGAGGTGGTGGTCGCATCCGACCGCCGCTTGGCCAAGATT
>JANNBZ010000280.1:0-7427 GCA_031386065.1 Burkholderiales bacterium
TGGACCTGGCGCGCACGCTGGCCGTGGTCGAGCAGTCGAGCGGGCAAAGCTGGATCGGCAGCGACCGCCTGCGCCGCGCGCTGCAGGCCGACTACGCGCCGCGCGCCCACACCACGCTGCTGAACAAGGACACCCACCTGGCGCTGCAGATGGCGCACGAGGTGGGCGCCACAGTGGCGCTGGGCGCGCAGGCCGCGGCGCGGTTCGCGCGGGCCTGCGAGAGCGGCTTTGCCACGCTCGACGACGCCAGCCTGTTCGAGATGCTGCGCCGCGCCGACGCCGCCTGATCAGCCCTTGTGGCCGGGCGACGCCGGCTGGCCCAGGAACTCGGCTTCGATGTCGAGTGTCGATTTGCGCCCCACGTCCTTGCCGTGTTGGGTCAGCCAGCGGGTGGTTGCGCCGCGGCCCAGCTCGAACAGCCGCTCCAGGAACGCCAGCTCGGTGTTGAACTTGCTGCTCGCATTGAAGCCCGACAGGCCGGCGTCGTCGGCCACCATGTGCAGCCGCAGGTCCTTGTAGCGGCCAGGGTCGAGCTTGTTCTGCGCCAGCAGGCGCGACACGAAGGCGATGGCGCGCATCTCGCCGATCAGGCTGGCGTTGAAGGTGATCTCGCTCAGCCGGTCGATGATCTCCATGCTGCGCGTCGGTGTGCCGGGCCGGCTCAGCGGGTTGATCTTGACCAGCAGCAGGTCGAGCGCGCGGCTGTCGTAGATGAGCGGAAACAGGGCCGGGTTGCCGGTGTAGCCGCCGTCCCAGTACGGCTCGCCGTCGATCTCGACCGCCTGGAAGATGAACGGCAGGCAGGCCGAGGCCAGCAGCGCGTCGACGCTGAGTTCCTTGCCGGTGAAGACCCGCGCCTGCCCGCTGTGCACGCTGGTGGCGGTGACGAACAGCGTGGTCTCGCAACGCTGCATCGCGGCCACGTCCACATGGCGCAGCAGCACGTCGCGCAGCGGGTTCAGGTTGAGCGGGTTGAACTCATACGGGCTGAACGAACGGAAGAAGGAGTTCACCCATTGGTAGCCGGGCAGCTTGTCGAGCCCGAACGGGTTCGGCGCCGAGTTGCTGGCCGCGCCGGAAAACGGACTGAAGATGCCGCCCGCCTGGCTGACATCGCGCCAGAACGCGGTCAGTGCCTGGCGCGCGCCGGCGCGTCCGCCCGCCGCCAAGCCGGTGGCCAGCACGGCCGCATTCAGCGCGCCGGCGCTGGTGCCCGAGATGGCGCAAAAGTCGAACGACTCGTCTTCCAGCAGACGGTCCAGCACGCCCCAGGTGAATGCGCCGTGCGAGCCACCGCCTTGCAAGGCGAGGTCGATGCTGCGGCGCGCTGGAGGGGGTCGGATCGTCATGGGGGTCTGCGCGGGCCGAGCTGAAAACGCGCAGTCTATTCGGCCCGTGCTGGCGGTTGCGCAGGCGTGGGCTCAACGGCGAAACGCAGCGTGAAGCGCACGCCGGGGCCGAAGCCGAGGGCGTCCTCGTCGGTGATTCCGCTGCGCGGGCGAAGCTGCGCATCTTCGAGCGTGACCTCGGCGCCGTGCTGCTGGGCGATCTCGCGCACGATGGCCAGGCCCAGGCCAGAACCGTCGACGTCGGTGCCCAGTGCGCGGTAGAACGGCTGGAACACCTGCTCGCGCTCTGCCGCAGGAATGCCCGGCCCCGAGTCCTCGACCTGCAGCACCACCACTTGCCCGAACGGGTCGGGCAGCACCCGCACGGTAACGGTGCCGCCGGCCGGTGTGTAGAGCAGGGCGTTGTCGACCAGGTTGCGGATCAGCTCGCGCAGCAGCGTTGGGTTGCCGTGCAGCATGAGTGCCGGAGCAGCGGGCACAGCGGGCTCGACGCTGCTGTTCTCGGTGCCTTCGAAGCCGAGGTCGATGCGCTTTTCCAGCGCGCGCGGCACATAGTCGCGCACCGTCTCGGTGGCCAGTCGCGACAGGTTCACGCTTTGCTTGCGCGCGGCGTGTTCGCGGTCTTCAGCACGCGCCATCGCGAGCAGCTGGTTCACCATGTGCGCGGCGCGCTGGCTCGAGCGTGCAATCTGCTGCAGCGACCGCTTCATCGCCTTCGGGTCGCTGGAGCCGGAGTCGATCTCCCGCTGCGCCAGCTCGGCCTGGGTGCGCAGCCCGGCCAGCGGCGTTTTCAGCTGGTGTGCGGCGTCGGCCAGAAAGTGCTTCTGGGTTCGCATCGACTGGTCCAGCCGCGCCAGCAGGTCGTTGATGGCGCGCACCAGCGGCGACACTTCTTCCGGTGCTTCGCGTTCGTCGATCGGGCTCAGGTCGTTGCTGTCGCGGCCTCGAATGCGGCGCTGCAATTCATTCAGCGGCGCAATGCCGCGCGCCAGCGCCAGCCACACCAGCAGCACCGCCAGCGGCAGGATCACGAACTGCGGCAGGATCACGCCCTTGATGATTTCGCTGACCAGCCGCGAGCGCTTGCCCAGGGTCTCGGCCACCTGCACGAGCGGCACGGCGCTGCCGCTGCGGCCGGGCGTGTCCAGCCACAGGTAGGCGACGCGCACGTTGTCGTTGTTGACCACGTCGTCGCGGAACAGCACCTCTCCCTGCGGCCCGCGGTCCTCGTCGGCCGGCACCGGCAGGCTGCGGTCGCCACTGAGGTATTCGCCGCGCAGGCCCAGCACCTGGTAGTAGATGCTGTCGGCCTCGTCGGTGTGCAGGATCTCCGACGCGCCGGCGGGCAGCGTGAAGGTGGCGACCGTTTCGCGCAGCGAAGTACCGGGCTGAACCACGACCTGGCGCGACAGCACCCGCACCATCTCGCCGAGTTCGCGGTCGAACGGTTTGTTGGCGATGCCCTGCGCCACCAGCCAGGTCAGGATCACGCTCATCGGCCACAACAGCAGCAGCGGCGCCAGCATCCAGTCGAGGATTTCGCCGAAGAGGGAGCGTTGTTCGCGGGCGGCAGGCATGGGCGAGCCAAGAATAGCGCGTCACGCTGCGGACCCCCGTGCTGCAAGGCCCGCGCGGGCCTGCGTCAGCCTGCCAGCGCCTCAGCCCGCGATCTTTTCCAGGCAATAGCCCAGCCCGCGCACCGTGGCAATGCGCACCGGGCCCTGCTCGATCTTCTTGCGCAGACGGTGAATGTAGACCTCGATCGCGTTGTTGCTGACCTCTTCGCCCCACTCGCACAGCCGCTCGACCAACTGGTCCTTGCTGACCAGCCGCCCCGACCGTTGCAGCAACACTTCAAGCAGGCTGATCTCGCGGGCCGACAGGTCGATCATCTGGTCGTTGATGTAGGCCACGCGGCCGGTGGCGTCGAAGCTCAGCGGCCCGTGCTTGATGACCGCCGAGGCCGTGCCAAGGCCGCGCCGCGTCAACGCGCGCACCCGCGCTTCCAGCTCCTGCAGCGAGAACGGCTTGGCCATGAAATCGTCTGCGCCCAGGTCGAGTCCCTTGACGCGCTGTTCGACGCTGTCGGCTGCGGTCAGGATCAGCACCGGCAAGCTGCTGCCGCGCGCGCGCAGCTTGCGCAGCACTTCGAGCCCGTGCATCTTGGGCAGGCCCAGGTCGAGAATCACCAGGTCGAACTCGTGCGAGGCCAGCGCCGCATCGGCCTCGCTGCCGCTGCTCACCTGGTCGACCGCGTAGCCCGCGCTGCGCAGCGAGCGCAGCAGGCCGTCGGCCAAAACCTGGTCGTCTTCGGCGATCAGAACGCGCATGTGGCTGTCTCCTGGTGGCACCGTTGCGGGTCTGTGCGGCACCCCATTTTTTCAGAATTCAGTTCGATGACGCCGGCGTGATATCCCTAGGTCGGCGAGAACTAACTGTACAAACATCCAGCTTTTGCGATAATGCGGGCAAACCTTGGAGACCTCATGGACGCACCCGTCAAAGCACTGAACACAGAAAAAGCCAAGGCCTTGCAGGCCGCGCTGGCGCAAATCGAAAAGCAGTTCGGCAAGGGCACGATCATGCGCCTGGGCGAAGGCGAGGTGATCGACGACATCGAAGTCGTCTCCACCGGATCGTTGGGCCTGGACGCCGCACTCGGTGTGGGCGGTTTGCCGCGCGGGCGGGTGGTTGAAATTTACGGCCCCGAGTCCAGCGGCAAGACCACCCTGACGCTGCAGGTCATCGCCGAAATGCAGAAGGTCGGCGGCACCTGCGCCTTCATCGACGCCGAACACGCGCTCGACACCGCCTATGCGCAAAAGCTCGGAGTCAACCTGCAAGAACTGCTGATCAGCCAGCCCGACACCGGCGAGCAGGCGCTCGAAATTGTCGACGCCCTGGTGCGCTCGGCCTCGGTCGACCTGGTGGTCATCGATTCGGTGGCAGCGCTCACCCCCAAGGCCGAGATCGAGGGCGAAATGGGCGACAGCCTGCCCGGCCTGCAAGCGCGCCTGATGAGCCAGGCCCTGCGCAAGCTCACCGGCGTGATCAAGAAGACCAACACCATGGTCATCTTCATCAACCAGATCCGCATGAAGATCGGCGTCATGTTCGGCTCGCCCGAAACCACCACCGGCGGCAACGCGCTGAAGTTCTACGCCTCGGTGCGGCTCGACATTCGCCGCATCGGCAGCATCAAGAAGGGCGAAGAAGTCATCGGCAACGAGACCAAGGTCAAAGTCGTCAAGAACAAGGTGGCGCCACCGTTCAAGACCGCCGAATTCGACATCCTGTACGGTGAAGGCATCAGCCGCGAGGGCGAAATCATCGACATGGGCGTGGAAGCCAAGGTGCTCGAAAAGAGCGGCTCCTGGTACGCCTACAACGGCGAGAAAATCGGCCAGGGCAAGGACAACTCACGCGAGTTCCTGCGCGAGAACCCGGCGCTGGCGGTCGAGATCGAAAACAAGGTCCGCGAAGCGATGGGCATTCGCCTGCTGCCGGTCGGCGATGCCGCCGAGGCCAAGCCGGCCAAGGCGCGCGCCGCCAAGGAATAAGCGGCCCCCGAGCCGATCAACGCCAAGGCGGCTGGAGCGCAGTCGTGGTCACCCGCCGCGCGGGTTTGTCCCTGAAGGGGCGCGGGCTGGCCTTGCTGGCCCAGCGCGATCACAGCCGCATCGAGTTGCAGCGCAAGTTGATGCGACATGCGCGGGCCGAAGTCGAGCGGGCCCGCGCGAGCGAACATCGTGGCGCCGAGGACGAGCCGTGTTCGGATTCGGATGCGGATGCGGGTTCGGATTCGGACGCGGTTGCCGTGCTGCCCGCAGCCGATCGCGTGGCCGAGGTGCTCGACTGGCTGCAGTCGCACCGCTACCTCAGCGAAGAGCGTTTCGCTGAAAGTCGGGTGCATGCGCGAGCGCCGAAGTTCGGCAACCTGCGCATTCGCCACGAGCTGTCCCAGCACGGCGTCACGTTGACGCCCGAGGCGCTGCAGCAGCTGGCCCAAACCGAGTTCGAGCGCGCCCGCGAGGTGCGCCAGCGCAAGTTCGACACGCCGCCGGCCAACGCCACCGAACAGGCCCGACAGGCGCGCTTCCTGGCCGCCCGGGGTTTTTCCGCCGACGTGGTCGGGCGGCTGATGCGTCAAGTCGGGCGCGCCGCCCCGGCGCAGCCGCCAAGCGACATCGAGAACGACGACCGCGACGGCGACTGAGCCGACGCAGCGAAGCACCTGCGAAGCTGTGCAGCGAAGTCGGCTCAGCTCAGGCCTGGTCTGCGCAGTTGACACAGGCGCTTCGTTGCGGCCTGAGCGCTTCGCATCTGCCGGTCGGTGGGGTCAGATTGGTGCGGCGCAGCATGCTACATTGTTCGGCTGCCGTTGCTATCACCACACCACGGTGAAAGCGCCGCAGCGTCCCGACCGACTCCACCCCAACCACTGCGCGCCCGCGTCGAACCTGATGCCCTTGCCAGCCGCCGCGCCCGAGCGAATGCTCAAGCACCGTCGATCCATCGACGCAGAGGTCTTTTCGCGCGGCAATGGGCTGTGGGAGGTCGATGCCCACATCAGCGATGTCAAGACGCGCGACGCGAAGCTCGCCGACGGTGTTCGCCTGGCTGGCGTCCCGATCCACGACATGCTGCTGCGCCTGGTGGTGGACGAGAAATTCAACATCGTCGAGGCCGGCGCCGAGACGCGCCAGATGCCCTATCCCGGGCTGTGCGACCAGAACGGCGACGCCTACGGACGCCTGGTGGGTCTGAACCTGTTGAAAGGTTTTCGCGCAGCAGTGAAAGAGCGCCTCGGCGGCGTTCAGGGCTGCACCCATATTTCCGAGATGGGGCAGTTGCTGCCAACGGCGGTCATCCAGGCCTTCGTCGGCGAAGTGAAAGACGCGCGTGAGTCGGCCGACACCGACCGGCGGCCCTTCCAGATCGATGGCTGCCATGCCCTGCGCGCCGATGGCGAGGCGGTGCGCACCCACTACCCGCGCTGGTACCGCGCGGCAACGCTCGCGCCCGTCGACGCGGGCCCGGGTGACAACCTGGCCTGAGCGGCAGTGCCCTTCTTTCTTCCGACCTCTAGCGAAAGACCCCGATGAAAATTCACGAATACCAAGGCAAGGAAATCCTGCGCCAGTTCGGCATCCCGGTGCCGCGCGGATACCCCGCCTTCAGCGTGCTCGAAGCCACCGAGGCGGCACAAAAACTCGGCGGGCCGGTGTGGGTGGTGAAGGCGCAGATCCATGCCGGTGGACGCGGCAAGGGCGGTGGCGTGAAGCTGGCGCGCTCGCTCGACGACGTGAAGAAGCTGTCTGCGGAAATCCTCGGCATGCAGCTCAAAACGCATCAGACCGGGCCTGACGGTCAGAAGGTGCGCCGCCTGCTGGTCGAGGAAGGTGCCAATATCCAGCACGAGTACTACGTCGCCGCCGTCACCGACCGCGCCACCCAGCGCGTGGCCATGATGGCCAGCAGCGAAGGCGGCATGGACATCGAACAGGTCGCGCATGCCACGCCCGAAAAAATCCTGAAGGTCTTCGTTGATCCCGCCGTCGGCCTGACGGACGCACAAGGGGCCGAACTGGCCAACGGCATCGGCGTGCCGGCGGCTTCGCAGGCGCAGGCCATCGACGTGCTGAAGAAGCTCTACACCTGCTACATGGAAACCGACTGCTCGCTGGCCGAGATCAACCCGCTGATCCTGGAAGGGTCTGTGGACGGCAAGCCGGGCAACATCAAGGCGCTGGACGCGAAGTTCAACTTCGACGCCAACGCGCTGTTCCGCCACCCCGAGATCGTGGCCTTGCGCGACCTCGACGAGGAAGACCCGGCGGAAATCGAAGCCAGCAAAGTCGACCTGGCGTACATCCAGCTCGACGGCAACATCGGCTGCCTGGTCAACGGCGCCGGGCTGGCCATGGCGACCATGGACACCATCAAGCTGTTCGGCGGCGAGCCGGCGAACTTCCTCGACGTCGGCGGTGGCGCCACCCCCGAGAAGGTCACCGAGGCCTTCAAGATAATGCTCGGGAACCAGAAGGTGGAGGCGATTTTGGGGAACATCTTCGGGGG
>JANNBZ010000293.1:0-9085 GCA_031386065.1 Burkholderiales bacterium
GACGCCACTGGTCGCGATCAACGCGACCTCGCCAAATCCGACCGGATTCACCGGCTTTGGTGCGCTCGGGCCTGCACGCCCGTGGGTGATCGAAGCTTCTTCCTCGGCCTTCGCGAGCCGACTGCGCTGGACTGCTTCGCAGGTCCTTCGCTTCGTCGGCTCAGGCCTGCACGTCGGTGGTTGATCGAAGCTTCTTCCGTGGCCTTCGCGAGCCGACTGCGCTGGATAGCTTCGCAGGTCCTTCGCTTCGTCGGCTCAATCCAGCGCCTGCATCAACACCTCGGCACCGTCGCCGAAGGCATACGCATCCATTCCCAGACAGCCCAGGGTCACGCTGTCGTGCAGACGCAGTGCGGGGCCGTCGGGCCCGCCGGCGCCAGCGGCTACGAACCAGGGCAGCAGATGTTCGTCGCTCGGGTGCATGTCGACCGCGAACGGTGCCTGGCGGCGGTAGTCGAGCAGGGCGGGCCAGTCGAGCGCGCTGCTGCGCGCGTGCATCCAGTCGCGGAACTCGCGACTCTCGCGCACTTCGGGGGCGTCGTTCGCCGGCATTTCCGCGCGGCCGAACACACGGCCCAGGTTGTGCGTGATGCTGCCGGTGCCCAGCACCAGCACGCCGTCTTGCCGCAGCGCCTGCAAGGCCGCGCCGAGCGCAAACTGTTGCGCCGGGCTCTGGCTGGGCACGAAGGCCAACGGCAGCACCGGGATGTCGGCCGCAGGATAGACGTAGCGCAGTGCCGTCCAGATGCCGTGGTCGAGGCCGCCCTGCGCCAGCACATGCACCGGCAGTTGCACCGCCTGCAGCAGCGAGGCCACGCGCGCCGCCAGGGCCGGGTCGCCCGGTGCGTCGTAGCGCATCAGGTTGAGTCGCGGATCGAAATTGCCGAAGTCGTACACCGCCGCGTGTTGTGCCGCGGCCAGCAACACCGGCTCGCGCGCGGTGGTGTGCGCCGACACCGCCACGATGGCGCGCGGCCGGCCGAAGCTTGCATCGATGGCCGGGCCGAGCCGCTGCATGAAGGCGCCCGCCGCGCCGGGCTCCAGCGCGATCATCGGCGAGCCGTGCGACAGAAAGATCGAGGGCAGGGGGGTGTTCATGGGCCATTGGAGCATCGCGTTGCGCCGGGAACGTTCGGCGCAATTGCATGCAGCGCACAGCAACGCTGAAGCCAAGCCCCGCCTGCCGCAGCCCTCGCAACGCTCGTGTAAGGTTGCTCCATGACTTCCTTCGCACCCCCCCGCGCCGCTTCGTTCTGGCCCCTGGCCTGGCGCCAGTTGCAGCGCGATTTCCGGGCCGGCGAGTTGCGGCTGCTGGTGGTGGCCGTCACGCTGGCGGTGGCGGCGTTGACGGCGGTGGGCTTTTTTGCCGATCGCATGAGCCACGGCCTGGCGCGCGATGCGCGGCAGTTGCTGGGCGGTGACGCCATCGTCTCCAGCGACCAGCCGGCGCCTGAATCGTTCACCCTCAAGGCGCGCGAACTCGGCTTGCGGGTCGCCACCACCACCAGCTTTCCGAGCATGGGTCGCGCGCCCGACGCGCAAGGCGGCGCGTCGCGGCTGGTGGGTGTGAAGGCGGTCAGCGATGCCTATCCGCTTCGTGGCCAGTTGCGCTTGCGCGCCGGCGTCGGCACGCCGGAAGCCAACGTGGTGCGCGCGCCCGACAAAGGCAGCGCCTGGGTCGACGAGGCCTTGCTCGACGCCATCGGCCTGAAGGTGGGCGACACGCTGCTGCTCGGCGACGCGGCGCTGCGCATCGCGCAGGTGATCGTGATCGAACCCGACCGTGGCGCGGGCTTCATGAGCTTTGCGCCGCGCGTGATGCTGAACCAGGCCGACCTCGCAGCCACCGCGCTGGTGCAGCCGGCCAGCCGGGTGACGTACCGGCTGGCGGTGGCCGACCCGGCCGGGCGCGACGCCGGCGTGGCCGACTTCACCGCCTGGGCCGAGGCGCAGATCAAGGCGCAGTCGCTGCGCGGCATCCGGGTCGAATCGCTGGAAGCCGGCCGGCCCGAGATGCGGCAGACGCTGGACCTCGCCGAAAAATTCCTCAACCTCGTGGCCTTGCTGGCGGCCCTGCTGGCGGCGGTGGCGGTGGGCATCGCGTCGCGCGATTTCGCCAGCCGCCACCTCGACGACTGCGCCATGCTGCGCGTGCTGGGCCAGCCGCAACGCACCATCGCCTTGCAGTACGGCGTCGAGTTCGCGCTGGTCGGCTTGCTGGCCAGCGTGGCTGGCGTGGTGCTGGGTTTCGCGGTGCATTTTGTCTTCGTGCTGCTGCTGGCCGGGTTGGTGGATGCGGCCCTGCCCGCGCCCACGCTGTGGCCGGCGCTGTTCGGCATCGGCGTGGGCTTCACGCTGTTGCTGGGCTTCGGCCTGCCGCCGGTGCTGCAACTGGCGCAGGTACCGCCGCTGCGCGTGATTCGCCGCGACGTGGGCGCGCTGAAGCCGGCCTCGATCCTGGTGCTGGCCGCCGGCGGGCTGGGCTTCGTGGCGTTGCTGCTGGCGGTGTCCAGCGACTTCAAGCTGGGCCTGATCGCGGTGGGTGGTTTCGCGGCGGCGGTGGCACTGTTTGCGCTTTGCAGTTGGCTCGCGGTGACGCTGCTGCGGCGCGCGGTGCCTGAGTCGCGCGCGCCGCGTTGGCTGGTGCTGGCCACGCGGCAAATCGCCGCGCGGCCGGCCTTCGCGGTGCTGCAGGTATCTGCCCTCAGCGTGGGCCTGCTGGCGCTGGTGCTGCTGGTGTTGCTGCGCACCGACCTGATCGACAGCTGGCGCAAGGCCACGCCGCCCGACGCGCCGAACCGCTTCGTCATCAACCTGCAGCCCGAACAGGGCGACGCCTTCAAGGCGCGGCTGCGCGAGGGCGGCGTGACGCAGTTCGACTGGTACCCGATGATCCGCGGCCGGCTGGTGGCCATCAACGGCCAGCCGGTGTCGCCCGAAACCCAGACCGACGAGCGCGGCAAGCGCCTGGTCGAGCGCGAGTTCAACCTCAGCCACGCCGCGCAGTTGCCGCCGCACAACCTCGTCACCGAGGGCCGCTGGACGCCCGACGAAGCCGGCGGCCTGAGCGTGGAAGAAGGCCTGGCGCAAACGCTGAAACTCAAGCTCGGCGACAGCCTGCGCTTCGACCTGGCGGGGCAAACCGCCGAAGGCCGCATCAGCAGTTTTCGCAAGGTCGACTGGGGCTCGATGCGGGTGAATTTTTTCGTGATGTTCCCGACCGCGCAAATGCAGGACGCGCCGGTGACCTTCATCGCGGCCTTCCGCGCGCCGCCCGAATCCACCCGCAGCACCGACAAGGCAAGCGGCTTCGACAACGCGCTGAGCCGCGAATTTCCGAACATCACCAACATCGACGTGTCGGCCTCCATCGGCCAGATCCAGCGCGTGCTCGACCAGGTGATCCGTGCGGTCGAGTTCCTGTTCGGCTTCACCTTGGCGGCGGGGCTGGTGGTGCTGTTCGCGGCCATCACCGCCACCCGCGAGGCGCGCACGCGCGAGTTCGCGGTGATGCGCGCCTTGGGCGCCAGCGGCAAGCTGCTGGGCCAGGTGCAGCGGGCCGAGTTGCTGGGCGTCGGTGCGCTGGCCGGCGTGCTGGCGTCCATCGCGGCCAGCGCGGTCGGCTGGGCGCTGGCGCGCTATGTGTTCGAGTTCAGCTGGAACCCGTCGCCGTGGGTGCCGTTGGCCGGTGGCCTGGCCGGCGCGTTGCTGGCCTTGGCGGCGGGCTGGTGGGGCCTGCGCGACGTGCTCAAGCGCCCGGTGGTGCAAACGCTGCGCAGCGCAGCGGCCGACTGACGCTGCCGTTCTGTCGCTGACGCTGTCGTTATTTCGCGCTGCTGTCGATCAGTCCCATGTCGGCGCTGCTCATCAGCGCCTCGATGTCCATCAGGATCAGCATGCGGTCGTTCACGCTGCCGATGCCGGTGATGAAACTGGTGTCGACGCCGAAGTTCAGTTGCGGTGCGGGCTTGATGGTTTCGGCTTTCAGTTCGAGCACGTCGGACACCGAATCGACCACCGCGCCGACGATGCGTCCGCGCACGTTCAGCACGATCACCACGGTGAAATCGTTGTACTCGACCCGCTCGCACGACAGCTTCAGGCGCAGGTCGACGATGGGCACGATGACCCCGCGCAGGTTGACCACGCCTTTCAGGAACGGCGGCGCGTTGGCGATGCGTGTGGGCGCTTCGTAAGAGCGAATCTCCTGCACCCGCAGGATGTCGATGCCGTACTCCTCGGCGCCCAGGCGGAAGGTCAGAAATTCACCGCCGGCCTGGGTGCGGGCGCGGGCTGCTTCGTGGGCCGCGACATGGCTGGCGTCGGAAATCATGTTCATGCTGAGTCCTGTGGAAATGGGTAATTGCATCAACGGCATCAATGGCGCGAGCGGCGAACCAGGCTGGCCACGTCGAGGATCAGCGCCACCCGGCCGTCGCCCAGAATGGTCGCGCCCGACACGTCGCTGACGCGCCGGTAGTTGGCTTCGAGGTTCTTCACCACCACCTGCTGCTGGCCTATCAGCTCATCGACCAGCAAGGCGATGCGGCCGCCTTCGGCCTCGACCACCACCATGATGGCGCCGCCGGCCAGCGCGGTGCGGCGCGGCACCCGGAACACCTGTTCCAGGTCGACCACCGGCATGAATTCATCGCGCACCTCGACCACGCGGCCGCTGCCGCCCAGGGTCTTGATCAGGTCGGCGTGCACTTGCAGCGACTCCACCACGCTGGACAGCGGCAGGATGTAGACCTCGTCGGCCACACCGACCGACATCGCGTCCATGATGGCCAGCGTCAGCGGCAGCCGCACCGACACGCGCAGGCCGCAGCTTTCGGCCGAGTCGATCTCGACGCTGCCGCCGAGCGCGGTGATGTTGCGCTTGACCACGTCCATGCCAACGCCGCGGCCCGACACGTCGGTGACCTCGGTGGCGGTTGAAAAACCGGGCGCGAAAATCAGCGCCCACACGTCGGCGTCGGGCATGGAGTCGGGTGCGGGCAGGCCCAGTTCGCGCGCCTTGCGCAGCAGCCTGTCGCGCGACAGGCCCTTGCCGTCGTCGCGCACCTCGATGACGATGCTGCCGCCCTGGTGCGATGCGCTCAGCGTGATGGTGCCCGCCTCGGGCTTGCCTTTGGCCACGCGTTCGGCGGGCAGTTCGATGCCGTGGTCGCAGCTGTTGCGCACCAGGTGCGTCAATGGGTCGGTGATCTTCTCGACCAGGCCCTTGTCGAGTTCGGTGGCGTCGCCCACGGTCACGAAGTTGATTTGCTTGCCCAGCTTGGCCGCCAGGTCGCGCAGCATGCGCGGGAAGCGGTTGAACACCAGCGACATCGGCATCATGCGAATCGACATCACCGACTCCTGCAGATCGCGGGTGTTGCGGTTCAGCTCGGCCAGGCCGCCGGCCAACTGCTGGTACAGCGCCGGGTCCAGGCCCTGGCTGTGTTGTGCCAGCATGGCCTGGGTGATGACGAGTTCACCCACCATGTTGATGAGCTGGTCGACCTTCTCGACCGACACCCGCAGCGTGGCCGACTCGATGGCCGCAGCGGCCTTGGGCAGCGCGCGTGCGGTCGGCGGTGGCGGCGTTGCGATCGGCGTCGCGTCGGCTGTAGGCGCTGCGACTGCCGCGGTCGGTGCGCCGGGCGCGTTGTCGAAGAAGCCGTAGCCGCTGTCGACGGGCAATGTGGGCGGTACGCCGGGGTTGCCGGTGTGAAAGCCGTAGCCGGGGCCGAACGGCAGCAACTGAACCTGCTCGCGCGACACGTGGAAGGTGAACAGGTCCAGCAGGTCGCTGTCGGTGCTGGTGGTCAGCACCTTGAAGCGGCGCATGCCGTCGATCGGCGTGCCGCCGTCGATCGGCTCGATGGTGCCCAGGTCGACGATCTCGTTGAACAGATCGACCAGGTTGTCGGCGTCGGCCGGATCGGCGAGCGGGCCCACGCGCAGGTCCAACAGGCGGGCCACCGACGGCTCGGCCGGTTGTGCAGCCGGCAGCGGGATTGCAGGTGCAGGCGCCGCGTGGTTAGCCGCGCCCGGCGTCCCCGCCACCAGCGCGCGGATGGCGACCAGCAGGCCGGTCGTGTCGACCGGATCGCCCTCGGCTTGCTGGTGCCGCGCGAGCAGAGCCCGCAGTGCGTCGCCCGCCTGCAGCAGCACGTCGACCATTGCGGTGTCGGGCGCGAGTTCGTGGCGGCGCAGCTTGTCGAGCAGGGTTTCCATCTCGTGCGTCAGCTCGGCCACGTCGGCAAAGCCGAAGGTGGCCGCGCCGCCCTTGACCGAATGCGCGCAGCGGAAGATCGCGTTCAGCTCGTCGTCGCTGGCGGCGGCGATGTCGATCTGTAGCAGCAGCTGTTCCAGGCGGGCCAGGTTCTCGCCGGCCTCTTCGAAGAAGATCTGGAAGAACTGGCTCAGGTCGATGCCGGCGGCCTGGCTGGCGGCGTCGGTGTTCAGGTCGGCCATGCGGTGCTCCGGTGCAAAGGCGATGCGGTCGGGTTCTTCACCCGATCACCTTCTTGATGACCTCGAGCAACTTGGCCGGGTCGAACGGCTTCACCAGCCAGCCGGTGGCACCTGCGCTGCGGCCGGACTGCTTCATCTCGTCGCTCGATTCGGTGGTCAGGATCAGGATCGGCGTGCGTTCGAACTTCGGGCTCTCGCGCAGCTTGCGCGTCAGGCTGATGCCGTCCATGCGCGGCATGTTCTGGTCGGTCAGCACCAGGTCGAACTCGCGCGTGGCCGACTTCTCCAGCGCGTCCTGGCCGTCGACCGCTTCGACCACCTGGTAGCCGGCGCTCTTGAGGGTGAAGCTGACCATCTGGCGCATCGAGGCGGAGTCGTCTACAGCGAGGATTGAATGCATGGCGTGCTCCGGGGAGTCGTTCGGGAATGAAGGAAATGCGATCCGGGCCGGCGCTTCAGAACAGCTCGACCGGGCCTGCGTCCATTTCGGACTGCGCAACCGGATTCGGTCGCGTTGCAGCCGTGGTCTGCGGGTGCGCGGCCTGGCTGCCCAGTTGCAAGGCGCAACGGTGCAGCCGTGCGTGGGTGTGGTGTATCAGTTGCGACGCCATGTCCTGAAACTGCAAGGCCGTCAGCGCCCCGCCGAGCTGTGCCATCGCGTCGTGCAGACGTTCACGCTGGCTCGGCGGTGGATCGGTGGCCTTCAGCAGCCCGTCGATGTTGTCGGCGACGCCGCGAAAGCGCTGGATCAGCGTCTCGCAGGCGTCGGCCAGCAGGCCCTGCAAGCGGTCGAGGTCGTTCGATGCGCACAGCAGGTCCAGCTGCAACGCGGCCGCAGCCTGTGGCCACGGCGGCGGCTGCGCCGGGTCAGGCGCGGCGCGGCGTGCGGTCATGGCGCGTGCACTCCGACCCAGCCCAGCCACGCCGGTGCCGCCGCCAGAAAATGCAGTGAGATGACCATGCCGTCGATTCTCGGCAACCGGGTCAGCGGCCATGGCGCAATCACCGGGGCAAAGACGGTTCAATTCGATGCCGCTGGCGCTGCCGGCCTGACCCTGCGGGGCATACTTCGCCAATGACGTCGCTGCGCCTGCTGCACCTGGAAGACTCGGAACTGGACCACGAGCTGGCGCTGGCGCAGATGCGGCGTGGCGGGTTGGATGTGGACGTGCACCGCGTCGATTCGGAAGCCGACTTCCTGCGCGCGCTCGACCAGCCCTGGGACGTGATCGTCTCCGACTACAACCTGCCCGGGTTTTCGGGCCTGGTGGCGCTGGACCTGCTGATGGCCAGCGGGCACGACATTCCCTTTGTGCTGGTGTCGGGCGAGATCGGCGAAGACACCGCCGTCGAGGCGATGCGCAACGGCGCCAGCGACTACCTGCTGAAGAACAACCTGGCGCGCCTGGTGCCGGCCTTGCTGCACGCGGTCGAGGCCAGCCAGACGCGGCGTGCCCGCGAACGTGCCGACCTGGAACTGGGCGCCTCGAAGCAGCGGCTGCGCGAACTGGCGCAGCATCTGCAAACCAGCATCGAGATGGAGCGCGCCGCCATCGCGCGCGAGATCCACGACGACGTCGGCGGCTCACTCACCGCGCTGAAATTCGACCTCGCGTGGATGGCCCGCCATTCCAGTTCCGACGAGGTGCTGGCGCGTCTGGCCTCGGCGCAAGAAACGGTCACGCTCGCCATCGAATCCAGCCAGCGGATCATGCACAACCTGCGCCCCGCCATCCTTGAACAAGGCCTGCTGGCGGCGCTGCAGTGGATGACGGCGCGCTTCGAGCGCCGCACCGGCATCAGCTGCCAGTTGCGCGGGCCGGCCGAGGTGCCGCGGCTGCCGACCGGCGTGCCGCTGGTGGCCTACCGCACGGCGCAAGAGGCGCTGACCAACATCACCAAGCATGCGCAGGCCAGCCGCGTCGAGATCGACCTGTCGATGGCCGGCGGTGTGTTGTCGCTCGAGATCAGCGACAACGGCCGCGGCCTGAGCAACGACGACCTGGCAAAGGCGCAATCCTTCGGCATTCGCGGCCTGCACGAACGCGCCGGCACCGTGGGCGGCTGGGTCGACCTCAGCAGCGGCGCCGCCGGCACCACCCTCATACTGTCGATTCCCTTGCATGAAGGAGTCTTCGTGGAGTCCACACCGAAGGATTTGCCGAGCGACGACGACCCCACCGGTTGGGGTGACCTGTGATCAAGGTGATGCTCTGCGACGACCACGCGCTGATCCGGCGCGGCATTCGCGACACGCTGTCTGACGCGCCCGACATCGAGGTGGTGGGCGAGGCCGGCGACTACGGCGAGTTGCGCACGCTGATGCGCAACACCAGCGCCGACGTGCTGGTGCTCGACATCAACCTGCCCGGCCGCAGCGGCCTGGATGTGCTGCACGTGCTGAAGGACGAAGGCACGGCGATGCGCGTGCTGGTGGTGTCGATGTACCCCGAAGACCAGTACGCGATTCGCGCGCTGCGCGCTGGCGCCTTCGGCTACGTCAACAAGGGCGGCGACCCGGCGCTGATCGTCGCCGCGGTGCGCACCGTGGCGCAGGGCCGCAAGTACGTGACGCCCGAGATCGCGCAGATGCTGGTCGAAAGCCTGACCACGCCGACCA
>JANNBZ010000356.1:0-10983 GCA_031386065.1 Burkholderiales bacterium
CATGGGAATGACGCCGATGGTGTCCCGCGCGCTGGGGGGCGGCTGGTGCGGCACCGCGCCCTGAGCAAAACCTGCTCGTTTATAACCTTTGGGCCTGTGTTTTCTACGGTTTGCGCACGCCTCCTATACATCAGGCCGAACGGGTTTTTTGGTCTGTGGTTTTTCTTAAACGAACAGCATTGCGGCCTGACCCGTCGCCGCATCACCGGGGGAATCAGCGGGCTGTTCGGCGCCGGCCAGCGCAGACACGTCGGTTAGAATGCGGCATCAGCACACGCTTCAGTCACTGTGCTGCCGGTCATCCTGACCCGAGTCTTCGTTCCCTTGAACAAGCGGCTCGCAACTCCCCATTCTGCCTGCGACTGGCGCTTGGTTCTCAAGCGACAGGCCGACCCCTCCTCTGGAATCCCATGTCTTTTGACACTCTCGGCCTCGCCGAGCCCTTGCTGCGTGCCGTCAACGAATACGGCTACACCACCCCCACCCCCATCCAGGCGCAGGCCATTCCGCTGGTGCTCTCGGGCGTCGACGTGATGGGTGGCGCACAAACCGGCACCGGCAAGACCGCCGGCTTCGTGCTGCCGATGCTGCACCGCCTGATGGCCCAGCCCGCCGTGCGCGACGCCAAGGGCCGCCTGCCGATCCGCGCGCTGATCCTCACGCCCACCCGCGAACTGGCGGCGCAGGTGGAAGAGAGCGTGAAGACCTACGGCAAGTACAGCAAGCTGACCAGCATGGTGATGTTCGGCGGCGTCGGCATGCAGCCGCAGATCGACAAGCTGCGCCGCGGCGTCGACATTTTGGTGGCCACGCCCGGCCGCCTGCTCAACCACCACCAGCAGCGCACGCTGGACCTGTCGCATGTGCAGATCTTCGTGCTGGATGAAGCCGACCGCATGCTCGACATGGGCTTCATCCACGACATCAAGAAAGTGCTGGCCGTGCTGCCGGCACAGAAGCAGAGCCTGCTGTTCTCGGCCACCTTCAGCGACGAGATCAAGGCGCTGGCCGACCGCCTGCTCAACAAGCCGTCGCTGATCGAAGTGGCTCGCCGCAACCAGACCGCCGACACCATCGCGCAGAAGGTGCACCCGGTCGGTCGCGACATGAAGAAGGACCTGCTGGCGCACCTGATCAAGAGCAACGACTGGGACCAGGTGCTGGTGTTCACCCGCATGAAGAGCGGCGCCAACAAGCTGGTCGAGTTCCTGCTGAAAGAAGGCATCAGCGCGATGGCCATCCACGGCAACAAGAGCCAGAGTGCGCGCACCAAGGCGCTGGCCGAGTTCAAGACCGGCGACCTGACGGTGCTGGTGGCAACCGACATTGCCGCGCGCGGCATCGACATCGACATGCTGCCGCACGTGGTGAACTTCGAGCTGCCGAACGTGCCCGAAGACTATGTGCACCGCATCGGCCGCACCGGCCGTGCGGGCGCGCAAGGCGAAGCAATTTCGCTGGTGTGCGTCGACGAGAACGGCTTCCTGCGCGAGATCGAACGCCTTATCAAGCGCGAGATTCCGAAAGAGATCATCGCCGGCTACGCGCCGAATCCGAACGAGCGTCCCGAGCCCATCGTGCTCGGTCGCATGGTGATCGGTGAAGGCGCCGGTCGCGGCGGTCATCGCTCGGGTGGTGGCGGCGGCGGTGGTGGTGGCCGTGGCTACGGTGGCGGCAATGGCGGCGGGGGTGGCCGTTCGGGCGGCGGGCGCAGTGATTCGCGTCAGGCCCCGGCGCGTCCGGCCGGCAACCACGCACCGGTGCGTGCCGGTTCAGGCCAGGCCCCGGCGCCGCGTCCGCAGGGGCCGCGCCCCGAGGCACGCCGTGACGGCCGTCCGGCCGTGCCGCGCCCGGCGTCACCCAAGCGTTGAAGCTCGACGCGCGAGGTACAGTCATTCGATGACTGCCTCGCCCGCTTCGAACAATTCCTCTCCTCGCACGGCCCTGCTCGCCGGGTCCACCGGCCTGATCGGCCGGGCCGTGTTGTCGCTGCTGCTGGACTCGCCGCGCTACAGCCTGACGCACGCCTTGCTCAGGCGCGCCGCGCCCAGCCTGCCCACGCACGACAAGCTGGTGCTGCACCAGGTGGACTTCCACCACCTGCCGGTGCTGCCCGCAGTCGACGACGTCTACCTCGCGCTGGGCACCACGATCAAGCTCGCGGGCTCGCAAGCCGCCTTTCGCGCGGTCGACTTCGACGCCGTGGTGAACACCGCTCGCGCGGCCCGCGCGGCGGGTGCCACGCGGCTGGCCGTGGTGTCGGCACTCGGCGCCGACCGCCACTCGCGCGTCTTCTACAACCAGGTGAAGGGCGAGATGCAAGAAGCGATAGCCCTGCTGGGCTACAGCAGCGTCGTCATCGCCCAGCCTTCGCTGTTGAGCGGTGACCGCGCCGCGCTGGGCCAACCCACGCGGTCCGGCGAAGCGTGGGCGATGCGCCTGCTGCGCCCGGTGCTGGGCTGGGTGCCGCGCAGCGTGCGGCCGATCGAGGCGTCGACCGTGGCTGCTGCGCTGCTGCACGCGATGCTGCATGCGCGGCCGGGCACGCGCGTGATCTCGTCGGGCGAGATGCAGTCGCACCGCTTGCCGCCGCACTGATGCGGCACTGGTCGCCGTCAGGCGGCACGCCCCTCCGACAGCGCCTTCAGCCACGCCAGCAACTCGCGGTCGCACCAGTAACCGCGGTGGTCACCAGCGGTGAGCAGGTCGCGGTTGACCACGCCTTCGAGTTCGACTGCGCCGCCGATGTAGTCGGCCGGCCGGCACAGGTTGAACCAACGGAACCGGTCGGGCTGCAACCTGCACAGGGCAGCGAACTCGACGCCGATGCGTGCCCCGAGGAAATTGCGGTACAGCGTCGTCACCGGGCAGCCCACGGTCACCAGCGTGAGGCGAATGTCCGAACGCAACAGCACGCGCGCCATGCGCGAAAACATGGCGGCGGCAATCACCGTGCCCTGGCTGTGCGCGAACACGATGAAGTGCTTGCCGTTGACCTCGGAGTTCACATGTTGCAGCGCCTTCCACAGGCGCGGCAAGGTGTCGAGCCGGGTGTTCAGGTTGCGCTGACGCACCAGGAAAAAGAACACGTCGCCCAGCGCGTCCAGAAACGCTGCGAACGGCTTCGTGGCCAGCGGTGCGAGCAACAGCGCGTACTTGGTCGACTGCATGAAGATCTCGGCCGCGTCGGACTTCACCGGCCCATCCCCCTGCTGAACGATGCGCCACACCAGCCAGCCGAATGATCCGGCGAGCACCAGCGGCATCACCACCAGCAGCAGGCTGGCCCAGAAGCGCGCGAACGCACCCGCCGGATACCAGCAACGCCCGGCCGGATCGCAGGCCACGTCGGTGCGCGCGAACAGCACCCAGGTCACGCTGCCGCCCAGCGCCAGCAACAGGCCGGCGGCGGCCAGCCATTCGGTGTGCAGGCAGTCCTGGCACAGCTCGCAGCCATCGAACGCGGTGCGCTCGACCATGCGCGCCGTCAGCAGCAAGGCAATGCCCGAGAGCCAGCCGAACAGCACCGCCGTGTTGCGGCCACTGCGCTGCACCAGCTTGAATTGCAGTGCGCCCAGCAGCAAGGCGCCGGCCAGCGCCAGCGCAATCCAGCCGACCGCGCGCTGCACGTCTTCGGGCCGGAACGGCAGGTCGACCGAAAACGCGAGGCCCCAGTTGGTGCGCATCTTCGATTCCATCGGCAGCAGCAGGGCCGACACCGTCAGCGGCTGCATCAGCACCAGCAGCACCAGCGGCAACCACAGGCAACCGATGCGGGCCAGGCGGTGCACCCAGCGAATCTCGCCGCGCGCATCAGCCGGTGCCGGACGCACCGCGATCTCGATCGCTGTCAGCAACACCGCCCCGGTGGCGGCCAGCGTGATCCACACATGCACCTGCGCCGATAACGCGGCGAACACCAGGTGCCCCGACGCGGTGAAGCAGGTCAGCCAGCCCGCCCAGGCGGCGAACGCGGCGTACAGCAGCGCACCCACGGCCATCGGCCGGCTGAGCGGGCGCACCGCCATCGCGGCAAACACGGCGGCACCCGCCACCAGCAAGCCGGCCGCGAAGCGCTGGCCCGGTTCGAGTTGCCACAGCAGCGTGGACAAGGCCGGCGCCAGCGAGGCCCAGACCATCAGCGCCTCGACCATCCACAGGCTGAAGACCCCGGTGGAAATCGGCACGCTGAGCGCCTTGGAGCGGCTGGCCCCGAAGACGGCGATGCGGTTCAACGCGAACAGCACCGCGACGAAGTTGCGCAGCAGACCACCGACGTTGGGCATGGCGCGCCGGACTTCGGACCAGTTGACTTCGAGCATGCGCGTCTGGTTGGGCCGACCGTCGCCGGGTCGGCCTTCGACCAGCAGCGAAAAACGGTAGTTGCTGGAGAACACGGTTTCGCGGCGGAAGTCGTCGCAGCGCGAGAACGCGGGGTCGCGGGCGATCTCGCCGATCACGTCGCCCGGGGCGAAGTCGCCCACGCCGTGCAGGGCAATGATCGGGGCGCGAATCTCGTCGTACGGTGCGGTGGCTGGCGCCGGCGCTGGCGCTGTGTGTTGGCCACCGGCCAGCACGCGCCGTTCGGGCGGTCGAGCGGCCTCGCCCACCAGGGGCAGACGCGCGGTGGCGTCCTTTGCGTCAGTCTGCATTGGGGGCGTCCTTGGGGATCTGCCCACCTTCTAGTTCACACCGGGGGTCGCCTCAATCCCTACTTGGGGAAAACGCAACGTCCATGAAAAAACCCGGCCGAAGCCGGGTTTTTTTGAGGGGAGAGGGCCCCAAGGCCGGCCGAGCCGGCCGTCCCCCGCGGGGATTTGAGTAGCCCGGCAAAGCCGGTTCTACTCAAGAGGGTCGCTCAGGCGGCCTTCTTTGCAGCAGCCTTCTTGGACTTGGCCTTGGACTTGGCCTTGGTCTTCTTGGCAGGCATTTCTTTCTTCATGTCGGCAGCGGCCGGGGCAGCCATTGCGGTCTTGGCGGCAGTCGCCGGGGTGGCAGCGGCTGCAGGAGCGGCGGCCTGGGCGAAGGCGCCCATGGTGAAGAGGGAGGCAACCAGTGCGGCGAGGATCTTGTTCATGGGAAGGCTTTCTGAAGGTTGGGGAAGAGCTGCTTGCTCGCAACCTCAACGCCACCCCCACCGGCCCGGTTGACACACCACCACAGAAATTGGGGGGCTACTCGAAGCGCCCCTCGCGCAGCCATTTGGTCGCCACCCATTTCTCCCCCTCCAGCACCGGCGCGCCACCGTGCAGGCTGCGCGTTCCGGGGTGCGGGCGGTCGTAACTGAAGAAGACGGCATTGCCCTTGACCGGATTGACCTCGAAGTTCACATCGGGGAACACGGTGGCGCCGCCTCGGGTGGGCGCAGCCAGGTACATCACCAGCGAAGCCACCCGCTGACCGCCGCGGCGAAGGATGGCGGGCGTGCCAAGTTGCGCGGGGTCGAAGTAGTCGTAGTGCGGCTTGTATTCGGCACCCGGTGAATAGCGAAGGATCTGCAGGCCTTCGCCGTTTTCCAGCGGCCAGTTCAGCAGCTCGGCAATGCGGGCCTCGATGCGCGCGCAGAGCGCGTTTTCGGCGCGGCCGAAGAACATGCCTTCGCTGGTGCGTGCGGTGTTGACCTCGCTGGCGCCGGTTTGCACCTGCACCGTCTCTGAGCGGGCCAGCCGCGTCTTGGCCAGCGCCACCAGTTCGTCGCACTCGGCGTCCGCCAGCAGGCCGCCGAAAACGATCACGCGCGGCGCGCGCAGCGACGCGAGAACGTGCACCGACCGGTCGCTCAGCCGCAGGCAGTTGTGCTGGTCGGCGCCAGACGGCTCCGGCACCGGCACGCCCGCAGACAGGTTAGCGTCGGCTGCCGCCGCCCGCTCCACCAGATGCGTGCGCAGCGTGTCCTCCAGCGCCTGCAGGGCGACCGGTTCGCTCCAGCCGCTGGCGAGCATGGACTTGACGATGGCATCGGGCAGATGGCCGGCGTTGACCTGCGCCAGGATCCACTGGCGCAGGTCGGGCGTGACATGCTGGGCGCTCATCGCGGCATTCTGCCCGAGCGAGAGGTGGCCCGGCCTGGCGGGCTGCGCTGGCAGACTGGTGCGGACAACCCACCCGCATACTGACCCGCTCGATGACCCACCCGCTGCTGCTGCTGCCCGACTTCCTGCTGATCCTGATCGGCTGGCTGGTGTGCCGCCACACCGCCCTGAACCGACCGGTCTGGGAGGCCACCGAACGGCTGGTCTACTACCTGCTGTTCCCGGTGCTGCTGTTCAACTCCATCGTCAAGAGCCCGCTGCATTTCGGTGACGCCGCCGCGCTTGCCGCCGCTGGCGTCGGCACGCTGCTGGTGGGCATCGTGCTGGCGATGGCGATAGCGCTGTGGCCCGGCGTCGACCGCCGGCTGCACGCATCGGGCGCGCAGACCGCGTTCCGCTTCAATTCGTACATCGCGCTGGCGCTGTCGGAGCGTCTGTTCGGCGCGCAGGGCCTGGCCTGGATGGCGCTGCTGATCGCGCTCAGCGTGCCGCTGTGCAACGTGGCGGCGGTGTGGCCGCTGGCACGCCACGGCGGCCATTCCTACCTGCGCGAGATCGCCCGCAACCCGCTCATCATCAGCACCCTGGCAGGGCTGGCCGCGAACATCGCCGGCCTGCGTCTTCCCGATGCGGTGGCGACCACCTTGCAGCGCATCGGCCTGGCTGCCTTGCCGCTTGGCCTGATGGCGGTGGGCGCCGGCCTGACCTTCGGTGCGCTGAAAGCATCGCCTGGCCTGGCGGCCAGCTTGCTGGCGATTCGCCATGCGGTGCTGCCGGCAGTGGCCATCGGCCTGGCAAGCGCGCTTGCGTTGCCGCCCGCGCAGGCCAGCATCGTGGTGCTGTTCGCCGCGCTGCCCACCGCCGCCAGCGCTTACGTGCTGGCCGCCCGCATGGGCGGCGACGGCAACTTCGTGGCCGGCATCGTCACACTGTCGAACCTGCTGGGGATGCTCAGCGTGACGCTGGCGTTGGCCGTGCTGTCGTGGCTGGGGTGAGGATCAAGGTCAGTCAAGCAGCCCCTCGGCGAAACACCAGGCGGTCGGGCACCGACGCGGCGGCATCGAACGCGTAGCCATCGAGGTCGAAGCGTTCCAGTTCGTGCGGCAGGCTCAGCCGGTGCTGCACCGCGAAGCGCGCCAGCAACCCGCGAGCCCTTTTAGCGAAGAAGCTGATGACCTTGTAGCGGTCGGTCTTCCAGTCTTCGAACACGCATTCGACGACGCGCGGCTTCAGCAGCTTGCGGTCGGCCGCGTGAAAGTATTCCTGCGAGGCGAGGTTGACGATCACCGGCGTGGTGTCGCGTTGCGCGCGCTGGTTCAGGTGGCGCGCAATGGTGTCGCCCCAGAACGCATACAGGTTCTTGCCGCGCGAATTCGCCAGCGCTGTGCCCATCTCCAGGCGATAAGCCTGCATGCGGTCGAGCGGGCGCAGCACGCCGTACAGGCCCGACAGAATGGCCACATGCTGATGCGCCCACAGCAGGTCGGCGTCGGTCAGCGAGGCGGCGTCGAAGCCCTCGTACACATCGCCGTTGAACGCCAGCACGGCCGGCTTGCTGTTGCGTGCCGTGAAGCGCGGGCTCCACACGCCGTAGCGGCCCACGTTGAGCGCGGCCAGCGGCTCCGACAGGTCCATCAGCGCGGCAATCTCGGCCACCGATTTCGTTTTGAGAACATTGATCAGCTCGGCCGATTCGGACACGAACGGCGGCGTGCTGAGCGCCTTCATTCGTGCCGGGGTTTCGTAGTCGAGCGTCTTGGCGGGGGACAGCAGGAACAGCATGAGAAGGTGCCGATGAAGAAAGCCGCACTCTATCGAATAAGCGCACCGCACCGCACCGGCGCTACCTGAAATTGCGGCTCTTGCTGACCAGCCCACCCAGCAGGGGCGTGTGATCGATCAGCTTGGCCGCCAGCAGGTGCATCACCGCATGGGTGTCGTCGCCGTGGCGCTGCCACTGGCCATACACCGTCAGCAGGGTGGCGCCAAGCAGCGGAATGCGCTGGGCATCGGCCACCGTCGGCCAGACGATCACGTTGACCGAGCCGGTTTCGTCTTCCAGCGTCACGAAGACCACGCCCTTGGCGGTGCCGGGCCGCTGGCGGTGCGTGACGATGCCGCTGGCGCGCGCGATGCGCCCGTCGGGGTAGCCGCGCAGCACGGCGGCGGTCTGCACCTTGAACGCGCTCAGCGTGTCGCGCAGCAAGGCCAGCGGATGCTGGTTCAAGGTGAGGCCGGTGGCGCGGTAGTCGGCCAGCATGTTCTCGGCGGCGCTGGGTGCGGCCAGTTCGGCCGGCGCTTCATGCACCGGCGTTTGCCGCAGCATCGGCGTGGGCCGGGTGTCGATGCCGGCCACCGCCCAGGCGGCCTGGTGACGGTGGCCACTGATGCCGATCAACGCATCGGCCTCGGCCAGCGCGTGCAGGTCGTGCGCGTTCAACAGCGCACGGCGGGTCAGGTCTTCCAACGTGTCGAAAGCATGCTCTCGGCGCGCGTTCACGATGCGCTCGGCACTGGCTTGCGACAGCCCGCTGATGCGGTTCAGGCCCAGCCGCACCGGGTGCAGCGCGGCGCCCTCACCGCCTTCCAGCACGCTGTCCCACACGCTGATGCGCACGTCGGCCGGCAACACCTGCACGCCGTGCTCGCGCGCGTCGCGTACCAGTTGTGCGGGCGCATAAAAACCCATCGGCTGGCTGTTCAGCAGGCCGGCCAGAAAGGCGTCGGGGTGGTGGCATTTGATCCAGCTGCTGTCGTAGACCAGCAGCGCAAAGCTGGACGCGTGGCTCTCGGGAAAACCGTATTCGCCGAAGCCCTGGATCTGCTTGAAGATGTTCTCGGCGAACCCGGCGTCGTAGCCTTTTTGCACCATCCGGCCGACCAGCCGCTCGTGGAACGGGCCGAGGCCGCCCTTGCGCTTCCAGGCCGCCATCGCGCGGCGCAGGCTGTCGGCCTCGCCGGGGGTGAAGTCGGCGGCCAGCATCGCGATCTGCATCACCTGCTCCTGAAAAATCGGCACGCCCAGGGTGCGTTCCAGCGCCTGCCTGATTTCGGCGCTGGGGTAGACAACGGGTTCCTGCCCGCTGCGCCGGCGCAGGTACGGATGCACCATGCCGCCTTGAATGGGGCCGGGCCGCACGATGGCCACCTGCACCACCAGGTCGTAGAACACACGCGGCTTCAGGCGCGGCAGCATGCTCATCTGCGCGCGGCTCTCGATCTGGAACACGCCCACGGTGTCGGCCGCACAAGCCATGTCGAAGGTGGCGGTGTCTTTGTCGGGCACGTGGTGCAGCTCGAACGGGCGGCCGAGTTTGTGGCTGATCCATTCGAGCGAACGGCGCAGCGCGCTCAGCATGCCCAGCGCCAGGATGTCGACCTTCATCAGGCCCAGCGCCTGCAGGTCGTCCTTGTCCCATTGAATGACGCTGCGGTCTTTCATGCTGGCGTTTTCGACCGGCACCAGGTGCGACATGTGTTCGCGCGCAATCACGAAGCCGCCCGGGTGCTGGCTCAAATGGCGCGGAAAGCCGATCAGCTGGTGCGTCAGTTCGGCCCACAGCCGGGTGATCGGCGCCTCGGGGTCGAAGCCGTGTTCGCGCAATCTTTCCGGGCTGATGGTTCGGCCATCGAACCACTGCTGGCTCTTGGCCACGGCCTCGATGCGTTGCAGGTCGATGCCGAGGGCGCGGCCCACGTCGCGCAGTGCGCTGCGCGGCCGGTAGCTGATGACGACGGCAGCCAGCGCGGCGCGGTGCCGGCCGTATTTTTTGTAGATGTACTGGATCACTTCTTCGCGCCGCTGGTGCTCGAAGTCGATGTCGATGTCGGGCGGCTCGTTGCGCTCGGCGCTGATGAAACGCTCGAACAAAAGCGTCGACCGCTCGGGGTCGATGGCGGTCACTTCGAGGCAGTAGCACACCGCTGAATTGGCCGCGCTGCCCCGGCCCTGGCAGAGGATTTTTTGTGCGCGCGCCCAGTGCACGATGTCGGCCACGGTCAGGAAATAACGTTCGTAGTCGAGTTGCGAAATCAGCGCCAGCTCGTGTTCCAGCTGATCGCGCACCTTGGCCGGCAGGCCGTTCGGAAATTGATCCGGCGGGTAGCGTTTGAGCGCGCCCTGCTCGGTCAGCGTGCGCAAATAACTCTTTGGCGTTTCACCGGGCGGCACGATTTCCTGCGGGTATTCGTAGCGCAACTCGTCGAGCGAAAAGGGGCACTGGCCGGCCAGCAGCAAGCTGTTCTCCAACCACGCCGATTCATACAGCGCGCTCAGGCGGCCGCGCGAGCGCAGGTGCTGCTCGGCATTCGGTTCCAGCTGCAAGCCGCACTCGGTCAGCGGCAGCTTCAGCCGCGTGGCGGTCAGCGTGTCTTGCAGCGGCTTGCGCGAACGCACATGCATCAGCACATCGCCGGCCGCCACCACGCGCAGGCCGGTGAACTGCGCCACCCGCAGCACGGTGTCGATCAGCTCGTCGTCGCCCGGCCGGTGCAGCAGTTCGAGCGCGATCGAGGCGCGTTGCTGGAACCAGGTTTTCAGCCACATCGCGTGGGCGAACACGTCTTCGAACGGCTGCTGTGCCGTGGGCACCAGCAGCGCCAGGCAGTCGGGCAGCCCGGTCAGCATCGGTGCGTTCGGCACCTTGCCTTCCACGTCGCCGGGGTGGGCCGCGTACTGGCCCTTGACGGCGCGGCGCCGCGCCACGGTGATCCAGTGCGACAGGTTGCCGTAGCCGCGCCGCGTCTGCGCCAGCAGCACCAGCCGGGCGTGCGGCGTTTCGCTGTTGGGCAGCGTCAGCCGCATCTCGGCGCCGACGATGAAATGAAGCTGGTGCCGCTTGGCCTCGCCGTGCGCACGCACCACGCCGGCCAGCGAACATTCGTCGGTGACGGCCAGCGCGCTGTAGCCCAGCTGCGCCGCGCGCGCCACCAGTTCTTCGGGGTGTGAGGC
>JANNBZ010000107.1:0-38938 GCA_031386065.1 Burkholderiales bacterium
GTCGGGGTTGATCACGAAGGTGCCGCGCAGTGCCAGGCCTTCTCCCTCGATGTGCACGCCGAACATGCGGGTCAACGTGTGGGTCGGGTCCCCGACGAGCGGGAACTTCGCCTTGCCGACGGCCGGGCTGGTCTCGTGCCACACCTTGTGCGAGAAGTGGGTGTCGGTGGTGACGATGTAGACCTCGGCGCCCATGTCCTTGAACTTGCCGTAGTTGTCGGCGGCGTCCTCAACTTCGGTCGGGCAGTTGAAGGTGAAGGCGGCCGGCATGAAGATCAGCACAGACCACTTGCCTTTGAGGCTTTGCTCGGTGACTTCGACGAACTTGCCGTTGTGGAAGGCTTGCGTCTTGAACGGCTGAACTTGGGTATTGATGAGGGACATGTACTGCTCCGCAGATCGAAAAAGGATGGAGAAAATTTCTGACGGGTTGGAGTATTGCTGCGACGCAACATTGTGTGGGTTGGTTGAATAAATCCTGTCAATCGCCGAAGGCTATTGCTCTGGGAGCCTGGTAGCTGCAACTTTCCCGTCGCCTTCGCGTTAATGAATGGCAGAAACTTTCCAAGCTGTCCCACCGCCATGGATCCACTCCTTTTCGCCCGCATCCAGTTCGCAGCCAACATCACCTTCCACATCCTGTTTCCGACGATCAGCATCGCGCTCGGATGGACACTGCTGTACTTCAAGCTTCGTCACAATCGGTTGGCACGCAGCCAGGGGCTGCCGTTCACGGCCGTCACACCATGGCTGCAGGCCTACCGCGTCTGGGTCAAGGTGTTCGCACTGACCTTCGCGCTCGGCGTGGTCAGCGGCATCACGATGAGTTTCCAGTTCGGCACCAATTGGCCCGGCTTCATGAAAACTGTGGGCAACATTGCTGGCCCCCTGCTGGCCTATGAGGTGTTGACGGCCTTCTTTCTCGAGGCCACGTTCCTTGGCGTCATGCTTTACGGCCACAGCCGCGTGGGAAACCGCCTGCACACGCTGGCCACAGTGCTGGTGGCGGGCGGCACCACGCTGTCAGCGTTCTGGATCGTGGTGCTCAACTCGTGGATGCACACACCGGCCGGTTTCGAGATGCGTGACGGTGTGGCGCACGCCACCGACTGGTGGGCCATCGTCTTCAACCCTTCGCTGCCGTACCGCCTGTCGCACATGATGATCGCGTCGGGGCTCACGGTCGCGTTCCTGATCGCCGGCGTCAGCGCCTACCGCTGGAGGCGCGGTGACCGCAGCAGTGATGTCAGGTTGACGATGCGCACTGGCGTCACCGTGGCGGCACTGCTCATTCCGCTGCAGATCGTGGTGGGTGATTTGCATGGCCTGAACACGCTCGAACACGAGCCGGCCAAGATCGCTGCCATTGAAGCCGTCTGGCAGACGCAGAAGGGCGCGCCGATGACCTTATTCGGCCTACGCGATGCCGCAACAGGGTCGACCCGGTATGCGATTGAAGTTCCGAAGCTCGCTTCACTGGTGCTCACGCACAAGCTGGACGGTGAGGTGAAGGGGCTGGACGCGTTTGCAGGCAAGCACCCGCCGGTTGCGCCGCTGTTCTTCAGCTTCCGCTTGATGATCGGCATCGGCCTGCTGATGCTCGGCGTGAGCTGGGTGGCGTGGTGGCAACTGCGCCCGAACAGCCGCCGCGTAGAGCCTTCGCCCGCGCTCACAGGCGCCCTACTCGCGATGACGTTTTCGGGATGGCTGGCCGTGGTCGCCGGCTGGTACACCACCGAGATCGGCCGTCAACCGTGGCTGGTGTACGGCGTGCTCACCACAGCCCAAGCGGCCGGGCCGGTGCCAGCACCGAAGATCGCGCTGACGTTGGCGATCTACCTGACGCTGTACCTTGCGCTCACGGTGGCGTACGTTGCAACGGTCTTCCGGCTGGCGCGCAAGGGGGCTGCTGCCGAGCGCCCGGCGGTCGGCTCATTGCTGGCGCCGCGGCGCTTGAGCCCGGCGTGACCCCGGCCGTGAACATAACCGGGATCGACGCCGCACTGCGAGCGCCCGGGGGCTGGTTGCCGCTGGCCTTTGTCGGCATCTTGGGCCTGGCGATGCTGGCCTACGTCATCCTTGACGGGTACGACTTGGGCGTCGGCATTTTGTTGCGCGCCGCCGGCGACAGCGACAAGGACACCATGGTCGCGTCGATCGGTCCGTTCTGGGACGCCAACGAAACCTGGCTCGTGCTCGGCGTCGGCATCCTGCTGGTGGCCTTCCCGCCCGCGCACGGCCTGATCTTGAGCGCCCTGTATCTGCCGGTGACGCTGATGTTGGTGGGCCTGACGCTGCGCGGCGTGGCGTTCGACTTCCGCAGCAAGGCGGGTGCTGGCCGCAAGGCCATGTGGAACACGGCGTTCAACGCGGGGTCGGTGCTGGCGAGCTTGGCACAGGGCTACATGCTCGGTCAGTGGGTGACTGGGTTTCGCGGCGACGGCTGGGCCACGCTGTTCTCGGCACTGATCGCCGTGTGCCTCTTGGGCACCTACATGCTGCTGGGTGCCGGTTGGCTGATCATGAAGACCGAGGGCACGCTGCAGCTCGCCGCGGTACGTTGGGCGCGCATCTGCCTGGGGCTCACTGCGGTGGGCGTGATCGCCATCTCGGCGGCCACGCCGCTCGTCAGCCCGGCCATCTTCGACCGCTGGTTCACTTTGCCCTACGTGGTGCTGCTGGCACCGCTGCCGCTGGCCACGCTGCTGCTGTTCTTCATCGTCGAGCGTTCGTTGCGGCGGCTGCCGACGCGCCTGGCGCAGGGCAACGCGTACGGCGACTGGGTGCCCTTCGCGGGCGCGGTCGGCATCGTGATGCTCGCCTTCTACGGTCTGGCCTACAGCCTTTTCCCGTGGCTCGTGGTCGACCAGCTGACGATCTGGCAGGCCGCGAGCAGCTACGAATCGTTGTGGATCATCTTCGTCGGCGCATGCGTCGTGCTGCCGGTGATCGTTGGCTACACGGTGTTCAGCTACCGCGTGTTTCAGGGCAAGGCGACGGCGCTCGAATACTGAGTGGGCGATGGGCCTGGTGCTGGGCACGCCGAACTGAATCCGCAATGGCCTTGCTGGCCCAGGTTCAGGCAAAGAAGCCTAGCCTCGCTCCACAGCGCGAGTGAGAGTCAAATCGATTGACATGATCGAGCTCAACTCATTCCAGCGCACGTGCTGTCGCCCTGCATCCATCCCGATCAGGGTTCATTGGTTAGCGATTCAAGGAAATTCACATGCACGACATCATCGACACCGCTGTTGCCGCCGGTACTTTCAAGACCCTGGCTGCAGCCGTCACCGCAGCGGGCTTGGTGGCCACGCTCAAGGGCCCGGGCCCGTTCACGGTATTCGCCCCCAGCGACGAAGCCTTTGCCAAGCTGCCAGCCGGCACGGTGGAAAGCCTGCTGAAGGACATCCCGAAGCTCGCAGCCATCCTCACCTACCACGTGGTGGCGGGCAAGGTCATGGCCGCTGACGTGATGAAGATGGACGGCAAGACGGCGGTCACCGTCAACGGCGCACTGCTGAAGATCAGCACCACCGGCGGCGTGAAATTGAACAGCGAAGTCAACGTCGTCGCGACCGACATCGCCTGCACGAATGGCGTGATCCACGTCATCGATTCGGTGCTGCTGCCTTCGACCTGACTTCCAAGCCAAGACGTCAGAGGCCGCACGGGCCTGTGATGTCCAAGGCCCGCACGCTGCGGCTTGCGGGCCTTTTCTTTGGCTCGCACGCGGCTCTTGGCGCTACGCCTTCGGCTCGGGTATGCCTTCGTGCAACATCAATCGCCGCAGCACTTCTTCGAGAAACTCGCGGCAATGGCCACTGGCGCTGTACATCATGGCGTGCATGGCAGCGTCTTTGATGTTCGTGCTCTCGCATTCGAGGCTGTAGCGCTCGAACGCATTGAGTTTGTTCAGCAGGTCGGCCAGGTGATTCGGGCACTCGCACTGAACCTTGGACGGCATTTGGCTGAGCTGCTGAAGAAACGCCTCGTCGTAACGCCGCGCTGCTGCCGAATGCATCAGCATCTGCGAGAAGGCTGCAGGCGGCGTGGGATCGATAGCCAGGCCGAGCTGGCAAATGCGAGCGATCTGCGCCGGGTCAGCCGGCGCGGCCAACGCGATGACGTTGGCGTTGTCGAGCCGGGACAGGAGCTGGCGGCTGCCGAAGCCGTAGACCACGATGACCACCGGCGCTCGGGTCGCCGTTCGCATCAGCCGCAGCGCAGCGGGCAAGTCGTTGCGAAGCACCGGTGCGTCGACGATCACGGCATCGACTGAGGGCAACGACCCGGGCTCGATATCGGTATCAAGATTGGTATCGAGATCGGCAAGCACGGGCAAGCTCGCCTGCACCCGCACGTCAGACCGCGCTTTCCACGCCGTCTTCAGCACCGACGCCAATGCGGACCCGACCACCAGCACTCTGCAACCGGCTTTTCGCGCCTTCGCCGCTGGCGTCGGCGCGTCCTTGAACCGAGCCTTGATCTGCCGATCGGTCAATGCGGCCAGCGTACCGATGGCCTGCCCGGCATCGACGGCTGCCTTGACGAGCGACAAGCGTTCGATGTCAGCGCGCCGGTACAGGCGAACGTTGCCCGCACTGCGCGTCGGCTGCACGACGGTGTGACGAGACTCCCACACCCGGAGGGTCTGCACCGGGATGCCCGTGAGTTGGGAGACCGTGGCGATCCGGTACAGCCCATCGATGGAAGTGTCGGCGCTGGATGAGACGGTTTTCATGGCCTTATTTTCAGCCCTTTCCGGTCATTGCCAATCCGCGGGCACGTTCGAGCAGCACCATGTGCGGCAGCGTCAATGCAGCCAGGCCGACGAAGACGAGTTGCATCACCCGAGTCTCCACCGAAAGGTCGCTCATCCGCCAACCCAGCAGGGCTGCCGCGACCAGCACGGCCAGCGTCGGCCACAGCGCCAGCGCCAACGCATGGCGGGCCTCGGCGGCTTGCAGGCCCGCGAGCGTGCGCAGGATGTGCCGCGGGCTGTGCATGGCGCAGAAGTAGACGGTGAACGCGGCCAGTGGCGGTGCGGCCAGCGACAGTGCAGCCAGTGCGGCCGACTCGCATGCGGCGAGCCGCGATGTCCTGGCCGCAAGCGCACAGGCCAGCACGGTCGCGGCCAGCCAAGGTGCTGCAAGATGGCTCAAGACGGGCGCCACGAAAGCGGCGCTGGAGGGGCCGGCCACCAGGCCCAGCAGCCGCTCTAGTTCGGGGCGGTGCCACAAAGCCGGCAGCACGATCACGGCGCCGCCGTACAAGCTGCGGGTTAGCCATGAGGCGCCGCCTGCGGGGTCACCGCCGAAGTGCACTGCGGAGAAGATCAGGAACGCGCACAAGAAAAGCGTCGGCGCCACCACCCAGAGGCCGACGACGGCTGCAGACAGACCGACGTAGAACAGCGAGAACAGTGCCCATCCTTTGAGCCCAGCAACGCCGCAGAGCTTGCGCGCGAACACGACATCGAAAGCGCCGTGGGGCATGCCCAGCAGCAGCAGCAGCGCGCCTGCCACCAGAGGTTCGTGACGAGGCTCCAGCCTGACCCCGACCAAGCTGGCGATCACGAACGCCAGCGCGAGCCCGCAGAACACCCGACCCTGCAGGCGCAACGCAGGGGTCACAGCGGCTGGGCCTGCACCACCCTGGCCGGCGCGGGCAGCATCAGCTGGCGCAGGAACAAGCCCGTGGGCAAAGACGCAGCGACGGCGACGCGGTCCATCAAAGTGGCGCGGTCGCTCAGGAAGCGCACGATGCGGGGTGTGGCGGTACGCGCGAACAGGCGCGTGAACAACTCAGGCCCCCGCTCTGGATGGGTTCGCAGCACGTCCAGGAACAGGCGGTCCATCCATCGCGTCAACAAGGGATCGGGCGGGTGCCCGCTCGCTGCCTGGCCGGAGCGCAGCGCATCGCTGCAGCCGTCGGCCCAGCGCTGGATGCGCTGGAAGGCGTAGCCGGTGGCGGGACGGGCCGCACCGCTCATCAGCCCGGCGCGCAGATGACCCGGGCCGAGTACCCCGGAAAGCGCTGTGGCTGGCTGCGTCATTCCCATCGGCAAGATGCCCGCTTCGGTGCGCGCAACAAAGGTCTGCGCATCGCCGCACAGGCGCTGCACGGCTTGCTGCTGGCGACGGGCGAGGTCGGCGGGCCCGCGCGGCTGGGGATCGAACAGCGTGGTTTCGACCAACGCACGATCGGGAGACAGCGGCAAGACATAAGTGAAGGCGACCGCCCCCGGCGAATCGTGCGCGAAGTCCATCAGCTCGACGCAGTTGGGATCGAACACCGGCCGCTCGCAGACCAGTTCCTGGCCCAGGAACGACTGCCACAGCGCCGAGTCACCCTGCCTGGGCGCGCCCGGTGGCCGGGTGTCGATCACCTGTGCCGCCGTCAGGCCACCGGCCGAGGTCTCGATGCGCCAGCCACCCGGCACCGGCCGGGGCGGCCCCCACACCGACACGCCCGTCTGCAGCCGCACGCCATCACTGGCTGCAATGGCCCGGCCCGCGTGGTCGTAGAAAGCGCCGGCTTCGAGCATCTGGTAAGGCGTGTGGGCACAGGCGATATGCACCGCCCGGGATGTCGAACGCACTGCAACCCGCGACCAACTGCGCCTGACCAGCGTCTCGTAGCGGTGCGGTCCGAGGCGCCAAAAACACCAGCTGCGGTCGTTGGTGTAGGCCGAGCGCGATTCGAGCACCATCACCCGCCGACAACGGCCAGGTTGTTCGGCCAGCCGCAACGCCAGGCTCAGCCCCGCGCAGCCACCGCCCAGCACGACGAGCTCGAGATCAGTCTGCAACACCGGTCTCCGTGGCCCATGCCGCAGCGCGGTGGCGTGGCGGGACTCCCTGCGACGGTGCCAAGGGCAGTCGCGCCACATCGCCGGGCTGCAGGGCGGCCGGGGCGGCGAGCGCACGCAGCGTGATCGCTAATTTGCCTGCGGTGCTGACCTTGGCCCGTGACGACCAGCAGTCGAACTCACGCTCGCGCAAAACGGTGCCGATGCCACGGTAGACCCGGGCGGCGACCAGGATGCCTGCGCTGGCGCCGGCCGGCAGGTAGCGCAAGCCCTGCTCGCCGCTGGCGTAGTGGCGGTCTGCCGTGTCCAGCAACACGCGCAGTGCGTGGGTGACGGTGGCCCTGACGGAGGTTGTCGGATCGACGAGCGCCACGGCTTCGAGCGGCCCCACCAACGTGGCGGGCAGATAGCGCCGGCCGAGTGAGGCGTCTTCGCGCACGTCGCGGCAGATGTTGGTCAACTGCATCGCGATGCCGAGGTCGATCGCGTGCGGCAGGGCCTCGGGCGCAGCCACGTCGAGTGCTGCCGTCATCATCAGGCCCACGGTGCCGGCGACCCGGTAGCAGTAGCGCAGAAGCTCTTCCATGTCGGCGACGCGCACTACGCCAAGATCGCCCTCGACACCCCGTATCAATTCCAAAGGGACGGCCGGGTCGATGCTGCAGGTCTGCATCAGTTGCAGCATGTCCGCTGTCTCGGCGTCGTCGCTCGCACCGGTCTGCAGGGCTTGGCGAATGACGGCCAGCGCCGCATGGGCTGAAGCCGCATCGGTCGCTTCATCGGCCACGTCGTCGATGCGTCGGCAAAAGCCGTAAAGCCGCGTCGCGCGCTCGGCATGCTGGACGCTGAGCAGCCTGCGCGCCCAGTGGAAGCTGTGGCCACGCTGCGCCAGCAGCCCGTCTGCGGCGGCGTAGACGGCACGCGACGACACGGCCTTTGCGGTCCCGGTCGTCATGTGATGTGAACCTCTTGCCGAACGAGCATCTCGGCCACAGGCACCATCGCATCGACGACCTTCGCCGAGCACAGCACGCCAGGCAGCCCCGCACCGGGGTGGGTGCCTGCGCCCACCAGATAGAGGTTGCGGATGCCCTCCGCGCGGTTGTGAAAGCGGAACCACGCCGACTGCCTGAACAGCGGCGCCACCGAGAAACCCGCACCGTTGACGCTGAGGTAGTCGCGCTTGAAGTCGAGCGGTGTCATGCTGAACTCGGCGGTGATGGTCTCGGCCAGCCCTGGCAGGATCGTGCGGCCGAGCGCGGCAACGATGCGGTCGCGCAGCCGCGGCCCTTCGAAGGCCCAGTCGATGTCGGCCTGCAGGTTGGGCACGGGGCACAGCACATAAAAGCTTTCACAACCGGCGGGCGCAAAGCTGGGGTCGGTGGCGGTGGGCCGGTGCAGATAGAGCGAAAAGTCTTCGCTCAGTACCTTCTTGTTGAAAATCTCGTCGAGCAGTTCGCGGTACCGCTCGCCGAGCCAGATGGTGTGGTGGGCCACGTGTGGGTAGGCTTTGCGCGTACCGAAGTACAGGACGAACAAGCCCATCGAGTAGCTCGCCGCGGCCAGCTTGAGCCGTGATGACCAGGCTTGTTGAGCCTTCGGGATCATCGACGTGTACAGATGCGCAGCATCGGCATTCGAGACCACCAGGTCGGCCGTCAAGACACCACCGTCAGCCAGCTCGACCGCCGTGGCAACGCCACTCTCGATGCGGATGCGCTCCACGGTGCGGCCCAGCTGCACGGCCACACCCCGGCGCTCCATCAAAGCGCCGAGTGCGCGGGTGATCGCGCCAGTTCCGCCCATGGCGAAGAAAACGCCGTGCGCCCGTTCGAGGTAGTGGATCAAGCCGTAGATGCTGGTCGTGTCGAAGGGATTGCCACCCACCAGCAAGGGCTGGATCGAGAAGGCCTGACGCAGCTTGTCGTTCTTCAGGAAGGTTTTCACCAGGCCCCAGACGGTGCGATCACAACGCAAGCGAACCAGGCTCGGAATCACCCGCAACATCGTGCGCAACCGGTCGAACGGCTTGTCCGACAGGCGCGTGAAGCCGATGTCGAAGATGCGCTTGGAGTGCGCGAGCAGGCGCAGGTAGCCGTTGCGGTCATCGGCCGAGTCATTGGCCGAAATACGCCCGATCTCGGCCAGCGTTTCATCCAGCGTGCCGCCGTAGTCGAGGTGGTCGCCGTCCGCGAAACAAAAGCGATACCAGGGTTTCAGCGGCACCAGCTCGACATGGTCGGCAAACCGTTCGCCGAACAGTGCGAACAGTTCGTCGAAGAGAAACGGCGCCGTGATTACCGTCGGCCCCGCGTCATGACGGAAGCCCTCACGTTCGAACACTTGGGCCCGGCCGCCGAGCTGGCGGCAACGATCGATCACAGTGACCCGGTAGCCTTTGGCCCGCAAGCGCAACGCGGCCGCCATACCGCCAAAGCCGGCGCCGACGACGACTGCATGAGGCGCGGCCGCCGCCCAGCGGGTTGTTGATGCCGGCCGGCGGGCGCGAGGTTCAAAGCCCGGGGTGCGGGCTGGTGCGTGTTCAGCACTCATGGTGACCTTCCATTGACGGGCGCTCTCGGATGACGGCCGGCGGAGCACCCGCCGCCGTCACCGAAACGCTCACCGTGTGGCTGTCTCGAACTCGGACTTGCGCGCAGCGATCATGAAGATGAGCACGCCAAACACCGCCTTCGCGACCACGTCCGCCACCGTGTAGCCGACCTGCACCGCTGTGGTCGCTGCACCGCCTGTGAACCCGATCATCGGGAACACGAACACCACGGGATAGAACAACCAGGACACCACGGTCAGCCAGCGAGCTGCGCTGATGAGCCCCCGCGCGCCTTCGGGCTGCGAAGCGATCGAGTTCTTCAAGCCAACGAACAGGTCGTAGACGATGATGAGAAACGGGATCATTGCGAGCCCCCACCACAGCCAACGCGTGCCGGGATCGGACGAAATCTCGCCGGGGTAGCCGAGCACCACCATCAAGGCCGCGAGCAGGCCGAGCTTGGTTGCTTTGGCGCTCGTTTCAGCGCGTGACAAACGCATCACGAGGATGAGTTCGACCAGCAGCAGCGGCACGGTCAGCAACCAGTCGACATACCGGTACGCGTCGTTGAACTTCACGCCAGTGGGTTTCATCGTGCCGTCAACCAGCGTGTAAGCACCTTCCCAGCTGGCGAAGATTCGAAGGTAGTGGTACAGCGCGATCAGCGTCACCAGGCCAGTGACGGTGAGCGCCGTTCGATAGGGCGGCGTCACTTGCGAACGCGACAAGAAAAAGAAGACGGAGGCCGCGCCCATCACGGCAATCGTGAACGAGAACGCGTTGTAGACGAGGCTGAATTGCCCGGGGGAGATCGAGTCCATGACGGCAGGGTTCTAGTGAAGAAGACCCGAGGATAGTCATTGCATAGGTTTTGTGTAGTTACTATCTATACAATTCCACTTTCACAACACGGTCGGTCCGTGCGTCAATTCGTTCGTGGTTGTCGGGTCAGCGGCGGCACTTGAACAATCGGCGTTTACCAACGCGAGGCTTTCATGACCCTGTCTGTTGCAGTCTTGATTACCGCGCTGCTCTTCGGCGGCACGACGCTGTACTCCTTCGGCTTCGCAGCGTTCTTGTTCACGGTGCTGCCGGCTGAAACTGCGGGCTTGGCATTGCGCCGTGCGTTCCCGCTTTTCTATCTGTTCGTGATCATCACGGCGTTGCTGGCTTCGGCATTTCTGTGGCCGCACGACGTGTTGGCGAGCGCGCTCATGGCCGTGGTGGCGATTACCACGGTGCCGGCGAGGCAGACGCTGATGCCCGCCATCAATCGCGCGACCGACAGTGGTCGGCGACGACACTTCAAATGGCTACACGGGCTTTCGGTGCTGATCACCTTGGCCCATATTGCTGCAGCGGGCTATGTGCTCGTGAGACTGATCTGACGCAATCGCGCTTGACCGACAGCGACCTGCTCGCTGCGCTGTTCAGGCCTGCGACCCGTCGTCAGCAAGGTCGCGGGTAAAGCTCGCGATGTAGTTGACCGACAGGTCGCGCGTCCACCAGGCGCGATGGACAACGGGCACATAACGCATGCCGCGGCAGTCGTGCCGTTTCAGCCCACCGGCTTGTGCAGCCTGCTCCAACTCTTCGGGCCGAACGAATTGCGCCCAGTGGTGAGTGCCCCGAGGCAGCACCCGGAAAACGTATTCGGCGCCGACGATGGCGGCCGCGAAGCTGCGCGCTGTGCGGTTGATCGTCGAAGCCAGCAACAGCCCGCCGGGTTTGAGGTGGCGGGTGGTCTCGCGCACGAAGCGCTGCACATTGGCGACATGCTCGACCACTTCGAGCAGCAGCAGCACGTCGAAGGACTCACCGTCGCGCAGCGCAGCCTCTGGCTCTCCGATCCGATAGTCGATGCTCAGACGGCCAGCGCCCGCATGCAGGCGCGCGGCCGCGATGTTTTTCGCTGCGGCATCCACGCCCACCACGTGCGCCCCGCGGGCAGCCAGGGGCTCGCACATCAGGCCAGCGCCGCACCCGATGTCGGCGATGCGCAGCCCATGCAGGTCGCCGACCGGGCGGCCGAAGCAGCGAGATGTCTGCTCGAGCACGTAGCCGAGCCGCAGCGCGTTGATGACGTGCAGCGGACGCATTGGCCCTTCGCTGTTCCACCAGGTCGCGGCCAGACGGTCGAAGCGCGCGACTTCGTCGCCGCGGATGGTGCTCGCCGGCACCGTGGAAGGCTTGTCGGGCGGCATCGCTCAAACCAGGCGACAGATTTTCACCGCCACACGCGAACCGGTACCGACCAACCAGACCCACACGCGCAGCGCCACAGCAGGCGGGCGCCCGGCCAGAGCGAACAGCGCGGCGGCTTCATCGCGATGCGCGACTTCGTCGGCGCGGCAGGTTTGCAGCAGTGCGCGCAGCGCCTGCAGTGGTGGCTGCGTGCTGGCAGGGTCTTGCTGGTCGATCGACTCGATCTGCTCGGCGTAGTGGCGATCGACGAAGGTTTCGACCGCTTCGATCGTCGCGTACACCGCCCGCGGACCGAAGAGTGCAGGCAACGCGCCGGTCAGCCAGCCGGCGATGCGCCACAGCGGCAGCAGCCGGCTGCGTTGCCGTCGTGACAGCAGCGGCTCGATGGCGGCGAGATGGCCGGCCTCGGTCGCGAGGTGCGCGCGTGCGAAGTGACGCACCGCGCCGTCACGGGTGGTGGCGAGGATGCCTCGGTAGATCATTACCGCACCGGTTTCGCCCGCATGATCGGTGCGCAAATCGGCGATCAACGTTGCGGGCAACAGGCCGGCGGCATCAACACGCGGGCCTTCGGTTCGAACTTCAATGCGGGTCATGACCATTCACACGGCCCTCCTGGTCATCATTTCCTTGATCTTGCCGATCGCCCGGGTCGGGTTCAGGCCCTTGGGGCACACGTCGACGATCAGGTCGCGGATCACCGGCAGCCCGGGCAGTGGTTTGAGCACGACCGTGCCGGGCAGCGTGCGCATGTTGGTCACGCAAGCCAGGCCGTTTTTGCCGTTGATGTTGATCGCGTCCGAACCGCACACACCTTCGCGGCACGAGCGGCGAAAACTCAAGCTCGGGTCGACCGCCTTCAGCTTCATCAGCGCATCCAGCAGCATGCGCTCGGAGCCGTCCAGCTTGGCTGCCAGCGTCTGCATGCGCGGCTTGGCGTCGTTATCGGGGTCGTAGCGGTAGATCTGGAACGTGCGCGAAGTCATTGGAGTTTTGGCCTTGATCAGACGGGGCGAACCTTTCGGGGAACCACATTCAAGCGTGGGCAGCTCGCACTTCGAGAGCTTTGCGAGGGCCACGATCCAGTGCCTGCGCGGCGCTGCGCTCGCCGCGAGACATCAAACCATCGGCGATGGTTTGCGCCAAAGCAATCCCGCTGCGGTGGACCCGGTCAACCTGGCTGGCCACGACACTGTCGCCGCACACGCCGAGCCGCACCTGGTCATCCCACAAACACTCCGAATACCTCGGCACGGCGGCCGGCGTCTCAACGAATGCGTGACGCCATTGATGAGCACAGAGAAAATTGGGCGTCACCGGGCGGCCTGCATGCGCGCGAAAGTTGTCGAGCAGGAGATCCGCGACCGTCTCGGCATCGTCATGCTCGTGCCGCAGCGACCACTGCTCGTCGGCCTCGACGAACCAGCGCTGCGGAAGGTTCGAGGGCCGCCCTGGCTTGCTGTGCATGGCGGCGACCCTTTCGATGGGGCTGCCTTGAAACTCCCGATACCCCGGCAGGCCGACAGGGCGCTCGGACCCCAGCAGCAACACCCAGCGGCTGCGGTAACGTACAGCATGGAGTGCCTCCGCCAGCGCGGGTGACTCCCGCGCTAGCGGCAGGGCCAGTGGAGCCGGAATGGCGAGCACGAGGGCCTGGAAGTCTTCGTCGATCTCGCCCGCTGCGTCGCGCAGCACCCAATTGGCGCCGCGCCGTCGGGCCTGCTGAATGGGCGTGTTCAGCCGAACGTCCAGAGGCCGCGCAACGGCATTGGCCAGTGCGAGCATCGACGGCACGCCGACCGCTCCCATCAGTTTCAAGGTTCGGATCGCATCCTCTTCGTCTTCATCCTTGTCCCAGTCCCTGCCCTTGCGTTCGTCTTCACCGGGCGTCGCGGGCACGCTCCACGGGTGAACTGCGGCCAGTTCACCCGGCTCTTGCACAGCGTACGACGCCAAACGGCTCGCCCCGCTGATGGACTGGGCACCGTCGTCGAACCAACCGATCCAGGTCGCGCGCGAACTGCACCGGCCACCCAATCGACCGCTGGCTTCGAAGACCACCGGATCGAAGCCGCGCAGGCACAGCTCCCGTGCGCAGGTCAGACCACCGACACCAGCGCCGATGACAGCAACGCGTGGCGGAGCCCGGTGGGTGAGTACACTCCTAAATCCATGGCTGTTTTGATGCGTCATTGACGTTCTCTGGCGTTCTGTCCCGGCTGGGTCTCCTTCTGGTTACGTCAAAACAAGGACAGAGTTGCATGGCACCGCCTGATTCTTTTCGCGTCGAAGAATCGTTTGCGGGCTGTGCAACTTTTGCAGCGCCCTGGCGTTATGTCGTCATTGCAAGTCGGGGGGAAGGGTCCCGCTGGAATTTGTCACCAAGGCGACTGGCTGGCGACCCACTTTGCGTTTTGCAGAGGCGCGGTTGAGCCAAGCTCAACTCGCTGGCGCAATCGATGCAGCACTGGTCGCGCGGGCGCAACAAGGCGAGACGGTTGCGTTCGAGGTACTGGTGGTCAAGTACCAACGGCGGGTTGCGGCAACGATACGTCGCGTCGTGCGTGAAGACCGAATCGCTGAGGAATTGACGCAAGAGGTTTTCTTGAGTGTTTTCGTTGCGTTGCCAAGTTTCAGACCCGATGGCGATTTCACGGCTTGGCTGTTCACGATTGCCCGCAATGCGGCGAAGAGCTACCTGCGCAGCGCGCAGAACCGGCAGGATGACCGACCCATTCAACTGCTCGATGAAACCAGCGACAACGACAGGTTCGGGGTCGCACCCAGCCCTGAGGAGGAAGCCATGGCGCACCAGCTGTTCGAACGCATCGACGCCGAAGTGGCGGCGTTGCCTGAGGTGCAACGCCGTGCGCTCTTGATGCGCGAAATTGATGGGCTGGACTACAAGACCATCGCGGCGGCGCTTGAGCAACCCGTCAATACCGTCAAATCCCACATCTTCCGGGCGCGCGAGGCGATTGCCAGTCGTGCGCGTCCGTTGCTTGCGCCAACGCGCGACCGGCGCTGGTAGGAGATATGCAATGAACGAAGCTTCACGCCTTCTGGACGGCGACCTGACACCCGCAGAACTGACAACGCTGCTCGAGCGCTTGAAGCACGACGCAGCCTTGCGCGACGAAGTTGTGGCGCAGCAGCTGATTCGCGATGGCCTGGCCGGCCTGCGCACGCTGGATGACGGATACACGTTGCGCATACTCGCCAGGCTGCGCCGAGCCCAAGACGGCGACCAGTAACCACGGTTCGACCGTCAACATCAAGGTTGGAATGATGAACTGGCGGGGCCTAACCATGGCGCGCCGGCCAGTGCAGACGCAGTGTGGTCGGCGCGCTGATCTTCTGGGTTTTGAACAAGTGCTTCAGCGACCACGGCACCTGGTGGCACCTGATATTTGCTGGGCCTGGGCCTGCTGGCGATCATCGTGACGATGCGCTTCAAACAGGGCCTGTGGGGCTGGGTGCAACAACGCTGCGGCTGGAGCCTGTTCACGATCCCGCCGAGAGCTCATCTTTGAGGAGTGACATGCGCAACATCGACCCACACAACATCACCGAGGCCGTCATCGGCCGGCTCGCGAGCTGCGACAACCCGCGGTTGAAGGCGCTGCTGACCTCGCTGGTCACGCACCTGCACGACTTCGTTCGCGAGACGCGGCTCACCGAGGCAGAGTGGATGCAGGGCATCGCATTCCTCACCGACACCGGCCACATGTGCACGGGCCAGCGTCAGGAGTTCATCCTGTTGTCGGACACGCTCGGCGTGTCGATGCTCACCGTCGCGCTGAACCAGGCGCGCCCGGCGGGCGCCACCGAGGCCACCGTGTTCGGTCCATTTCACGTGGCAGACGCACCGCCGGTCGAGGCCGGCGCCGACATCGCGCGCGGTGCGCCGGGCGAGCCGCTGTTCGTCGATGTCGAGATCGTCGGCCTGGACGGTCAGCCTGTCGCCGGCGCATCGGTCGACGTCTGGCAGGCCGATGACGACGGCCTCTACGACGTGCAACGCCCGGAACTCGGCGGCGAACGGCGTGCGCGCGGCGTGCTGCGCACCGATGCGGCGGGGCGCACGCACTTCCGCACCATCGTGCCGACGGCCTACCCCGTGCCCACCGATGGTCCGGTGGGCCGCATGCTGATGGCCAGCGGGCGCCACCCGTGGCGGCCTGCGCACGTGCACTTCATGATCCAGGCAAGCGGGTTTCAGACGCTGACCACACACATCTTCCGCGAGCCCGATGCGTACCTCGACTCCGACGTGGTGTTCGGTGTTCGCTCTTCGCTGATCGGAAAGTTCGAGCGCCACGAACGCGGGCCGCTGGCGCACGCGCCGTACTTCACGCTGAGCCAGCGTTTCGTGCTGGCGCCGCAGGCAGCGTGAGTTTGTATGCCATCCGGGCCAGCGACGCTCACGCAGCGCCGGCGGGCGTGACGTCGGCCAGGGCCGGCCTTCCGGCGCTGCGCCAGTCGCGCCATCCGGACCACGGCAAACCTCTCGCAAACAAACGGCCTCGCCATTGTCGGCAAGGTGATTCCACCGTGACAAGTGTGGGCGATCTCCTATGTCACGGCGCGTGCTCCGCGACTGGCAGCAGGCGCTGCCGCGCGACACCATCCAGCTTTAGCCATGGCAGGACCTGCGTCATGAATCGGCTGGGACATCACGCCGTCGATTGGGGGCGCGGGCTCAACAACGGACCGAACGGCAGCGTCGATTCCTGGCTGGCCGAACTGGCGGCCCATGTGGTCGGGCTGATGGGCGACGACCATCGGTCGGCAAGCCTGGTCGGCTGGCGTCTGGGCGGCGTGTACGCGCGCGACCTTGGCAAACGCCTGTCATCGCGAGCGCCAGGTGATCACCATCGGCACACCGTTCAACGGCACGGCGGAGCACGCCAACGTCGGCTGGCTCTACAGCTTGCGGAATGGCAGGCCAGCGCCGCCGGATCGCGAACCGATGGCTCGCTTGCGCAGACCACCGCCGGTGCCCACGACTTCCATCTACAGCCGAAACGACGGGGTCGTAGCGTGGGGCGGCTTGTCGCTCATCAGGCCGTAGGACCACGCCCACAGCAACTTCGCGCTTTTCCTACTGCAAGCAACGCTCCGCTGGAGTGGATGCAGCCGTAGCCGCTGGATACGATTCTCACTGCTGTCATCGACGGCGCACCTCGTCTTTTCCACCTCGACTTTTGGAGACTTTTCATCATGAACTTCATCATTTGGCTCATCGTTGGCGGCGTCATCGGCTGGCTGGCCAGCATCGTCATGAAGACCGACGGGCAGCAAGGCATCGTGCTCAATGTCATCGTGGGCATCGTCGGCGCGCTGCTGGCGGGCTGGCTGATCTCGCCGATGCTGGGCGTGGGCACCATCAACCAGGACAACTTCAGTCTGCCGTCGCTGCTGGTCTCGTTCGTCGGTGCGGCCCTGTTGCTGGCGATCGTGAATCTGGTGCGACGCGGTTCGGCGCGCTGATCGAATTCGATCAAGCCGGTGTGGTGTCGACGGCCGGGCTGCCGACACCACCCGATGTGAGACCTGTCTTTTTGGGTTTGAGGCCGCTGTGAAAGCCATGCCTTCAATCGGCGCCTGGTGGCAACTCGTCAAGCGCGCAGGGCAAGCGTGGCTGGACGACTACGCGCCCAGCATGGGCGCTGCGCTGGCGTACTACACCGTCTTTTCCCTGGCGCCGCTGCTGCTCATTGTGATCGCGATCGCGGGGCTGGTGTTCGGTGCCGACGCAGCGCGCGGCGAGATCTTCGGGCAGCTGCGAGGCTTGATGGGGGACGACGCGGCAAAGGGCATCGAGGCGCTGCTGGCCAGCGTCAGCAAGCCCTCGGAAGGCATCACCGCGACCGGCGTCGGCGTGGTCGTTTTGTTGGTGGGGGCAACAACGGTTTTCGGCGAACTGCAGGATGCGCTGGATCGCATCTGGCGCGCCCCGGCCCGTGAAACGTCGGGCGGTCTGTGGAGTCTGCTGCGGGCCCGCCTGCTGTCCTTCGGCATGATCTTCGGCATGGCCTTCCTGCTGATGGTGTCGCTGGTGTTGAGCGCGGGCATGGCTGCGCTCGGCACCTGGTGGGGCGGAATGTTCGGCGGTTGGGAGACGCTGGCGCAGGTTGCCAACGCGGTGCTCAGCTTTGCGCTCACGACCGCCGTTTTTGCATTCATCTACAAGCTGATGCCGCGCGTGAAGGTCGAGTGGCACGACGTGTGGCTGGGCGCCGCAGTCACCGCGCTGATGTTCACCGTGGGCAAGACCTTGATCGGGCTCTACATCGGAAAAACCGGTGTGGCCTCTGGCTTCGGCGCGGCGGGGTCGGTGGTGCTGGTGCTGGTGTGGGTGTACTACTCGGCGCAGGTGTTCTTGATGGGCGCCGAATTCACCTGGGTCTATGCACGCACTTTCGGCTCGATGAAGCAGCAGGTTCAGCAAGGCACGGCAGCGGCATCAGCAACGACGACGCTGGCGCAGAACAACGCTGCACTTCGGTCGCACCAGCCGCTTGTGCCAGGGCGCCCGAGCCAGCCTTCGTCAAAGCCGGGGCTGCGCGAAATACCGTCACGCGAGGCCCGTCGTCTCGATGCTTGACGCATGGCCCTTGGCTCGGCCATGAAGGTCGGTCCAGCCGCTATATTCGGGCTCCCAACCCGAGCATGTGAACCATGGCCACCTCGTCTCAAGCGGCATCTGCCAAACCCAAACCGTCTGCGAAAAAAGCGGCTGCCAAAGCCGCTCCAGCGCGGGCCAAATCGCCGGCTGCAAAACGGACCAAGAAGTCTGCAACCAGCGTTGCCATCGCAACAGAACTCGCGCCCGCCGTTGCCATCGCCTTGCTGAGCAAGACCGAGCACGCGGCCGGTGATCCCGCCCCGGCGCTTGATTGCCTGGCTGCCGGCGCTGTGCCTTCCGAGACTGCAGGCAAGGTGCGCGTGCAACTCATGTTCGAGAACGGGGCGGTGCTGCCCGTCGAGATGAGCAACGATGCGGCGGCCGCGCTTTCAAAAGGGCTTTCAGAGGAACTGCCCGACGCCTGATTCGCCGTTGGTCGAGTTGACAATTCGGCAATCAAGCGCGGCGTTGTCCGACATTGCGTCGCGCTACAGGTGGCTTTTTCTGAGGGTGGGCAGACCATAGGATGAATCTCGCGTGCGCGCCGTGGTGAAACACGGCAGGTCAACGCGAATTCCATCCACTCCACTGAGGAAAACAATCATGCGCAAGATCATTCTGTTGGCCGTCGCGGCGTTCGTCTGGAAAAAGGTGCAGGCCCGCATGGCTGCAACTGCTCCCGTCGAAGGGTCGCGTGTGCCCACGCTGTAGGGCGACGGGCAAGCGCCGACTGCAACCGCCGTCGGCGTGTCGCGGCTGCACTGGAAATTTCGCAGCGCTCGGTAGCGCTCGGACTGCAGCCCAAATTCCCGCTGTTCCAGCGTGGAATTCACGCTGCCCGGCCGTGGAATTGGAGGCGGCGCCTGAATCGGCTGCCAGCGTGAACGTCAGAACGTCGCCGACCGACGGATCGCCCCAAAGCTCACTCGGCCGCGTCGAGCAGCCCGCCCACCGTGGGCGCGACCTGCGACAGCGCGTGTACAGCGGCGATTCGCGGCGGGCTCCCGCTGCTAAAAAACGCAATCGCCACCGCCGATTTGGGGCACATCCCCAGGCAACTGGTCAGCAGCACACGGGGTCGACGCTTGCAGTCGCGAATGGCACTGCGCACCTCCGATGCCACCGACTTGCTTTTCAAGCTGGCCGGCAAGTCGGCGCGCTTTCGGCACGCCTTGCAGACCAGCACAGCGGCGTCCCACGACGGTCGCGTCACCCGTGCCGCGCTGACACTCATCTGCACCCGCAGCCGCGCGACGAATGCCAAAGCCGGCCCTGCGTGCTCATGCGCCGAAGCGGTCAGGCATTGCGCTGGCGTTCCATGCCCGCCAGCACTTTGTCCAGCGTCAGCGGGAACTCGCGGATTCGAACGCCGCAGGCGTTGTAGACCGCGTTCGCAATCGCTGCACCCGCGCCGCAGATGCCCAGTTCGCCGACGCCCTTGATCTTCAATGGATTCGTCTTGTCGTCGACCTCGGGCAGGAAATGCGCTTCGATGGCAGGGATGTCGGCATGCGAAGGAACATGGTATTCGGCGAGATCGTGGTTGACGAAACAGCCGTGACGTTCATCGACGATGGCGTCTTCATGCAGCGCAGAACCGACGCCCCAGATCATTGCGCCCACCGCCTGGCTCTTCGCCATCTTCTCATTCAGGATTCGCCCGGCTGCGAACACGCCCAGCATGCGGCGCAGCCGAATCTCACCGGTGTCGCGGTCGACGGCAACCTCGGCAAAGTGCGCGCCGTAAGCCGCCTGCGAATACTTTTTCTTCATCTCGCCGGGTTTGATTTCACCGCTGGCCTCGATGCCCAGCGTGCCCGCCAGCGCGCCCAGGCTGTCGCTGCGGCCCGCGCCCGCAATTCGCCCGTCCGCGAAGCTGGCTTCCGATGACTTGATGCCCAGCTTGGCGGCCAGCTTGTCGCGCAGGTTGATGCATGCGTCGTACAGGCCCGAGCCCGCACTTGCCGCACCCCAGGAACCGCCCGAGCCGGGCGTTGGCGGAAAGTCGCTGTCGCCCAGTTCCATGCGCACCTGGTCGATGCGCAAGCCCAGCAATTCGGCGGCGATCTGGCTGAACACGGTGTAGCTGCCGGTGCCGATGTCGGTCATGGCCATCCGAACCGTCAGCACGCCCTGCTTGTCGAGCGAGACCTTGCAGGTCGACGGCATCAGCAGGTTGCCGCGTGTGGCAGCCGCCACGCCGATGCCGATCAACCACCGGCCCTCGGCTTGCGTGCCCGGCTTGGCGTGCCGGCGCTCCCAACCGAAGCGCTTGGCGCCCTCGCGAAGGCAGGCCACCAACTGGCGCGACGAGTACGGCACGTTCAACTCCGGATCGACAGGCGGCTCGTTTCGAAGGCGCAACTCGATCGGGTCGACGCCGATTTTTTCCGCCAGTTCGTCCATCGCGCCTTCCAGCGCCAGCATGCCTACCGCCTCGCCGGGCGCCCGCGTCGAATCGGAAACCGGCAGGTCGAGCTTGACGGACCGGTGCGTGGTCAGCCGATTCGGCGCCGCGTACAGCGAGCGCGTCTGCACGCTCGCGTTCTCGTAGAAGTCATCGAAGCGCGCGCTGTGCGACCAGGTGTCGTGCCCGATGGCAGTCAACTTTCCGTCGGCACTGGCGCCCAGCCGAATGCGCTGGATCGTCTCGCTGCGGTGGGTGGTGAAGTGAAACATCTGCTGCCGCGTCAGCACCGTCTTGACGGGCCTCTTCAATTCGCGCGAGGCCATCGCGGTCAGCATCACGTCGCCGTAGATCGGCAGCTTGCCACCGAAGCCCCCGCCGATGTAGCGGCTGACGATGTGCACGTCGGCCAGTGGGATCTGCAAGGTGCTGGCAACCGCTTGTTGCGCGCTCTTCAGCAACTGCGCCGAGCAGTGAAGATGCACCCGACCGTCCTTCCAGTACGCGACGGTCGCATGCGGCTCCATTTGCGCATGCATGTGAAAGGGTGTGGTGAAGCGGGCCTCGACCTTCACCGCAGCGCGGGCGAACCCGGACTCAAAGTCGCCGACCACGCTGTCTGTGGGCTGATCGGGTTGATCGCGCGGCTTTTCTGCCTTGGCCAGGTTCCGTTCCAGGTCGTAGTCGCCAGGCTCGGTTCGATAGTTGATCTTGATCAGTCGGGCCGCGGAGCGGGCTTGCTCGAAGCTCTCGGCCACCACAAAGGCAACCGCCTGCCCGTAGTGCTGAACGCGGTTGCTGTCGAGTTGCGGCGAAGCGCGTGCATAGCGGTCCTTCGCCTCCAGCGGCCCCCACGGGCCTTGCTTGGGCGCATTCTTGTGGGTCATCACCATCAGCACCCCCGCAGCGCGCTCGGCGGCCGTGGCGTCGATGTCACTCACCACGCCTTTCGCGATGGTGGCCTCGACGATGAAGCCGTAAGCGGCGTTGGCGCCTTCCTTTACTTCGTGTGCGTACGGCGCCAGGCCCATCACTTTCAAGCGCCCGTCGACGCGGTTGATCGGCTTGCCGATCAGCCCGTTGCGGTTCTCGTCGATGGGGTTGCGCGGGGCGGGTTGGTTCATTTCCATGGTGGTGCTCCTTCAGGCTTCGACGAGCACCGTGCGCAGGGTGCGCCGCACGAGCGGGATCTTGAAATCGTTGTGGCCGTGGCCGCGCGCGCCAGCCAGCACGGCGTTGGCTGCCGCCAGTGCGCTGGCGTCGGACACGCTGGCACCGACCAGCAGCGACTCGGCAGCGGCCACCCGCCAGGGCTGGTGCGCCAGGCCGCCGAACGCCAGCCGTGCCGAGCGGATGCGACCGTTCGCCACATCCAGCACCGCCGCGACCGAAACCACCGCGAACGCGTAGGAAGCACGGTCACGCACCTTGCGGTAGATGTGCCGCCCCGGCAGCGGCGGCGGCAGCGTGACGGCGGTGATCAACTCGCCAGCCTGCAGGTTGGTCTCGATCTGCGGCGTGGTGCCTGGCAGCCGGTGGAAGTCGGCAATCGGGATGACCCGCTTCTGGCCAGTGGGCAAAACGGTTTCGATGCGCGCGTCCAGCAAGCGCATGGCCACCGCCATGTCCGAGGGGTGGGTCGCGATGCATTGGTCACTGGCGCCAACCACCGCGTGCATGCGGTTGTAGCCCTTCAGCGCCGAGCAACCCGAGCCGGGAGATCGCTTGTTGCAGGGCCTGGCCGTGTCGTAGAAGTAGTAGCAACGGGTGCGTTGCAGCAGGTTGCCACCGGTGGTGGCCTTGTTGCGAAGCTGGCCCGACGCGCCGCTCAGCAAGGCACGGCTGAGCACCGCGTAGTCTTTGCGAACCCGCGCGTCTGCTGCCAGGTCGGCGTTGCGAACCATCGCGCCGATGCGCAGGCCACCGTCCGGCAGGGCCTCTGTCTTGTCGAGGCCGAGCCGGGTGATGTCGATCAGATGCGCCGGCGTTTCCACCTGCAGCTTCATCAGGTCCAGCAAGTTGGTGCCGCCGGCAATGAACTTGGCACCCGGCATCGACAGCGCGGATGCCGCAGCCGATTCGGAGGTGGCGGGACGCGTGTAGCTGAAGGCCTTCATGACCGCGCCCCTGCGACGTCGCGAATGGCGGCGACGATGTTGGGGTAGGCACTGCATCGGCACAGGTTGCCGCTCATTCGCTCGCGAATTTCTTCATCGGTCAGTGTCGTGGCCGGGGCCGACAGGTCACGCGTCACGTGACTGGGCATGCCCATGCGCACCTCCGCCAGCATGCCGACCGACGAGCAAATCTGCCCCGGCGTGCAGTAGCCGCACTGAAAGCCGTCGTGTTTCAGAAACGCATCCTGCATCGGGTGCAATTGCTCGCCGCTGCTGAGCCCCTCGATGGTGGTGATCTGCTGGCCGTCGTGCATCACGGCCAGGGTCAGGCAGGCGTTGGTGCGGCGGCCGTCGATCAACACCGTGCAGGCGCCGCACTGGCCGTGGTCACAGCCCTTCTTCGAGCCTTTCATCCCCAGATGCTCACGCAGCGCATCCAGCACCGTGGTGCGGGTGTCCAGCGTCAGCATGTGGCTCTTTCCGTTGACCTGCAGCTGCACCTTCATCATCACCGGCGCCGGCTCGGCGTTGCCGCTCACGGCCTGCGGCGCAGCCAGTGCCACTGGTGCCGGCTGTTGCGAACGCGCGAGGCTGGCGACTGGCGCCGTCGCCAGCGTGGCACCCACCTGCACCATTCGACGTCGCGAGATCGGCCACGAATTTCCAATGTCATGCATATCGGAGGGGTGGCCCATGGAACTTCCTTTCGCCTCACGGCGCTTTGCACTGCTTACTTTCGAGACACTGCTTGTGAGCGCGTCTCGGGCTTGAATCAAGTCGCCATCGTCATGGCAATGTGATGGCCCGGGCCCCGGTGGAAGCCGCAACCTGACGTAGGAATTCGCCGCCAACGTCGCGCCGTCAGCAGGCAGGAAAATCCGATCGACGCCGTCCACTCGAACAAGTTCTGCGAGGTCGCGCGCAACGTCACGTTGACCATCCACGTCTATCGCGTCGTTCTACGTGGCCCAAGGCCGCCGCCTTGCGCCGTCCGTCCCTGGTGGGGATGCCGGGAAGTGGCAGAGCTACATTCCCTTGAGAATTCACCCATGCAAACCCTGGTCGTCACGTTCCACATCCACCCGCAGACGAGGCCGCCGTGCAGGCGCATTTGCAGTCAGCCCACTTCTTGCAGATGAACGACACCAGTGCGCCGTGGGTGGCCAGCAAAGCAGTCTGCCGCTACGTGCGCAGTTCGCCATGAGCCTGCTGCTGGGCTGCATTGCCGACGACTTCACCGGCGCCACCGACCTGGCCAACAACCTGGTGCGCGCCGGCATGCGCGTGGTGCAGACCGTCGGCGTGCCGACCGGGCCAGTGACGGGCGCTGATGCCGTTGTGGTGGCGTTGAAGTCGCGCACCGCGCCGGTGGCCGATGCGGTGGCGCAGTCGCTGGCGGCTGCGCGCTGGCTGTGCGCACAAGGCGCGCCGCAGATCTATTTCAAGGTCTGCTCCACGTTCGATTCCACACCCGCGGGCAACATCGGCCCGGTGACCGAGGCGCTGATGGACGAACTGGGCGCGGCGTTCGTGGTCGTCACGCCGGCCTTTCCCGAGAACGGCCGCACGGTGTTCAAGGGCCACCTTTTCGTCGGCGACCTGCTGCTTTCGGACAGCCCGATGCGCGACCACCCGCTGACGCCGATGACCGACGCCAACCTGGTTCGCGTGATGCAAGCGCAACTCTCCGTCGAACGAGGCCGGCGCGTCGGGCTGATCGACCACCGCACGGTGGCGCAAGGCGCCTTGGCCATCGCCCAGCGCATGGCCTCGCTGCACGACGAAGGCGTCAGCATCGCCATCGTCGACGGCGTGAACGACGACGACCTGCGGCGCCTGGCCAGCGCGTCGGCGGCGCTGAAACTGGTGGTGGCCGGCTCGGGGCTGGCCATCGGCATCCCCGCGCTGCACGGCCTGGCAGCCAACCCGCAGGCCGCACAACTGCCACCGGCGCACGGCACGCGGGCCATCGTGTCGGGCAGTTGTTCGGTGGCCACCAACGCCCAGGTCGCGGCCTTCATCGCAGCCGGTGGCGCTGCCTTCGCGGTCGACCCGCTGCGGCTGGCGGCGGGCCACGACGTGGCGGCCGAAGCACTGGCCTGGGCCCGCCCATATCTGGGCGCCGCGCCGGTGCTGGTGTATGCCACCGCCGAGCCCGCCGTCGTGCGCGCGGTGCAGCAGCAGCTCGGCGCGCAGCGCGCCGGTGCGCTGGTCGAGGACACGCTGGCGCGGGTGGCGCGCGGCCTGGTCGACGCCGGCGTGGCGCAGCTCGTGGTGGCCGGCGGCGAAACCTCGGGGGCCTGCGTGCAGGCGCTGGGCATCACGCAGTTGCGCATCGGCCCGCAGATCGACCCCGGCGTGCCGTGGTGCCACGCGGCGCTCCCCGGCGGCAGCGGCTTGCACCTGGCGTTGAAGTCCGGTAACTTCGGCAACTCCGATTTCTTCACCCGCGCCTTCGACTTGTTGTGACCCGCGACACCCTGCTTCGCGACGAGATCTGCCGCGTCGGCCGCTCCCTCTTCGAGCGCGGCCACGTGCATGCCACCGCCGGCAACATCAGCGTGCGGCTGGACAACGGGTTTCTGATCACGCCCACCGACGCCTGCCTGGGCACGCTCGACCCGGCCCGCCTGGCGCGGCTCGACGCGCAGGGCCGGCAGACCGCAGGCGACCCGGCCAGCAAGACGCTGGCCCTGCACCGGCGCATCTACGGCGCCGCGCCCGACGCGCGCTGCGTCATTCACACCCACAGCACGCACCTGGTCGCGTTGACGCTGCAAGGCGTGTGGCGTGTCGACGACGTGCTGCCGCCAATCACACCGTACTTCGTGATGAAGGTCGGCCATGTGCCGCTGATCCCGTACCACCGGCCGGGCGACGCGCAGGCGGGCGAACAGGTGGCGCGGCGCATCGAGGCCATGGCCGCGCGCGGCACGCCGATCCACGCGGTGCTGCTCGACCGCCTGGGCCCGAACGTGTGGCACGGCTCGCCGGCGCAGGCGAGTGCGGTGCTCGAAGAGCTGGAAGAAACCGCCCGGCTGTGGCTGCTGTGCAAGCCGCCACCCGCGCCGCTGGGCGAGGACCAGATCGAAGCCCTGCGCCAACAGTTCGGCGCCGCCTGGTGAGCTTGCGCAACGCCGGCCGCACCGCTGGCCGCAACAATCAACCGGCCCAGCCGCGAACGCTGGCGCCGCCGAAGATGGCGCGGTTCACCTCGTCCGCGAAGATGGCGTAGGGCGTGGCGGGCGCCGGCGCGCTGCAGGCGTCGAGCCGGCGCATCTGCTCGGCGTTCAGCCGCAGACCGCCGGCGGCGAGGTTGTCGTTCAGTTGCTCGACACTGCGCGCGCCCAGGATCAACGACGTGACCCCGGTCTGCGCCAACGTCCACACCAACGCCACCTGTGCCGGCGGCCGATCGACCTGAAGCGCGACCTCGCGCAGCGCGTCGAGGATGCGCCAGTTCTCGTCGGTGAACTTGCTGTTGCCGAACGGGTTGCTGCCCGCCAAGCGACCGGCGCCGATCACCTGCGCATCGTCACGCCGGTACTTGCCGCTCAGGAAGCCGGCGGCCAGCGGGCTCCAGGGCGTGAATCCCAGACCCGCGTCGCGCGCCGCCGGCAGGTGTTCGCGCTCGACGCTGCGTTCCACCAGAGAATATTCGAGCTGCAATGCGACCGGCCCCGGCACCGCATGCGCGCTGGCCAGCGCGGCCGCCTTCGCGGCATACCAGGCCGGCACATTCGAGAACCCGAAATAGCGAATCTTGCCGGCCCGGACCAAATCACCCAGCGACTGCAACACCTCCTCGACCGGTGTCAGCCGGTCCCAGGCGTGCAGCCAGTACAGGTCGATGCAGTCGGTGCGCAGGCGCCGCAGCGAACCCTCGAGCGCGCGCTGCATGTTCTTGCGTCCGCTGCCACCACCGTTGGTGTTGCCGGGCTCTCCGCCATGAAAGCCGAACTTGGTCGACAGCACCAGGCTGTGTCGCAGCTTTCGCGCGGCGATGAATTCGCCCAGCAATTTTTCGCTGCGCCCACCGGCATACACATCACGGTGTCGACGAAATTGCCACCCTCGTCGACATAGGCGTTGAAGATGTCGCTCGACACGTCGTCCGCCGTGCCCCAGCGCGAGGTGCCGAAGGTCATGCTGCCCAGCGCGAACGGGCTGACGACCAGGCCCGATCGGCCCAGCGTGTTGAATTCGGTGGATGCGGATGGGTTGCGTGGCATGCGTGCGTGCTCGGTGAGGGGAATCGATCCAACAGCAGATCGACCAAGTCAGCACGATAGCCCCGCGATCCCGCCGGAAAAAGCGGCTGCAGCCACGTGGGCCTTGAAGCATCGCTTCACAATCCGGCGATGAGCCCTGACCTGCTGCCGGCCATCTCGGCGTTCACCCGCGTCGCCCACCACGCCAGCTTCACGCGCGCCGCCGTCGAACTGGGCCTGTCGCCCTCGGCGCTGTCGCAAACGGTGCGCGCGCTGGAGGCGCGGCTGGGCGTTCGCCTGCTCGACCGCACCACGCGGCGCGTCGGCGTGACCGAGATCGGCAGCCGGTTCTTGCTACAGGCCGAGGCCGGACTGAAGGCGCTGGCCGGCGCCGTGGCCGCACTCGACGAGGCGCGCGATGCGCCGGCCGGCGTGCTCAGGCTGAACGTGTCGCGGGCGGCGGCCGACATCACGCTGCTGCCGCACCTGGCGGAGTTCACCCACGCCTACCCGCGCATCCTGCTCGACATCCAGTGCGACAACGACCTGGTCGATCTGGTGGGCGGCCAGTTCGATGCGGGCATTCGCCTGGGCGAATTGCTGGCGCAGGACATGGTGGCCGTGCCGCTGGGCCGCCAGCAGCGGCTGGCGACGTTTGCCGCACCCCGCTACCTCGAACGCCACAAGGCGCCGAAGCTGCCGGCCGACCTGAGCGATCACCGGTGCCTGAATGCGCGCTTGTCCGGCGGCGCGCCCTACCGCTGGGAGTACGCGCGCAAGGGATCGATCTTCGAGGTCGAGACGACCGACTCGCTGCTGTGCAACGACGGCGACTTCCTGGTAGCCGCCGCCCGATCGGGCGCCGGCATCGGCTGCGCCTTCGAGGCCGTGGTGCAGGCCGACTTCGACGCGGGCACCTTGTTGCCGCTGCTGAAGCCCTGGTGGCCCACCTTCGGCGGCTTTTTTCTGTACCACACCAGTCGCACCCACATGCCGCGCAAGCTGCGCGTCTTCGTCGACTTCATCAAGGCACGCACAGGCCAGGTGGGGGGCCGCTGAACACCTGTTGCATCAGTGCGCGGAGCCTGACCAGCGCGACGTCGACGTGCATCGGCAGCATCGGCGCAGCGGGTTTCTGCAAAGTCAGCTTGTCGCCGGCGCGGGCGCGGACGCGTCAGCGCGAGACCTCGCCGGGCCCATCCGTCGCGGCGCCGAGCCCGGTGATGTTTTCGAGGTGGTAGCGCTCGACCTTTCGATACAGGGTGCTCCTGGACACACCGAGCGAACGCGCGGCCTGCGCCAGATTGCCGTGCATTTTTTTCACCGCACTGACGATGGCCAGGCGCTCGGCTTCCTCCAGGCTGGTCGCGACGGCCGCGGTTGCCATGCCCACATCGTGATCACCTGCCGCGCGAATTTCCTCGGGGAGCTCGGCGAAGTCGACCACGCTTTCGTTCGACGTGAGGAGCAGGCTCTCGACCACGTTGCGCAGCTCACGCACGTTGCCGGGCCATGCATAGGCGCACAGCGCGGCCATCACCGCAGGCCCGAAACTGCGGCAGGACAGCCGATGTCGCCCGGCCAGACTGCGATTGAAGTGCTCGGTCAGCAACTCGATGTCGCAGCTGCGCTCGCGCAGCGGCGGAACCCGGATGCAGGTCACGCTGATGCGGTGATAAAGGTCGCGCCGGAAGCGTCCGGCCTCGACTTCCTTCAGCAGGTCGCGGTTGGTCATGGCCAACAAGCGCACGTCGACGCGGCGGGGCTTCGCTTCGCCGAGGCGACAGATCACACCCTCTTCAAGGCAGCGCAACAGCACCGGCTGCAAATCCAGCGGCAGCTCGCCGATCTCGTCGAGGCACAGCGTGCCACCGTGTGCCAGCTCGAAGCGCCCGGCACGCCCTTCGTTGGTGGCTCCGGTGTAGGCGCCGCGCACATGGCCGAAAAGCTCGCTGCCGATCAGCTCTCGTGAAGTCGCGCCGCAGTTGAAGGTGACGAACGGGCCGCTGCGTTGCTCGTCGCCGTGAATCGCGCGCGCGAAGAGTTCCTTGCCAACGCCGGTCTCGCCCTGAATCAACACGCCAACACGTCGGCCACTGAGCAGGCGCGCCCGGTCGATCACCGTTCGAAGTCCCTGGCTGACGCCCAGCAGGTTGGCGAAATCGCTGCGCGAAGGATCGATCTCAGACTCACCATGGCGGCTCGCGGCGAACACGGTCGGCGGCGGACTCGCTGCCATGAGGCGCGAGAGTTTCGGCATCACCAGCAGTGCGCCGATGGCCTTGCCGTTGACCCGGACCGGGTGCAGCCATTCGGGTCGAAGCGTGGGCGGCAGGTGACGTGCCCACTCCTGAGCGTCACGCCCCGGTTCCAGCCCCGGCAGGCAGGTGCCCAGACGCCACTCGAGAACCGGCAAACTGCCACTGATGTGAATCAGTTTTGCATTTCGGTCGATCACCAACATCGCCGCCGTGCCGCTGGATGCGCCGAACTTCATGCTCGCTTCGAGCAAATGAACATGTTCGCGGCTGGTGCGTTCGGCGAGCACGGATTCCATCTGCCGTGCGGCGGCCAGGGCCAGCACCAGGTTGCCGCGCTGGTAGGTCGAAGGCGGCCCGGAAATGTCGATCACGCCAAGAATCTGCTCGGTCCCGGGCAGGAACACCGGCGCCGCAGCACAGGTCCAGCGCTTGATGCCCTCGCCGAAATGCTCGGCGGCGTGCACCTGCACCGGCTGGCGCGTGGCCAGCGCGGTGCCGATGCCGTTGGTGCCGACCACGCTTTCGTGCCAGTGACCACCCTCGACGAGGTGAACGTCCTGGGCCGACTCGAGCGTGTGCATGTCGCCCGCCACTTCCAGCACCACACCGTTCGGATCGGTCAGCAGCATGATCGAGCCCGAGCTCGCCAGCAGATGCGCCGATGTGACGAACAGGCCCTGCGCCGCCCACAGCAAGTCCTGGTTGTTGCGGCGCAGCTGTTCCAGGGCGTCGCCGCCGGTCACGAGCGGGGCCAGTCGTGTGCCAGGCTCGACGCCCGCGCGCAGACTTCGCTGCCATGAAGACAGCACGAGCTTTGACACCGCAGTGGCCGCAAGCGGCACCCCGGTGACAAAGTTCTCCCAGGCCATCATGACCTGCCGCTCTGCAGTGGACTCCTGCATCAGCGCGGGCACGCCGCCGAAGTTCCGAGCGGCCAGCGGACCGCCCATGGTGTGGTTCGGATGGATGGATGTCTCCCTCAATGCCTTGCCTCACGCTCTTTTCGCGCAGGCCCGGCACTGCCATCGTCAAATAAGCTGGCCCAAAAACATGGCCAGTGCACACTGCTTGACTTATCTAATCGTCGAATTATGGATCGATTGTGTGCGCTGGCATACATTGGGGTGCGAAGCGCAAAGGGGCAATTGCAACCCACACCAACAAGCCACTGCACAGCAAGGCAACCAGACCGATGACGAGCTGCCCTGCACCCGCGCCAGCCGGCGTCAACGACTGCACGACCAGCCAGGAATTCAGCGCAATGATCAGCAGCGCAGCGGCGCCCGCGATGCGGCGCAGCCACGGCGGGCTGACAAACGTGCCCATGATGCGCGGCGCGCTGGTGAAGCGAATCAGCGGCACGATCGCGAACGGCAACTGAAGGCTGAGCACCACCTGGCTCAGCACCAGCAACTGCAACACGCCGCTTTCGCCGGCGACCAACAGCACGCCGACGGCTGGAATGATGGCGATCGCTCGCGTCAACAGCCTGCGCTTGATCGGGCTCATGCGCAGTCGCACAAAACCTTCCATCACCACTTGGCCTGCGAGCGTGCCGGTGATGGTCGAGCTTTGCCCGGCAGCGAGCAGGGCGACGGCGAAGGCGGTCGATGCGAGCGCGGTGCCCAGCGCCGGCGTGAGCAACTCGTGCGCCTGGCGCAATTCGGTCACCACGATGCCGTGCGCAAAGAAGGTCGAGGCCGACAGCGCCAGGATCGCTGCGTTGATGACGAAGGCGATGTTGAGCGCCACGGCGGTGTCGAACAGGTTGTAGCGAATCGCTTCGCGCTTGCCGGCATCGTGCGCGTGGATGCGCCGCGTCTGCACCAGCGACGAATGCAGGTACAGGTTGTGCGGCATCACGGTGGCACCGAGGATGCCGACGGCCACCAGCAGGCTGGCCGCGTCCAGCCTCGGGACGAAACCACCGGCCACCGCAGCCCAGACCGGCTTCGCCAGCACCAGTTCAATTGCCATGCAGCCGCCGATGGTCAGCACCAGCACCGCAACGATGGCCTCCAGCTTGCGGATGCCGTAGTGCTGAAGCGCAAGGATCAGCATCACGTCCAGGCCGGTGATCAGCGCACCCCAGGCCAGCGGCAGGCCGAACAGCAGGTTCAGCGCGATCGCGCTGCCAAGCAACTCGGCCAGATCGCAGGCAATGATGGCCACTTCGCACAGCAGCCACAGCGCCAGCGCCACCGGTCGTGCGTAGTGGGCGCGGCAGGCTTGCGCCAGATCCACACGGCCGGCAATGCCCAGCCGTGCGGCCAGGCTCTGCAGCACCATCGCGATCAGGTTGGAGGCGAGCAGCACCCACATCAACTGGTAGCCGAAACGTGCGCCGCCTTCGAGGTCGGTGGCCCAGTTGCCCGGGTCCATGTAGCCGACGCTGATCATCGCCGCCGGCCCGAAGAAACCGAGCATGCGCCAGCGCCCTGGCACACGCAAGCGCATGTCGACGGTCTGCTCGAGGTTGGTCACCTGCGTTGTCCCGCGCTGTGTTTCACCGCAGCCCGGGCGACAAGGCTTCGCCGATCGGCACGGCCCAGCCGCCAGCGCCAATCAACCCACCGAGCGGGCGCCTGAATCGGCCGTGACGCGCGGTCATTTCCGCCCCAGCAATTCCGCGCCGCCGCCGAGCGCCGGTCCGGCCGTCGGATCGACATGGTCCGGCTTCTTGGCGATCAGGGTTTGCGTCGTCAGGATCAGCCCGGCCACCGAGGCGGCGTTGCGCACCGCGCTGTAGCTGACCCTGACCGGATCGATGATGCCGGCAGCGACCAGATCGACGAACTGGCCGCTGCGCGCATCAAGACCGAAACCGGGCTTGGCGTCGAGTGCCTTGCGCATCACCACCTGAGGGTCCAGCCCGCAGTTCGCAGCGATGTGGTGCGAAGGCTGGTGCAGTGCGCGCTGCAGCAGCTTGACACCGCTCTGCACGTGGCCTTCGGTGCGAGACGCAAGGCTGTCGAGCTCGCGCGCGACCCGCAGCAGCGCCAGCCCGCCGCCCGGCACCACACCCTCGGCGATGGCCGCGCGGGCGGCGTTGATGGCGTCTTCGATCAGGTGCAGCCGGCGCTTTTGCTCGACCGGCGTGGCCCCACCGGCGAGCAGGATCGCGGTGCCGCCTGACAGCTTGGACAGACGCTCTTTGATCTTGTCGCGCTCGATGTTTTCGGGCGCGAGCTCGTGCTGGCGCGCCACCTGCACCCGACGCGCGTCAATCATGGCCGGGTCGCCGTTGCCCGCCGTCACCACCGTCTGGTTTGACGAGATGCGCACCTGGCGCGCTTGCCCCAGGTCTCGCAATTCCACATTGGCAATGCTGCCGCCCAGGTCGCGCGCAATCACCCGCCCACCGGTCAGGATGGCCAGATCTTCCAGGGCCGCCTTGCGCCAGTGCCCGTACTCCGGCGGGTGGATCGCCGCCACCGGTGGGCCGCCCTTGTCGCGCCAGGTCAGCAAGCCGATCACGCAAACCGGCGCCACCTCTTCGGCAATCACCAGCAGCGGCCGCTTCGAGTCGGCCACCAGCGCGATGACGGCGGTCAGCTCTTCCTGCGTCAGCAGGCGCTGGTCGGTCATCAGGATGTAGGGGTTGTCGAGCACCACCTGCATCTTCTCGACGTCGGTGATCATGTGGTGCGACAGGTAGCCACGGTCGAACGCCATGCCGTCGACGATGTCGAGCTGGGTCTCCACCGTGCTGCCGTAATCGACATCGACAATGCCGTCGGCACCGACGCGTTCCAGCGCCTCGGCCACCAGCAGCCCGGTCGGGTCGTCGTTGGCGGCGACCATCGCCACCGCGCGCAGTTCGTCACCACCGCTGAGCGGTTTGGCGCTGCGCTTGAGTGCGGCGATCACTTCGGTGACCGCCAGTTCCAGCCCTTCGACCAGCTCGACCGGATTGGCGCCCTTGGCCAGGCAGGCCAGCCCGTCCTGCACCAGCGCATCGGCCAGCACGGTGGCGGTGGTGGTGCCGTCGCCCGCCACCACGTTGGTCTGCTTCGAGACCTCGCGCAACACCTGCGCGCCCATGTTCTCGAACGGGTCCTCCAGCTCGATTTCGGCGGCGATGCTGGCGCCATCGCGCGAGATGATGGGTGTGCCAATGGGGCGGTCGATGATCGCGTTCATTCCGCGCGGGCCGAGGGTGCCGCGCACCGCGCGGGCCATCTTGGCAACGCCGCGGCCGAGGGCCTGGCGGGCGTCATCGTCGTGCAACATGATGTTGGGCATGGGGTCGTCTCCTGGACATTTCAGTGGTGGGTGGCCGCACCATCTTCGGGGCTCGAGCTGTGAATGCGATTCGCATACCAGCGCTCCATATCCCTAGAGCACGCGAACGCCCCGGGGCCGCAAGGCGCTGTGTTGCACTGTGTCAGCGCGTTGTGTCTCAGTATGGGACGCATCCATCGAGCAAGCGCCCGATCGTGACGCAAGGGCTTTCATGGGGGCAGCCCGACCGCCGGACAAACCCCCAAACCCTGCCAGCGACAGTGGGCTAGCGCACCGGCGCAGCGCTGGCGCCGGGAATCACGGTCACTTTGGTCAACTTGCCGGCGACCTGCTCTGAAATCCAACCGAATGCAGCGCCCAGGATGATCGAGGCCACGGTCGGCCCGATCGCCTCGACAGGTGACAGGCCTTTCAACAGGATCAACCCGGCGACCGATGCAAAGCCATAAACCGAGGCCGGAATCGTCGCCAACACGCCGATGTGGGCCGCCAGCACAATAGCCGCCGCACCGATGCCCACCGCCACCGGAGCCGCCAACGCACCGAGCGCGCCCAGTTGCCCGATCAGCAGCACCGACAGCATGCCGTCCACGGCGCCGAAGCTCATGCAGATCACGGTCTTCTGTGCACCATCGGTCTTGCCGCCCGAGTGGTAGAAGCAGGCCCAGGCAATGAAGATCTGCCAGATCTGTACATTGAAAGCTGCCAGCGGGCCCAGGGCCAGAAAGGTTGCCACCACGGCGAGCACGCCGATCGAAACTGCGAGTGCAATGAGTGCGGACATCTTGTCTCCTTGTTTGTAGATCACATGAACACGTTTTACGACACTCCAATTCGCTCGGTCGGTGGCCGCACGATGTGGATCGGCTGCGCTTGAACTGCGCCGTCGCGCACGGCCAGCAGGCCGCGGCACAGCGCGCCGTTGAACTCGGCATTGATGCCGACGCGGCGCAGGCCGCGCAGGTGGCCGAGCAGCGCCTCGGCCGCGATAGCATGGCCCTCGCTGTCGACGAAAGCAAGGTCGCCGCCGCCGGCCAGGTCACGCCGCGCGAAGTAGCGCTCGACGAACGTTTCGCCTTCGGCGTCGAGCGGCAGTTGCCGCAGCGCCGCGATGTTCAACGCCACCAGCGCCGCCGGCGCATGGCCCGCGTCGAGCAGGTGCTGCAACAACGCCTCCTGGCGGCGCTGAAACGCCTTCAGCAAGAACGTGCGGCGCAAGGCGTCGAGACCCCCCTCGGCCGCCGCGCCGAAGGCCGCCTGAAAGCCGGCACCTTCGCTGACGCCCTGGTTGATCGCTTCGGCGTACATGTGCTCGTGCAACTGCACCTGAACCCGTGTCACCCAGGGCAGCGCCTCGACCGCACGGCGCATGTCGTCGGCCATCAGGAAGGCGAAGTTGGCAGCGCACCAGTAGGTCGGCAACCGAAAGCCGATGTGCACCTGGCCGCCCCCGAGCAACTCGACCTCGGTGATGAAGCCGAGCTCGGTCACCGACTCGTCGAGCTCGGGGTCCATCACCGTCGCCAGGCAGGCTTGCACCTGCTCCAAGCGGGCGGGTTTGACGCGCACCGGTGCCATGGCGTTCAGGCCGCCACTGCAATTCGCGCCGGCACGCGTTCTTTGGCGAGCAACTTCTTTTGCGCGGCGATGTCGATGTCGTACAGCCGCGCCGCGTTCAGGCCGAGGATCTTCTTCTTGGCTTCCAGATCGAGCACCGCGCCGGTTTCCTTCGCAATGTCGTCGGGCAGCTCGAAGGCCATGAAGGCCTTGACCATCCAGTCGGGCGTCCAGATGCCGTAGTCGCTGCCGTAGAGCAGCTTGTCCGGCCCCAGCCACATCAGCAGTTGCGACAGCACATGCGCAAAATACTTCGGCTGCTTCTGGATGAAAGGCAGGGCCACGGCCAGACCGCCGTAGACGTTGGTCTCTTGCGTGGCTATCCAGCAGAAGTCGTCGAGACGCGGCAGGCCGCAGTGTTCGACGATGAAGTTCAGGTCCTGGAAGTTGGTCGCAGCGATGTCGATGTCGGCCACGTCGAAGGCGTCGCGGTCCAGCGGCAGGATGGTCGGGCCTTTGTGAACGTGGATGTTCTTCACGCCCAGTTTTTCGGCCAGCGCCAGGTACTTCTCGGCCCACGGATCGCTGAGCTTGTAGCCGCGGCTGGCACCCTTCCACTCCGCCGTGTAGAGCTTCACGCCCTTCAGTTTGTGCGTCGCCACCAGCTCCTCGAATGCCGCCAGACCGGCCGCTTCGTCGCGCGGATCGAAGGCGCCGTTGAGGATGAAACGGTTCGGGTGCTTGGCCTTCAACACCGCGTTTTGTTCGGTGGTGTTAAAGCCGTCGACGTAGAAGTCTTTCAGGTAGGTCGGCTGGAAGATCGCCATGTCGTCGGGGCCGTCGACGAACAGGTCCTGGTAGAGCTGTTCACCACCGTACTGGTCGAACTTCTCGCGCGTCCACAGCTTTTCCTTCGGACTCAGGAAGGAGTGGTAAGCGAAGAAGCAATTGATGAACTGCTCGCCGTGCACGTTCTTCTGGTTCGCCTTGGTGGCGTTCCAGTTGTGGACATGGCCGTCGATGACGAAGATCTCTTCGCCGGAAGCGGTTTTGAACATGATGTGTCGGTCCTTATGCGTAAGCCACGTAGGCCATCGCGGCGTTCATGTCGCCGAACAGCACCACGGTGTTCTCGTCGACCGTGACCATCCGCCCGTAGTGGGTGGAGGTGGAAATTTCGAACAGTTGCGCCGTCATCTCGCGACCCAGTTCTTCGCCGATCTCGTCCATCTTGAATTCGATCTTGCCGTCGCCGTCGATGCGGATCATGGCCGGCATGTAGGTGACGCGGATGCCGGGTTTGGTGGACATCAGCTCGGCAATGGCGCGCGCCTCGACGCTGTCGTTCATCGTGACGCCGCATTGGTGCGAAACGGTGTCCTTGAACTCCAGGTCCTTGAAGGCCTTGAAGATGTTGTCTGTGTGGTCTGACATGGTGTCTCCTCTGGGTGTTGGGTTCAAGCGGTGATCGAAGCGGGCAACTTGAGGCCCAGCTGGTTCGCAATGTTCTTCATGCGATCGACCGAGGCGGCGTAGGCGTCTGTGAACTGCGCCACCTTGACGTGCGGCAGCGACCAGATCGGCTGCAGGTTCTTCGCGGCTTTCACCGCCAGGTCGCCATAGGTCTTCAGCCAGCCGTTGAACAGCGCCGTGTTGTGCGCCGAGTGCGCCGGGTCGCTGACCAGCATGTGCAGCATCTCGACCGTGTTGGCCAGGTTGCGCTGGTAGTCGCCTTCGGCCGACGAGACGACGGTGGGCGTGATGAAGTCGTTCTGTGAGGCGGCGGCCTGCATCACGAAGCCGCTGCGGAACAGCTCGCCGACCAGGGGCTCGAACACGATGTTGGTGGCGAAGTACTTTTCGAGAAAGTCTTCTGCGCCGCCGATGGTTTCGATCAACTGGCGCGTGGGCTGCCAGATCGGGTCTTCGAGCCAGTGCTTCTTGCCGACCTCGGCGTCGAAGCCGGTGATGTCCAGGCCGATGTCGCCGAGGTACAGCGTCAGGTCCTGCGAGAAGCGCAGCTTGTACGACGAGTTGGTCAGGATGGTCGAGTTGACCATCTGCGTGTAGCCGTAGCGCTGCGCATGCATCAGCGAGGTGCCCAGCCCGAATTCGGCGTGTTTGTAGGCCCCGAGGTGCTTCTCCAGCACCTTGACCCAGGCCTTGTCGAAGCGGCCCGGTGCGCCCGAGCGGCGTCCGTTCTCGACCGCCTGCGCGATCATTCCGCAAATCGTCGACTGGCGCTGGTAGTGGGTGCGCTCCCACTCTTCATCGACAGCGCGGTAGGCGTGCCAATCGCTCGACAGCGCAGCGGTCCATTTCTCGGAGTACGTCGGCGTGCCGTCGGCGAAGTTGATGATCCAGTCTTGCAGCAGGTAGCGCTTCGGGTCGGGCTGCACGTCGAGCGTCATGTCCTCGTAGTGCGTCGCCTTGCGGCCCTTGGGCGTGAAGTAGTTGTACTTGCGGCTGTCGGAGCCGGAAAACTTTGCCGCGCCGGCGGCGCCTGAATTCAACTCGGTGTATTCGACTGGGGTAGCGGTGGCGGTGGTCATTGCGTGTCTCCTCGGGGGTCAATGAACGAGATTCGGCGCGCTGGTGCTCGCCGGGGTGAACTTGTCTACATACGTGTGGTCAAGCGCGACACCCAGGCGCTGCAGCACCGGCAGCAGGGCGTCGATCATGGGCGGTGGCCCGCAGGTGTAGGCGTCGAGCTCGCCGCTCAGCGCCTGGGCGCGCAGGATGCGATCCACTGCCTCGTGCACGAATCCGGTTTCGCCGTGCCAGTCATCTTCCGGCGTGGCCTGCGACAGCACCGGGATGAACTCGAAGTCGGTGAGCTGGGCCGAGACCGCAGCGAACTGGTCCAGGAAGAACAAGTCCTTGCGCGTTCGGGCGCCGTAGAAAAAACGGATCGGCCGTTGCTCGCCGCTTTCGATGTGGTCTTTCAAGATGGCCCACAGCGGCGACATGCCCGATCCACCGCCGACAAGAATCATCGGACCGGCCCGTTCTTCGCGCCGGAAGCACATGCCGAACGGGCCTTTCAGCGTCACCGCGGTACCGGGCTGCAGCGTCGTGTCGATCAGCGAAGAGAACGCGCCGCCCTCGTACTTGCGGATGATGAATTGAAGCGTGCTCGGTGTGCTCTGCGTGCTCGCCATCGAATACGAACGTGCCACGCCCGCCCCGCCGCCCGCACCAGGCACGCCGATCTCCACGAACTGACCGGCCCAGAACTTCATCGGCTTTTCGAGCTGCACTTCGAGCAAGCGTGTGTCGTGCGTCAAGCTGGTCACCGCACTGAGCACGCCGTCATGGGTCTTCACCGCGATCGCGCGGCGCATCAGGTCTTCGTCGAAGTTCAGCAGTTCAACGGTCAGGTCGCTGAAAGCGTAGCTGCGGCACAGCAGGATGTGACCGGTCTCGCGCTCATAGTCGGCCAGCGCGAAAGTCGAGTAGTCCTCCACCTCGATGTCGCCGTCGATCAGCAGGCACTTGCAACTGCTGCACTGCCCCTCGCGGCAACCGTGCGGCACGGCAATGCCCTGGCGAAAGGCCGCGTCCAGCAACCATTCACCCTCCTCGACTTCCATTTCGACACCAACAGGCTCGAAACGAACGGTGTGCACCCTCTTCTCAGACATGACTGACCCTTGCTGCCTTGGCTGCGTTGGTTTTCTGCTGCCGCCGCCGCACCCCGAAGCGGGGTTGCGGCGACGTCCGTTCAGTGCCTCAGATCGGATTGATCTTGAAGCCCTTGCGGTACTCGATGGCAGCCGCCTCACGGCCCTCGGGAGTCAGCGCACGGAAGCCGATCAACGGGCTGCCGAGCGTGAAGCCCTTGACGTGATCGAGCGTCCACATGTGCTTGTCGTCGAAGCGAAGGTGCGGCTGCGAGATCAGCGTCTTGCCGTCGGGACGCACGAAGCCGAGGTCCTT
>JANNBZ010000381.1:0-1844 GCA_031386065.1 Burkholderiales bacterium
GCTGGTGTTCCCCGAGAAAACCAGCTCGTTGCGCATCGAGGTCGACCTGGTCGCCGAGATGTCGGTGTTGAACCCGTTCGACTTCTTTCTCGAGCCCTCGGCTGACAGCTTCCCGTTCAGCTACGACGCCGAGTTGTCGGCCGAACTCGCGCCGTATCTGGCGAAGGGCGAGTTGACGCCGACGTTCAAGGCCTACCTCGACAGCATTGCGCGCACGCCCACGCCCACCAACGACTTTCTGGTGGCGCTGAACCAGCGGCTGCAGCGCGACATCAGCTACCTGATTCGCATGGAGCCCGGCGTGCAGACGCCCGAGGTCACGCTGGTCAACGGCTCGGGCTCGTGCCGTGACACCGGCTGGCTGCTGGTGCAGTTGCTCAGGCACCTGGGGCTGGCGGCGCGCTTCGTGTCGGGCTACCTGATCCAGCTGAAAAGCGATGTGAAGTCGCTCGACGGTCCCAGCGGCACCGAGATCGACTTCACCGACCTGCACGCCTGGTGCGAGGTGTTCCTGCCCGGCGCCGGCTGGATCGGCCTCGACCCGACCTCGGGCCTGTTGGCCGGTGAGGGCCACATTCCGCTCGCGTGTTCGCCCGAGCCTTCGTCTGCGGCGCCGGTGAGCGGCGGCATCGAGGAATGCGAGACCGAATTCGAGCACCGCATGTCGGTCACGCGGGTCTGGGAGGCACCTCGCGTGACGCTGCCGTACACCGAAGCGCAGTGGGCCGCGATTGATGCGCTGGGCCAGCGCGTGGACGAACAGTTGAAGCGCGACGACGTGCGCCTGACGCAAGGCGGCGAGCCGACCTTCGTGTCGGTCGACGACCGTGACGGCGCCGAATGGAACACCGAGGCGATGGGCCCGACCAAGCGCCTGCTGAGTGCGCAGCTGATGGAAAAACTGCGGGCGAAGTACGGCGCCGGCGGCCTGCTTCACTACGGGCAGGGCAAGTGGTACCCCGGCGAGCAACTGCCCCGCTGGTCGCTCAATCTGTACTGGCGCCGTGACCAGACGCCGCTGTGGACGCACCCCGAACTGGTGGCTGACGAGCATGTCGACAACGGCGTCACCGAACAGCAGGCACAACAGTTTTTGCACGGTGTGGCCGCGCGACTGGGCCTGCCGTCGAAGTTCGTCTTCGCGGCGTTCGAAGACACCTGGTACCACCTGTGGCGCGAGGGCAAGCTGCCGACCAACGTCGACCCCTTCGACGCGAAGCTCGCCGATCCGCTGGAGCGTGATCGCCTGCGCAAGGTGTTCGAGCAAGGCCTCGACAAACCGGTGGGCCACGTGCTGCCACTGGCGCGCGACGAAGCGCGCGAGCCGGGTGCGGCAGCGCGTTGGCGCAGCGGCCCATGGTTTCTGCGTGGCCCGCGTTGCCACCTGATTCCCGGCGATTCGGCGTTGGGCTACCGGCTGCCGCTCGACTCTCAGCCCTGGGCGAAGGACAGCGATCTGCCGTGGGTGCATCCGGTCGACCAGACGCAGACCTTCGCACCGCTGCCAGGTTATCGCTCGCTGCGTTGGCAGGCGCCGGCTGTCCCTGCGGACGTTGGCCTCGAGGCCGCGTCGGCATCAGCGTTGACGCGCGTGCCTGCCCGTGGCGAGTCGGCCGGCTGGGTGGCTCGCACCGCGCTCAGCGCCGAGCCGCGCGGCGGCCGGCTCTACATCTTCATGCCGCCCGCGTCCCGGCTGGAGGACTATCTCGAACTCGTCGCGGCGGTCGAAGACACGGCGGTCGAGATGAAACTGCCCGTCATCCTGGAAGGCTACGAGCCGCCGAAAGACCCGCGCCTGGCGGTGTTGCGCGTCACGCCCGACCCCGGTGTGATCGAAGTCAACA
>JANNBZ010000388.1:0-8043 GCA_031386065.1 Burkholderiales bacterium
GATCCTCGACTACCCGAACATCGACCTCGACCTGAAGAAGGCGGTGGAATCGGTGGCGCGCGGGCACGCCTCGCCGCGCGCGTTCTACGTCGACAAGCTGACCGAGGGCGTGGCCACCATTGCAGCAGCGTTCTGGCCGAAGCCGGTGATCGTGCGGCTGAGCGACTTCAAGAGCAACGAGTACCGCAAGCTGATCGGTGGCTCACGCTATGAGCCAGAAGAAGAGAACCCGATGCTCGGCTTCCGCGGTGCGTCGCGCTACGTCAGCGAGTCTTTCGGCGAGGCGTTCGCGATGGAATGCGAGGCGCTGAAGCGGGTGCGAAACGACATGGGCCTGGTCAACGTCGAGATCATGGTGCCCTTCGTGCGCACCATCGGCCAGGCCAAGCGGGTCACCGAGATGCTGGCCGAGAAAGGCCTGAAACGCGCCGCGCTGGGCGGCAAGGACGGCCTGCGCGTGATCATGATGTGCGAGGTGCCGAGCAACGCGATTCTGGCCGAGCAGTTCCTAGAACACTTCGATGGCATGTCGATCGGCTCCAACGACCTGACGCAACTCACGCTGGGACTGGACCGCGACTCCGGGCTGGAGCTGCTGGCACGCGACTTCGACGAGCGCGACCCGGCGGTCAAGGCGCTGATCTCGCGCGCCATCGCCGCCTGCCGAGGTGTCGGCAAGTACATCGGCATCTGCGGCCAGGGCCCCAGCGATCACCCCGATTTCGCCGACTGGCTGGCCGACGAGGGCATCGTGTCGATCTCGCTGAATCCGGACTCGGTGGTGGAGACTTGGAAGCGGTTGGCGACGCGGTGATTCGTACAGCCGTATTCGAGTTGAAGTTGGTCAACGCTTCCCCCCTGAACTACAGTCAACCCCATGGCCCCCACAGTGCTCCGGGACGGACCGTTTCGGCTGTTCTTCTTTTCGCGCGAGGAGGAACGGATTCATGTCCATATCTCGCATCCGGACGGCGAAGCGAAGTTCTGGCTGACGCCGGAAATTGCGTTGGCCAGTCAAACGGGAATGTCGACCCGCCAACTGCGGGAGGCGCAAGTCGTGGTCGAAGACGACATCTCGGAGATTGAAAATGCCTGGCATCGTCAGTTCGGAAGTTGAAGTCACCCACGTGTTCAAGCACGGGTTCTGGTTGCTTCTTGGGAGCAAGGAACTGCTGGTTCCGTTCGCGGAATTCCCATGGTTCAGAAAGGCCACCATCGAGCAAATTTCTACCGTCGAACGGCCGAGCGAAAACCACCTTTACTGGCCTCAGCTAGACGTCGACCTTTCAGTCGAGTCCATTCGCCAACCAGCTGGTTTTCCGCTGGTGTCGCGAGTCGCAGATTGAATTCAAGCAGCCGTGCCGCGGATGAGCGCATTCTGTGCAATCGCGTGTCTCCGACGGGTTGCTCCCAGCTTGGCGATCACTGATGCGCGCCGCACCTACTGTTGTCGCAATTTCTTTCGTTCTGAGCGGCTTGATCATTGGCGACGCGCTCTGGTCGACGTCCGCAATCCGCTACGAGTTCTCGAACCTTCAGATGACTGAGTGGCCGAAATTGCTTCTGCTGGTTGTGGTGATGCTCGCAGTCTGCGCATGGCCGTGGATCGTCTCTTTCTCCCGAGCCTTCAGCGACGTTGGCTATCGCTCGTCGATCATGTTTGCCGTCGTCGCAGTCGCGTTGGCCACACTCTTCTACTCGCCGATTGCCAGCGCGCCGTCCGAAGGCATCGGATACAACGTGATCTTCTTTATGCTTTCGACGTGGGCTGCATATCCGCTCTCGCTGATGGCCCGGATTCGTGAAGATTGAGCAAGATGGTCCGTGAGGTGGATCGCTGCTGAACACATATCGGCGGCTCGGCCGCCATCCCTCAACGCCCTTTCCGCTTCGCCACCGGAATCGTGTTCGGCGTGTCGCCCGGCCCCAAAGTGAACAGCTTGGCGGCGCGGCCTTTCAGCTCCAGCAGCTCGCTGGCGGACACCGAATATTTCTCGGAAACCACGTCGACTTCGACGCGAAATTCAACCTCGCGGCCGGCGTTGGACAGCACGCCCGAGGTGAACTCGTAGCTCGGGTCTTCGGCCGGCAGTCCCATCAGTTCACGGTCGTAGTCGGTGTATTCGACGTTGCGGATTTCGCCGCTGGCCAGGTCGAGCAGGCCGGTCGACTCGATCACCGATTCGCTCAGTTCGTCCAGGATGGCAATCGGTACTTTCAAATCCATGTCGGTTCTCTTTTTCTTCGTTTCAAATCAATCCGTCGAACGGCAGCACATCGACGGCATCGCCAATGGCCACGTTGCCTTGATCGTGGTGCAGCACGACCAGGCCGTTGGCCTCGCTCATGCTGCGCAGAATGCCCGAGCCTTGCGAGCCCGTCAGGCTGACCGTCTGCAAGCCGTCGGGCGGCGTGGACACGATGCCGCGCTGGTATTCGGTGCGGCCCGGCTTCTTGCGAATGGCCTGCGCGCTGGCCACGCGCAGCAGCGGCAGCGGCTGCGGCGCGGCGCCACTCATCGCCAACAGGGCGTCGCGCACGAAGGCGTAGAAGGTCACCATCACCGCAACCGGGTTGCCGGGCAGGCCGAACAGAATGGCGCCTCGCTCATTCGATCGCTCATTCGATGAGCCACCGAGCCGGCCGATCGCCATCGGTCGGCCGGGGCGCATGGCAATGGTCCAGAACAGCACGTCGCCGAGCTTGGCCATCACCTGCTTGGTGTGGTCGGCCTCGCCGACGCTGACGCCGCCCGAGGTGATCACTGCGTCGGCGTTCTCGGCGGCGTGGCGGAAGGCCTGCTCCAGCGCAGCCGGGTCGTCGCGCACCACGCCCAGGTCGAGCACGTCGACCCCCAGGCGCTGCAACATGCCCCACAGCGTGTAGCGGTTGCTGTCGTAGACGCAGCCGGCGTCCAGCACCTCGCCGACCGAGCGCAGTTCATCGCCGGTGGAAAAAAACGCCACCCGCAGTTTGCGGAACACCGGCACTTCGGATTGCCCCAGCGAGGCCAGCAGGCCCAGGTCGGCCGGACGCAGGATGCGCCCCGCACGCAGCGCTGCTTCGCCGACGGCAAGGTCTTCACCGGCGCAGCGTCGGTTGTCGCCGCTGCGCACCGCGCCGGGCGGCACGCTGACCACGCCGCCCGCCACCTGCACCAACTCCTGCGGCACCACGGTGTCGTGACCGGCCGGCATCACCGCGCCGGTCATGATGCGCAGGCAGTGGCCGGGGGGCACGTCGCCAGTGAACGGCTGCCCGGCGAAGGCGCTGCCGGCCACGGTGAACAGCGTCGGCGCGTCACTGCGAAGCTCGCTGGCACGCAGCGCGTAGCCGTCCATCGCCGAGTTGTCGCTGGCTGGCACGTTGATGCGCGAGACGATATCGCGCGCCAGCACGCGCCCCATCGCTGAGCGGATCGGCAGGCTCTCGACCACGTCGACGCGCGGCACCAGCCGCGTGATGAACTCGCGCGCCTGCGCCACTGGCAGTGCGTTCGGGTCGTAGCCGCTGACGCAGCAGGCAATCTCTTGAAGCGTGGTCACAGCGCCAGCACCATCAGGTCTTTGTCGAAGTAGCGATTGTCGAGCTTGATCGCGTGCGCCAGCGTGCCGTAGCGCGTGAAGCCCGCCTGTCGGTACAGCGCCACCGCAGCGTCGTTGCTGGAGGTGACCGACAGCGTCAGCCGTTCCAGCCCTGCGGCCTCACGACAGGCCGCGATGCACGTGGCCAGCAAGGCCCGGCCGACGCCCTGGCCCTGCACCTCAGGGCGCACCATCATTCCCGACACAAGACCGACGTGTGCTGCCTTGCGCCGCGCTTCGCGTTGCAGCGTGATGGCGCCGACGAGGCGCTGTGCCGCCCAGGCGCCGAGGGTGAAGCTGCCGAACGAGGCGTCGGTGGTGCCCAGCCGCGAGGCGTAGCTGTCGGCGCTCTTGAGCCGTTCTTCGGATGCGTCGGAGGTGAACGCGTCGGCGTGCAGCGCCAGCGTCTCGTCGCGTAGTTGCTTGTAGTCGGGCAGGTCAGCGGGCACCAGCAGCCGCAGCGTGAACGCCTCAGCCATGCCGCTGCTGCAACTGCCGAAGCTCCTCGGCGGTGTTGGCGTTGAAGAAGGCGTGGGCATCGTCGAACAGCACCTCGACGCAGCGGTGTTGCGCCGTCCACTTGTCGATCTTGCGTTGGCCCGACTGGGTGAAGTCGACCAGGCTTTCAATCAGCGTGGCCTTCATCAGGCAGAACACCGGTTGCACCTGCACGCCGTCGTCGGTTCGGGTGGCGGCCATCGCGATGTCGGCGTTGCCTTCGACCAGCGCTTCGGCCAGCCGAGCCACCAGGTCGTCGGGGAAGTCGGGCGTGTCGCACGGCACCGTGACGAGGTAGTGCGTTTCACAGCGCTCCAGGCCCGTCAGAAAGCCGGCCAGCGGCCCCGGCTGGTCGGGCAGGGCGTCGGGCCACACCGGCACACCGAAGGCGTCGTAGGCGCCGAGGTTTCGGTTGGCGTTGATCATCACGTGCTCGACCTGCGGGCCCAGCCGCATCAACGCGTGCATTGCCATCGGAATGCCGAGGTGGTTCTGCAGGCCCTTGTCGACACCGCCCATGCGGCTGCCGCGGCCACCGGCCAAAATCAGCCCGGTGATGTCTTGCTTGTCGATCGCAGGCATGTCGGTTCAGCCTCCGATGTAGTGCATTTCGACGCGGCGCTCGCCCGCGCCGACGTCGGGCACACCAGCGCTGCGCAGTTCGGAATAGCGGTCGTCGCGCCGCTGCCAGATGTGGCCGATGGCGGCACTGATCTGCGCGTCGGTGAAGTCGCCGCGCAGCAAGGCGCGCAGGTCGTGGCCGTGGGTCGCGAACAGGCACAGGAACAGCTTGCCTTCGGTCGACAGCCGAGCCCGGTTGCAGTCGTGGCAAAACGCCTGTGTGACGCTGGAGATCACGCCCACCTCGCCGCTGCCATCGGCATAGCGCCAGCGCTCGGCCGTCTCGCCCAGCGTGTTGGCGCCGATGGCCTGCAGTGGGAAGACGGCATTGACGCGCTCCAGCACCTGCGCCGACGGCATCACCTCGTCCATGCGCCAGCCGTTGGTGGCGCCGACGTCCATGTACTCGATGAAGCGCAGGATCACCGACGAGCCCTTGAAGTGCCGCGCCATGGCCACGATCTCGGCGTCGTTGGTGCCGCGCTTGACCACCATGTTGACCTTGATCGGCCCCAGGCCCACGCGCTCGGCGGCCTCAATGCCTTGCAGCACCTCGGCGACCGGGAAGTCGGCATCGTTCATGCGGCGGAAGGTCGCGTCGTCCAGCGCGTCCAGGCTGACCGTGATGCGCTGCAGGCCGGCGTCTTTCAGCGCCTGCGCCTTCTTGGCCAGCACCGAGCCGTTGGTGGTCAGCGTCAGATCGAGTGGCGTGCCGTCCGGCGTGCGCAGTTCGCTCAACATCGCAATCAGCACTTCGAGGTGCTTGCGCAGCAGCGGCTCGCCGCCGGTGAGGCGGATTTTCTGCACGCCGTGCGCCACGAACAGCCGTGCGGTGCGGGTGATTTCCTCGAAGCTCAGCAGTGAGGTCTGCGGCAGGAAGCTGTAGTGCTTGTCGAACACTTCCTTCGGCATGCAGTAACTGCAGCGGAAGTTGCAGCGGTCGGTGACCGAGATGCGCAGGTCGCGCAGCGGCCGCGCCAGCGTGTCGGCGATCAGGCCGGTGGGCGGTGTCAGCACGGCGGGAATGTGCGGCACGGCGGCGGCGTAGCGGTGGTCCGCCAGGGGAATGACTTTGTCTGCCATGCCCCGATTGTGCCTTCGGGCGCCATGGCCCTGCGGCCGTCGCGTGCCCGGCTCAGCGTGCGACGGTCAACACCGCAGGCGCGGCCGACTGCACTTCCGCCAGGCTGTCGACACGGCGTGCGCCGGTGAAGCGTTTGTGCCAGTAGGCGAAGCGCATGTCTTCGACCCGCACCTCGCCACCGGGTCGCGGCGAGTGGATGAACTTGCCTTCGCCGACGTAGATACCGACGTGCGAGAACGTGCGCTTCAGCGTGTTGAAGAACACCAGGTCGCCGGGCTTCAGGTCGTCGCGTGCGATCTTCAGCAGGCCGGGCGCGCTGGCCTGTTCGTCGGCCCGGCGTGGCAGCACGCGGCCCAGGCTCATCTCGAAGATATGGCGCGTGAAGCCGCTGCAGTCGAAGCCGTCGTCCTGGCTGGACCCGCCGCGGCGGTACGGCACGCCAAGGAAGTTCATCGCGGTGATGACCATGTCGGACGCGGTGTCGCGCACCTGGCGCACCAGCGGCGATTCGACCGACGCGGCCGTGTTCGGCAGCAAGCCTTTCTCGGCCAGCAGGCGCAGCACCGGGTCGGGCGATTCGTCGGGGGCAGCCACTGCGGCGGTGCCGCCTGCGAGCAGTGCCGTCACAAGGAGGCAGCGCGTCAGCAGGCGAGGGGGGGTCAACGGCATGGCGCGCAGGATAGGTGAGGCGGCCATGTGGGTCAAGCCTGGAAACACCCGGCTACGCGGCTGTCAACGGGCAGCAAGCTGAGTGAGGACAATTCACGCGCAGACGGGCAGACAGGCCCGTCCGTCCCCTGATTCGAAAGGCCTCCGATGTTCAACGCCCTCTTGTTAGAAAAATCCGATGTCGGTTTCAGCGTGGGCATCAAGTCTGTCGATGAAGCCGACCTGCCCGAGGGCGACGTGCTGGTCAGCGTGGCGCACTCCACGCTCAACTACAAGGACGGCCTGGCCATCACCAACAAGAGCCCGGTGGTGCGTGCCTGGCCGATGGTGGCGGGCATCGACGGCTCGGGCACGGTGCTGGACAGTTCGCACCCGAACTGGAAAGCCGGCGACGCCTTCATCCACAACGGCTGGGGCGTGGGCGAAACGCGCTGGGGCTGCATGGCGCAGAAGGCGCGCTTGAAGGGCGACTGGCTGGTGAAGCGGCCCGCAGCCTTCAGCAGCCGGCAGGCGATGGCCATCGGCACAGCCGGCTACACCGCGATGCTGTGCGTGATGGCGTTGGAGCGGCACGGCGTGAAGCCCGGCGACGACGAGGTGCTTGTGACGGGCGCGACCGGCGGTGTCGGCAGCGTGGCGACGGCACTGCTGTCGAAATTGGGCTATCAGGTGACGGCAGCCACCGGCAAGCTGAGCGAGGCCGACTACCTCAAAGCGCTGGGCGCCGCGAACGTCATCGACCGGGCCGAGTTGTCGGCTGCCGGTAAGCCCTTGCAGAAGGAGCGCTGGGCTGCCGTGGTCGACGCGGTGGGCAGCCACACGCTGGTCAATGCGCTGGCGCAGACGCGTTACGGTGGCGTGGTAGCGGCGTGCGGGCTGGCGCAGGGTGCAGACCTGTCGGGCACGGTGATGCCCTTCATTCTGCGCAGCGTGACGCTGGCCGGCGTCGACAGCGTGATGGCGCCGTTGGCGCTGCGCCAGCAGGCCTGGGACCGGCTGGCGCAAGACCTGGACCCGGCCCGGCTGGAAACCATGATCGACGACGTGGCGCTGATTGGGGCTGTGGCCAAGGCGCATGCGCTGATGGCCGGTACCGTGCGTGGCCGCGTGGTGGTGACGATCTGAAAATGCGGCTCAGCGGATCAGCTTCGAGACGGACCTGAACGACGGGTGCTGGCTGGTCTGCAGCCACTCGAACAGCACCATCTCGGTTGTCACCAGATCGGCCCCCAGCGCGCCGGCCCGCGCGATGGCGGCCTCGCGGTTGTGTGCATGGCGTGAGCCGATGGCGTCGCTCACCAGCTTGACGTGGTAGCCGGCCGCGATGAGGCCCATCACGCTTTGCAGTACGCACACATGCGCCTCGCAGCCGGCGACCACCAGCGTCTTACGATCTGGCGGCAGCAGCGCCAGGAAGCCTGGCTCGGCCGCTGCTGAAAAATGGAACTTGGCGACGGTGGTGTTGCACAGCGCCTTCAGCTCGGGCACGTTCGGCCCCAGCCCGGCCGGGTTCTGCTCGGTGCCGATCACCGGCAGTTTCAGTTCGCGAGCGGCCATGGCGAGCTGCATGCAGCGGCGAATCAATTC
>JANNBZ010000427.1:0-5246 GCA_031386065.1 Burkholderiales bacterium
GTCCAGGCGCAGCAGCTCGGCGCCGTCGCTGACGCTGACCTCGTTGCCGGCCCAGGCCAGGCCGGCGCTGTCGAAGAAGCGCGCGCAGTCGGGCGATGCCAGGATGTTGCCGGCCAGCCGCTGCACTTCGGCCGGGTCGGCGCCGAACTCGGCCGCAGCGGCTTCGAACCAGGCTTCGCGCACCGCCGCGAAGGCCGGCGCCGACGCGGTGGCGGCCCATTCGAGGACGCGGTGCACCGCCTGACCAAGCCGGCTGGCCGGCGTGGCGGGCGTGACAGGCGCCCCTTCGGCTGCATCAGGCTCTGGCGCGCGACCCGCGCCGGTCCACAGCGGCAGCGCCGATACGCTGACCACCGATGCGTCGGCGTCGGCCGACCCGTTCGCGTCGGCCGCCGGCAGCACCGGCAACCATGGCGTGGCGAGCCATTCGACGCGCTGCCACCACGACGGGCCCACGCTGTTGCCGTGCGGTTCGGTGGCGCTGAAGACCAGCCGCTGACGCGCGCGCGTCATTGCCACGTAGAGGCTGTTCAGCTCCTCGCGCTGGCGGGCGGCGGCCTCGTGTTGAAGCACGTCGCGCAGCGACGGTGGACAGCGCGCTTCGGACTCGGAATAAACGAAGGCGCAGCGCTGCGGGTGCGACGCTTCCACCGGCCAGTCGACCAGCAGGCTGGCGGTCTCGGGCTTCTGCGGCTCGGGGTCGGCGTCCATCACGAAGACGACGCGCGCCTCCAGCCCCTTGGCGCCGTGGATGGTCAGCAGTTGAACCGCCTCGGGCTGCGCCGGCAATGGCAACTGGGTGGCGCCGCGCTTGAGCGCGCGCACGAAGTTGTAGGGCGTGGCGTAGCGCGCGCCGTCGAGCGTGAGCGACAGGCCGAGCAGCGCGTCGATGGCGCCCAGCGCGCCGGCGCGCCGCTCGGGCGGCAGTGCGGCGGCCACCCGTTCGCGCAATTCGCCGTCGGCGACGATGCGGTCCAGCAAGTCATGCGGCGGCAGTTGCTGTGCTGCGTCACTCCACGCACGCAGCAGATCGCGGGCGCGTTGCAGCGCGGGGCTGGGCGTGTCTAGCGTCATCAAGGCAGCCCACCAGCCACCGGCGCCGGGCGTGTGCGCTGCTGTGGCGAGCTGAACCAGGTCGTCGTCACTGACGCTGAACAGCGGGCTGCGCAGCGCCTGCGCCAGCGACAGGTCCTGCGTGTGCGAGGCCAGCGCGTCGAGCACCGCCACCAGGTCGCGCACCGGCGGCGACGCCATCAACGGCAGCGCGTCGGCGGCCGCCCTCGGCAGGTGCAGGGCGGCCAGTTCCTGCGCCACCCAGCGCAGCGACGCGCGCTTGCGGCTGAGGATGAAGATGTCGCCCGGCGGCACCGCGTGCTGCTTCACCAGTTCGCGCACCGCCAGCGCAACCTGCCGCGCCTCTTGCTGGCGCAGCGCTTCTTCGGGCTCGTAGCGCGGCGTGGTCAGGCTGTCGCGCCAGACCAGGGCATCGCGCTCGTCGGCAGCCGCCTGCGCCTTCAGTGGCCGCACCGTGCGCGGCAGCAGGTAGACGCCGGCGCCGGCCTGCGAGGCCACGTCGGTGGTGTGTTCGCGGAAGCCGTGAAACTCCGCGCCCGCCTGCGCTTGCTCGAAGACCGGGTTCAACGCGGCCAGCACGGCCGGTGCATTGCGGCGGGTGTGGTCGCAGGCCAGCACATGGCCTTGCAGGCCGTTCAGCACGAAGTCGCGCGCCGCTTCGAACACCCGAGGCTCGGCGCGCCGGAAGCGGTAGATGCTCTGCTTCGGATCGCCAACGATGAACACCCCGGGTGGCGCCTGGCCGCTGCTGCCGCCGCCGGCCCCGGCGTAGCCCGACAGCCAGGCATGCAGCGCCTGCCACTGCAGCGGGCTGGTGTCCTGGAACTCGTCGACCATCACGTGACGGATGCGCGCATCGAGCCGCTGCTGCAGCCAGCCCGACAGGTTGCCGTCGCGCAGCAGCGCCAGCGCGCAGCGCTCCAGGTCGGGCATGTCGGCCAGGCCGCGAGCGCGCTTGTAGGCCGCGAAGCGGTCGATCAGCAACCGCGCCAGGCGCGTCATGCGCAGGTGTTCTTCGTGCGCGGCCTGCTGGTCGCAGGCGTGCTGGATGTGGTCGAGACACGCCACCGCGTCGTCGAGCTGCGGCGCGTCCAGCTTCTTGCGCAGCTCGCCCTTTTGCGTGAACAGCGCGGCGCGTGCGCCCGCCAGCGCCATCACTGCGTCCGCCTGTTCCAGCGCCACTTCCAGCGCCCGCCCCTGCTTGTTGGGCACCGCGCCCTTGGCTGCGCCGAGGTGCCGCGCCAACGCCAGCAGCAGCGTGCGCACGGCAGCCGCATGAATGTGCTCGGTCGGGTGCGCCAGCCCGGCAAATGCGGGCCAATGCGACGCGGCACTCGGCACGCTGGCGTTCAGCGTGCCGGCCACATCGGCGAGCTCGATCTCGATGCGCTTTTGCAGCGCGGTGTCCAGCCATTTGCGCAGTTGCGAACGCCCGCGCAGCAGCACCTGGGTATCGAAGTCGGCACGGGCAGCCGGGTCGGCAATGACGGCTGCATGGAAGCGCCGATAGACCTCGGGCAGGTGTTCGTCCAGGTCTTCGATCAGGGTCATGTCGGGCTGCAAACCCAGCTCGGCCAGCATCTCCATCGGCGCGGCGCGCAGCAGTTGCGAGAACCAGGCGTGGAAGGTGCGAATCTCGACCGTGCGACCGCTCGCCAGCACGCGCTGGTACAGCCCCGCCAGCGCAGGCTCGAGTGCGCGGGCCTCTGCGTCGGCCAGCCCGCGCTGGCGCAAGGCCTGCACGCGGTGCTCTGCGCCGCAGGCCGGTGCGGCGAATTCGGCCAACCACTCGACCAGGCGCGCGCGCATTTCACCGGCCGCCTTGCGGGTGAAGGTGATGGCCAGAATCTCCTGCGGCTCGGCACCGTCGAGCAAGGCCCGCAGCACGCGCGACACCAGCATCCAGGTCTTGCCCGCACCGGCGCAGGCTTCGACCACCACGCTGCGGCGCGGGTCGCAGGCCAGCGCATAGAAGCGCGCGCTGTCGACCGCGGCGCCGTTGACGCGAAAGGCGGCGCTGCTCATGAACCGGCCTGCACGTCAGACAGCTCTTCGCCGGACCAGTCGTCCTTGCGACACAGGCCGCGCGCGTCGCAGAAATCGCAACTGCGGCCTTCGCCCAGCGCGGGCATGGCAGCACCCTGGCGCAGGCGTGACAGGTCGACGCCGATGCCCTCGACCAGCAACCCGGCGTGGGCTTGCACATCGGGTAGCGGCAGCTCAACCACTTTCTCGCCCTCGTCGAGAAACACGTACGACGCGGCGATGTCGCCCGGCGCCTCGCCCTGCGCGCCCATCAGCGCGGCATAGAAAGCCAGTTGCGTGTCTTCGCCCTGCCTGACGATGCTGCGCAGCGCGGTGGCCTGGCCGGTCTTGTAGTCGATCAACTGGATCAACGGGCCGTCCACACCGGGCACGCTGTCCACTCGGTCGAGCACGCCGTGCATCTCGGTGCCAGCCCATGCGGGCGGCCGCGCGGTCAGCTCGCGTTCACCCTCCAGCCACTGCGCGCCGTCGTCGTCGCGCGCATGCAGCCACACCACGTAACGCGGCACGAAGCGCGCGAAGCTCGCGCTGTAGGGCAGAAATTCGACCGCATCGAGACCGGCCGCGTTGACCTCTTCGGCGGCGGCTGCATGCAGGCGCGCGGCTTCGTCGGCAGCCGGCAGCGGTTGCGAACGCTCGCGGTGAAAGCGGTGCAGCACCTCGTGCAGCCAACTGCCGTAGTCGCGCTTCTGCACGCTGGTGTCGAGCTCGTCGATGCTTTGAAGCCGCAGCATTCGCAGCGCAAAAAACCGGTACGGGCAAGCGCGCAAGGCCTCGCAGGCGCTGGCACTCAAGCGCTGCGGCAGCAGCTCGGGCGCGCGCGGCAGCGGCCGGGCGACAGGTGCGGTTGCGCGCACGTGGGCGATGCGCGCGTCGGCGGCAGACGGCAAGCCCGGCTCGTTCGATCCGGCCTGCGCCAGCGCCAGTTGCGCGAGCAAGGGGCTGACCGAAAGCGGGTCGCCGTTGTCATCGAGCCGGCGCAGGAATGTGAGCATCGGCGCGCGCAGGATTTGCGCGAAAGCCTGCGCCTGCGACAGCCGCCGCGCGGCGCGATCCGGCACGCCGAGCGCTTGCGCTTCGCTGTCGCTGAGCAGCCCGCTGCCGGCGAGCGCGCCGCCTAGGTGCTTGTCGTCGGCGCCCGGAAACACCACGGCGGCAAACGGTCGCAACATCGCCTGCGCCAGCGGGGTGATGACCACCTGCGGCTGCGCGTCGCTGGTGGGCAGGAACGACGCGGCCTCCAGGCTGGCATCGACCCAGTCGACGAAGGCGCTGAGGGGGAGTGAACCGACATCGGCGGCTTCGGTGCGCAACAGCGTCGAGGCGTCGAGGTGCAACGCCTTCAGCACTTGCTGGCCGGCGTCGTCGGCTTCCAGCCGCGCCCACAGGCCGCAGTCGCGCAGCGCCGCACTCAGCGCTTGCAGCCACGCGATCAGGCCGCGCTGAGCGGGCGTCGCCAGCCGCCCCGCCGTCTGCCGCGATGCCTGCAGCAGGGCAGCCGCCGCAGGCGCCAGCCGCTCGATATCGCCCAGGCTGGCCGAGCGCACGCCGGCACGCCGCCAGCCACGCTCCAGCGCGTCGAGCGCGGCCCGCTGCTCGCCCGACGCAGCATCGCCGCAGCAGGCCTTCAGCCAGTCCAGCCACTGGTCGCTGGAGGCATCGGCGCGCGCGCAGTTGAGCAGGCTGTGCACCGACGCGGCGGCGCGCGTGGTCGACAGCGTCCAGCCGGTTTCGTCGCGCAGCGGCACCTGCTGGCGCGCCAGCAAGGCGCGCACGCGGCGCACCAGAGCCCGGTCCTGGGCGATCAGCGCCACCGGCTGCACGCCCGCGTTCAGGTGGGCCAGCACGGCGGCCGCGCTGCGATGCGCTTCGGTTTCGAAGTCGGCGCAGACCGCGACGCTGATCCGCTGTGCCCTGGTGGGCTGGTCGTCAACGAAAGCGTCGGTGTCGATCCACAGCGACGGCGTGCCGCTGTCGTGGTCCAACAGGCGGCGGATCAACACGTCGGCGCCGCCGGCCTGCACAACGATCCAGGCTGACGGATGCAGATCGAACAAGGCATCGGTGACCGGCGCGGCAGCGGCGGCGGCCCATTCGAGTGCCACGCGGCACAGCAGCCGTTCCCG
>JANNBZ010000016.1:0-9503 GCA_031386065.1 Burkholderiales bacterium
GCAGCAGGCCGGCGCCCACGTTCAGCAGCGTGCTCTTACCGCAGCCGGTGGGGCCGACCACGGCGACGAACTCGCCCGCACCCACGGTGAGGTCGACATCGCGCACAGCGGTGTAGCGCTGGCTCGCGTCGTCCTTGCTGACGAAGGTGCACGACACATCGTGCAGCGCCAGCGCGGGGTCAGGGCTTGGCGTACTTGGCGTATTTGGCATTCGCGCGCTTGGCAAAGTCGTTGGTGTAGATCGCCGCCAGGTCGATCTTGGCCGCAGCAATCTCCGGGTCGATGCTGGCCAGCGCGCGGCGCGCGGTTTCCGGGCCGGCGTCGGGGAACATGCCGTCGACCGAGAGCGCGCCCTTCGCGGCCAGGAAGGCGTCGACATACACCGCGCGGTCGCCGAGCAGATAGCTCTCGGGCACGGCCTTGATGATGTCGCCCGCGCCGGCCTGCTGAATCCATTGGTTGGCGCGCACGATGGCGTTGGCCAGCGCCTGCGCGGTGGCCGGGTTCTTGTCGATGAAGCTCTGCGGCGCGTACAGGCAGGCGGCTGGCATCGGGCCGCCGAAAATGCGGTCGGCCTCGGCCACCACGCGGGTGTCGGTGATCACCTTCATGTCGCCCGAGCGCAGCAGCAGCGTGATCACCGGGTCGAGGTTGCTCATCGCATCGATCTGCCCCGAACGCATGGCGGCCACCGCGCCGCTGCCCGCGCCCACGCCGACGATGGACACGTCGCCCGGCTTCAGCCCGGCCTTGGCGAGCACGAAGTTGGCCAGCACATTGGTCGACGAACCCGGCGCGGTGACGCCGAGCTTCTTGCCCTTCAGGTCGGCCACGCTCTTGAAGTTGGGCATCGTCTTCGGATTGAAGCCCAGCACGATCTGCGGCGCGCGGCCCTGCAGCACGAAGGCGCGCAGGCGCTGGCCCTTGACCTGCATGTTGATGGTGTGCTCGAAGGCACCCGACACCACGTCGGCACTGCCGCCAATCATGGCCTGCAAGGCGCGTGAGCCGCCGGCGAAGTCGGCGATGGTCAGCTCCAGCCCCTCGGCCTTGAAGTAGCCCAGGCTCTCGGCAATTGTCAGCGGCAGGTAATACAGCAGGTTCTTGCCGCCTACCGCCAGCGTGAGCTTGGGTTTTTCCAGCGTTTGCGCGTGGCTCCAGCGCGGCAGCGCGAGCGAGGCACCCAGGGCGGGCAAGGCGATGAGAGCGGTTCGGCGTTGCATGGTGCGATTCCGGCGTTGGACGTGCCGGCGAATCTAGCAGCCCACACCACTTCGCGCCTCGTGGGGAACACGCAGTCCTGTCACGTGCCAGCGGCACAATGCGCGCATGAAAACCGTCTTGATCACTGGTGCCAGCCGTGGCATCGGCGCGGCCACCGTGCTGGCCTGTGCGCGCCAGGGCCACGCGGTGGCAGTGAACTTCACGCGCGACGCGGCGGCCGCCCACGCGGTGGTGCAGGCGGCGCGCGCACTCGGCGTGCCGGCGCTGGCGCTGCAGGCCGACGTGGCCGACGAGGCGCAGGTGCTGGCGATGTTCGCCCGCATCGACGCGCAGATGCCGCCGCTGAGCGGCTTGGTCAACAACGCCGGCGTGGTCGACGTGGCGGCGCGGCTGGACGCGATGACGATGGCGCGCTGGCAGCGCCTCTTCGCGGTCAATGTGTTCGGCAGTTTTCTGTGTGCGCGCGAAGCGGTGCTGAGGATGTCGACACGGCACGGTCACGCGGGCGGCGCCATCGTCAACCTGTCATCGGCGGCGGCGCGGCTGGGCTCGCCGGGCATCTACGTTGACTACGCCGCCAGCAAGGCCGCCATCGACACCTTCACGCTCGGCCTGGCGCGCGAGGTGGCGGCCGAGGGCATTCGCGTCAACGCGGTGCGCCCCGGCATCATCGACACCGACATCCACGCCAGCGGCGGCATGGCGGATCGGGTGCACGACATGGCCGCACAGTTGCCGATGCAACGCGCCGGCAGCGCCGACGAAGTGGCGCAGGCCATCGTCTGGCTTCTGTCCGACGCAGCCAGCTACACCACCGGCGCGCTGCTCGACGTGGCCGGCGGGCGCTGAACCGAGAACTTGCGCATGAAGGCAACCACGCTTCCGATGGACCGCCCGCAAACGCGCGGCGAAGAGGTCGCCAACAGCATCAGCCACGGCATCGGCTTCTTGCTGGCGGTGGCGGCGCTGCCGGTGCTGGTGAGCGCCTGCGTGGCGCGCGGCGGGCTGGCCATCAACGTGGTGGCGGTGTGCGTGTTCGCGGCCACGATGATGCTGCTGTACGGGTCGTCCACGCTGTACCACGCGCTGCCGGCGGGCCGAGCGAAACAGGTTTTCAACAAGCTCGACCACGCGGCGATCTACCTCTTCATCGCCGGCAGCTACACGCCGTTCGCTCTCGGTGCGCTGCACGGCGGCTGGGGCTGGTCGCTGTTCGGCGTGGTCTGGGGCCTGGCCGTGCTGGGCACGTTGGCCAAGCTGTTCAACCTGCTGCGTCACCCGCTGTGGTCGACCGGCCTTTACGTCGCGATGGGCTGGCTGGTGGTGGTGGCGGCGGTGCCGCTGATCGAACGTGTCTCCAGCGCCGGGCTGACGTTGCTGGTGGCCGGCGGCTTGCTGTACACGCTGGGCGCGGTGGTGTTCCTGTTCGACTCGCGTGTGCGCTACGCGCACCTGGTGTGGCACCTGTTCGTGATGGGCGGCAGCGCCTGCCATTTCTTCGCGGCGCTGTGGCACGCGCAGTGACGCTGTACCTCTTCCGTGTTCAGCGCCGCTCGACCACCACCGGCACCAATTGCAGCGCTTCGCGCACGCGCTGCGCCACGCCTTGCGCTTCATCGCGGCTGGCGTACGGGCCGGCTTGCAGGCGAAAGGCCGTCGGGTCGCTGAACACCGCCAGCAGCGGCGCCAGCCACGCCACGTCGGCCACCACGCGCCGTTGAAACGTGTCGGCCCCGTCGCGCTGGCTGAAGGCACCGAGCTGCACCCAGAAGCCGCGCGCCGGTGCGGTGGGCGGCACCGGTGATGGCGAGATCGCGGGCGACGCGGCAACCATCACTTCGACGTCGGCCGCCGGCAGCGGCGGTGGCTCGGGCGCGAGCACCGGCGGCGCGACCGGAGGGGCTTGCGCCAGCACCGGTGCGCCTCGCCGCCACGCGCCAGTGCGAATGTCGTCGAAGGTGATTCGTTCCAGCTCTACGGGCGCCACGCCGCGCAGCACACCGAGCTTCAGCGCGGCGGTGTAGCTGAGGTCGATGATGCGGCCGGCATGAAACGGCCCGCGGTCGTTCACGCGCAGCGTCACCTCGCGGCCATTGGCCGGGTTGCGCACCCGCACATAGCTGGGCAGCGGCAGGGTCGGGTGCGCCGCGGTCATCGCGTACATGTCGTAGACCTCGCCGCTCGCCGTGCGCCGCCCGTGAAATTTGCGGCCGTACCACGACGCCATGCCGCGCTGGCTGAATGGCCGGTCCTGCGTCAGCGGCACATAGCTCTGGCCCAGCACTGCGTACGGCTTGTTCGGCCCGCCGATGCGGATCGGCTCCAGCGTCGGTTCGGCGTCTGGCACGGCGGCCAGGTGGGGCGGCGGGCTGGCGTCGGCGCCGTCGCGGTCGGGAGACGCTGCCGGGCGCGTCGGCCGGGCATCGCCGGCGGGCGGTGTGCTGGCGCAGCCGGCCAGCAACAGAACCGATGCGAAGGTCGCCCAGCCTGCGAGCCGGGCCGTTCGGGGAAGTGACTGTGCCGCCATGGCGCGAGTGTCGCCGCAGTCGCCGCAGTCAGTTCTGCGGGTGCTTACAGCAAGTCAAGTTTGTGGCGCACCGACCTGGCGACTCGGATCGGCCTTCGTGAAGGCGTCGAGTTGCTCGCAGGCCGCCATGATGCGCATGACCGTCGGGATGCCAGCGACTTCGATCTTGAAGATGCGCATCACCACCACGATGCTGGCCAGGCAGATGTCGGCGAGGGTCGGCGTGTCGCCATGGCAGAAGGTGCCCGTTTGCGGTTCGTTGGCCAGGCGCTGCTCCAGCGCCAGCAGGCCGGTGCTGAACCAGTGGATCTGCCAGGCGCGCCATGCGGCGTCGTCGAAGTGGCCAGCGGTCGTCAGGTACTTCTTCACCCTCGGCGTGATCAGCGGATGCGTATCGGCCGCCAGCATTGCCGCCAGCGACCGCACCCGCGCCCGGCCGTGGGCGTCAGCGGGCAACAAGGGCGGCGCAGCGTAGGTCTCGTCAAGAAATTCCAGGATGGCCAGCGACTGCGTCAGCGGTGTCGGTGGTTGCCCGGGGTCGCGGTCAACCAAAGCCGGAATCGCACCCATCGGGTTGATCTTCAGGAAGGCATCGCTGCGCTGCTCGCCGGCATCGAGGTTGACGTTGTGTTCCTGCGGCTGAACGCCCTTCAGGTTGAAGGCAACGCGGACCCGGTAGGTTGCCGAGGTTCGCCAGAAGGAGAAGAGTTCGAAGCGTGCGGGATCGGTCATGCGGCCTCCTGATGGGGTCTGGTCGAGTCGGTCCGCAATGTATCGCATGCCGAAGAAGTCCGCAGTCCCTGAAGTCCCGACACAGCCGCCCGGTCGGCCCAGAAGTTTCGATTCGGATGCAGCCTTGTGCGTGGCGATCGATGTGTTCTGGCAGCGCGGCTTCGAGGCCACATCGCTGGACGACCTCGGCCGCGCGACGGGCCTCAGCCGATCAAGCTTGTATGCATGCTTCGGGTCGCAGCATGCCTTGCTGATGGCGGCAGTTCGGCTGTACGCCGACGAGCGCTTTGCTGCGCTTTCCGAACATGCCGCTTCGCATCCCGACCCGCGCGCCGCCGTGCAGCGCATGCTTGCGACCATCGCCGACGTCGACGGCGGGCCGCGCGGCTGCCTGTTCGTCAACGCGGTTGCAGAACTGGCCCCCGCAGACGACGAGCTGGTGGCGTTCGCGCGGGTCCATACCGCGCGGGTCGGTGCGCTGATGACAGCCACGCTCGTGCGTGCGGGCTGCTCCGCACCGCAAGCCGCACCGTGCGCCGCTGCCATGCTGGCGTTGGCGATGGGTGCCACCACGCTGCGCAAGACCGACGTCTCGGCGTTGGCACTCTCGAACCTGATGGCCCAGGCCGAACGCTTGTTGCCCTTGAAGCCGCTGACTCCCAAACCAAGAAGACGCGCATGACCGCAGCGGGGCGGCCTGAGGCTGCATCGTTCGGGTATCAACTGATTCGCACATCAATGATTCGCACGCAAAGTGAACCGCTCTGAACTCTGCGACCCGTGCCGTGCCTGCGTACGAACACCTTCTGCTTGAAAACCAGCTCTGCTTTGCGCTTTATGCCGCAACCAATGCGGTCACCCGCGCGTACCGCGAGCCGTTGAGCAAGCTGGGGCTGACGTACCCGCAGTACCTCGCGATGCTGGTGCTGTGGGAAGACGGAACCCACACGGTCAAGGGCCTCGCCGACGCACTGCAGCTCGACTCCAGCACCTTGACGCCGTTGCTCAAGCGGCTGGAGGCGGCCGGCTGGGTCAGCCGCACGCGCGACTCGGCCGACGAGCGAATGGTGCGAATCGAGTTGACCGCTGTCGGCAGGGCGCTGCGCCGGCCGGTGGCTGCGGTTCAAAAGCTTGTCGCGTGTCGAGCCAAGTTGCCGCAAACCGATTCCGTGGCGCTGCGCAAGCAGTTGCACGCGCTTGCCGAGACCATGACCATGACCGAGGTGGAGATTTCCCAGGCCAGGTAGCCGCTCGATCGGTCAACACCGTCCCACCCATGCGGCTTGGCCGCTCAACCCGAAGGAGACAGCAATGAACGAGGCACTCAAAACCGCCGCCGATACCGTGCTCGGCTACACCACCGGGCGCGCTGGCGGTGCGCCAGGCGTGGTCGCGATGGTTACCAATCGCCAGGGCAATATCTACGAAGGCTGCGCCGGCGTGCGCGAACTCGGCAAGCCGCAGCCCATGACGCCCGACTCGGTGATGGCGATCTTCTCGACCACGAAGGCGATCACCGGTGTGGCGATCATGCAGCTGGTCGAAGAAGGCCTCATTCGCCTTGACGACGCCGCGAAAAAGTACGCACCCGAGATCGCCGAGATTCAGGTGCTCGACGGTTTCGACAGCGCCGGCCAGCCGCGCACGCGTGCGCCCAAGCGCGACATCACGGTGGCCGACCTGATGTTGCACACGGCCGGATTCGGCTACGAATTCTTCAGTCAGGAAGACCTCAAGTACCGCACCGCAAAGGGCATTCCCACTGTGGTGTCGAGCACATTCGCTTCGGTCCGTACCGTGCTGCTGTTCGACCCGGGCGAGCGCTGGAACTACGGCTGCAACATCGACTGGCTCGGCCGCATCGTCGAGCAGCAGCGAGGCAAGCGGTTGGGCGAGGTGTTCAAAGAGCGAATCTTTGCACCGCTGGGCATGAGCGACATCGCGTTCACGTTGAGCGAGTCGATGCAGGCCCGTCGCGCAACGCTTCACGACCGCGCGCAGGACGGCAAGCTGACCCCGCTTCCCGACCTGGTGCTGCCGCAACCGCCTGAGATGGACATGGGAGGCCACGGGCTGTACGCCAGCGTGGGCGAATACACCAAGTTCATCCGCATGTTCCTCAACGACGGCGCCGGCCCGAACGGCCGCGTGCTCAAGGCCGAGACGGTCGAGGCGATGTGCCGCAATGGCCTGCCCGCAGGCATGCACAGCGGCGGCTGGAAGACGTCGATCCCGTCGCTGTCGAACGACGGTGAGTTCGACCCGGGCGTCACCAAGACGTGGGGCTACACGTTTCAGCGCAACGAAGAAGCCGCAGCCACCGGGCGACCGGCAGGCTCATTGAGCTGGGCTGGCCTTGGCAACCTGTTCTATTGGATCGACCGCAAGAACGGCATTGGCGGCTTCTGGGGTTCGCAGATCCTGCCGTTCCAGGACGCGGTTTCCTATCCTGGATTCGTCGACTTCGAAGCCGCCGTTTACCGCCACGCGTTGTAGGTCGAAGGTGGCGGCGGGTGCCGCCATCTCGCCGTCGAGGGGTCGAGTGCCGCCTTGAACAACGGTTCGCCGCAGGCCCGCTTTCGATCTCGTGGCCGGCGAGGCCTGTGCCGATGGCGCCGGCCGAGGTATGGCTGTGAGTCAGGAGAGGTGTCAGGTCGGCCCTAGGCTGACTGCAAGTAAATCATTGGATGGCGCTGCTTGGCAGACTTCCAATGGTTTCACGCGGCTACCGCAAACATATTCTGGCTGAGCATGCGTCTTGCCGCTCGTAAGCTGGCGGGCCTCGCAGACCTCGATAAGTACCTGTCGCCAAAGGCTTTTCCCGATGCTTGTCCGCGGCGACTGGCCACCTTATGGATGACTTTTGAGCAATTTCGGCAAGCCGCGCCATCAATTGCCATCACAAAGCGATGCATCCTCCTGCGTGCTCCACCGACCTGTCGCTCGACCAATGTGCGGGCGACGTGCCGCTCGAGTTCAACATCCCCGTCAGCGAGGGCGTCGAGCGGGGTCCGGCCACAACGTGACCCCTGCAGCTCGGCTAAGAACTGCGGTTTGCTTCCGCCGGGTAGGTCGCCCTGGACTCGCATCACCGACTACAGTTGCCAGCGTTCATACCGCTTGTCCAAGTAGAGGCCCGGAAGACAGACCTACCCATCATCGTCAAATCGATCAATCAGGTAGCTATAGCCATGCTTGCGGAAACCCAGACGCTCGTAGAACTGATGTGCATGGTTGCGGTTGAGATGGCTGGAGAGGACCAGCTTGTAGCAATCGCGAATCGCGCATCTCTGCATGGCGAAGCGCATCATCTGTTTGCCGATCCCGGTGCCCCAAAGCTCGGGCGCAACCACAACGTCCTCGACGATGCAGGCGTCGCGAGCGCCGTGCGAGATGCCGCCGACAAAGATCAGCGCGAAGGTTCCCACGATCACCTGCCCGTACTCGGCAACATAGATGCTGTGCCCGGGATTCGACGTCAGATCGAGCAAGCGCTTGCAGGCCTGCTCAATGGGCATCTCCGGCTCGGGCTCGATGTCGAGCAGCTTGTACAGCGCCAGCAACTGAGCGACATCGGCCAGCCCGGCGCGGCGGATTTCGAGGGGTCTGCCCGAGTTGATCTGCATGAGGCCGGTCCCGCCCAGCGAACTAGATGTCGAGCTTCAGCACGCGCTTCGCATTGCCAAACATGACATCGTCGATCACGCCTTCATCGAAGCCCAGCATGCGGTAGTCGTTGATCGACTGAGCCATGGGCCGGAACGGGTAAGAACTGCCGAACAAGATCTGTTGGCGCAGGCAGCCGTTGGCCGCTTCGACATACAGCTTGCCGCCCGGCGCGAAGACGTACATGTCGGGCACGATGAAGACGTTGGTCCAACGGAAGGCGACGCCAATGATCTCGTCCACAAACGGATAAAAGCCGTGGTAGCAGACGATGGCCAGGTTCGGGAAAGCGCGTGCCACATGGCCCACCGCTGCCGGGCGCACCATGTCCAAACTGGGCGCGGTTGGCCCGGACATGATGGTCACGGGCACGCCAAGCTGGTCGCAGGCGTCGTAGATCGGGAACAGCAGCGCGTCGTCGGCGGGGCGCGGCGGGCTGCCGAAGCCGGGTTCGACATTGATGGCCTTCAAGCCCAGCACTTTGATCGCGCGCTCGACCTCCAGCACAGCCGCCTTGACGCCCACGCGGTGCGGGTCGATGGAGCCCACGCCCACCAGTTCTTTCTGGCCGTTCACGATGGCATGAATCTCGTCGTTCGAGTGTTTGATGCCCGGCGTGTCGCGCCCGACGATGACCGACGCGGTGATGCGCGTGTCTTTGATTTCGCGCACAAACGAATGGCGGTCTTTGGACTGCGTGAAGTGCTCGACGTTCTTCGAGCCGACGCGCCCGTTGAGCCACTTGACGACCTCGAACTCGGGTGTGCCGGGCGTCTTGCCGTAGAAGTCATGCAGGTAGGAAGGGCGGCTGCGCATGTCTATCACTTTTTTGCTCATATCGTTTTCTCCGTGTGGAATTTGTTCTGTATTCAGGGCGTCGGCAGCTTGCTGGCGTCTGCGCTGGCGGCAGCGCTGGTGGCGCCATCACTGCTGCCGCGTTTTGAGTAGGCTTCAACGAAATCGGCGGCGGCGCGGCTGCCGCCGCTGAAAGACTTCATGGCCTCTTCGTGCAACAGCGAAAGCGCCTGCATCTTGATCTGGTTGGCGTGATCGTTGTCGAAGGTGTTGGCCAGCCGGCGCGGCCGCGGGATGTTGACTTCCAGCGTGGCCCGAACCTTGGTCGGCGTGTTGGTCATGACGATCAGCCGGTCGGCCAGAAAGATCGCTTCATCGATGTCGGTGGTGACGAAGAAGTTGGTGCGGTGCGACTCTTCGAACAGCCCCGCGTAGTACTCCCACATCAATTCTTTGGACATCGCATCGAGGCCACGAAACGGCTCGTCGAGGATCATCACGTCCGGGTTGTTGATCATCGCGCGGGCCAACTCGGCGCGGCGCTGCATGCCGCCCGACA
>JANNBZ010000020.1:0-15128 GCA_031386065.1 Burkholderiales bacterium
GCCGAGTTCGCGGGCCGCCTCGGCCACCTTCACCGTCAGGTGGTACGGCGCGGCGCTGAGCACCGCGAAGCGGCCGGCCAGCGCGGCATTCAGGGCGCGGGCGTCGGTCACGTCGAGCTGCAGCGTGGTCAGGCGGTCGGACCCGTTGCCGGCCTTGGTCACCTCGGCCAGCGCCGTCGCCGAGCGGTCGGCCACGGTGACGCGGTAGCCATCGTGCGCCGGGGTTTGCACCAGCAGGTCGGCGACCACCGAGCCGATCTTGCCGCCGCCGATGACCAGGATGTTCTTCATGATGGGTGCGCTCGCAGAAGGTGGAATGGGGTTGATTTTCGGTGGGGCGACTGCAAAACGCAGTGCTCGCATCGACGATATGAACCGCATAATTCGGCGAATCGTCACCCTGCAGCTGCGAAATGACCAAACCCCAGCTCGACGCGAAAGACCTGGCCCTGCTGGCGCTGTTGCGCGAGAACGCGCGTGCGCCGACGGCCGAGCTGGCGCGCAAGCTGAAGCTGTCGCGCACCACGGTGCAAAGCCGCATGGAGCGCCTGCAGCGCCAGCGCGTGATTGCCGGCTACACCATCAGCGTGCCCGACGAGGTGGAGGCCTCGCTGGTGCGGGCGCACGTGCTGATCACGCTGGCGCCCAAGCAGAGTGCGGCCATCGAGGTGGCGCTGCGCAAGATCGCCGGGCTGCGCGTGCTGCACTCGGTGAGCGGGCCGTTCGACCTGATCGCCATCGTCGCGGCCAACTCGATCGGCGAGCTCGATGCGCTGATCGACCGCATCGGCCACCTCGACGGCGTGGAGCGCACCACCTCGGCCATCGTGCTGTCGACCCGCATCGACCGCTGAACCTCCACAATCCCGCCTTTCGTCACCCCCCCCCCACCGAGACTGCCGCCATGCGCAAATTCCTGATCGCCCTTGTTGCCTCGATCTGCCTGTGGCCGCTGCTGGCCGGCGCGCAGGACGTGCCCATCCGCACCCGCATCGTGGTCCAGGTGAGTGACGCCGACCCGGCAAAGTGGAACCTGGCGCTGAACAACGTCAAGAACGTGCAGGAAGAACTGGGTGCCGACAAGGTCGACATCGAGATCGTGGCCTACGGCCCGGGCATCGGCATGTTGCGCTTCGACGCGCCAACCAATTCGCGCATCACCGAGGTCGTCAAGTCCGGCGTGGCGGTGGTCGCCTGCGAGAACACCATGCGCGCCCAGAAGATCAGCCTGGCCGACATGCACCCTGGGCTGCGCTACGCGCGGGCCGGCGTGGTGCAGATCGTACGCCGCCAGCAGGAAGGCTGGGCCTACGTTCGGCCCTGAGGTTGCCTGATAAGCCGGCAGCGGCGGGGCGCCTCAAGTCGGCGCGGCAAGTTGCCGAAGACACCAGCAGGACGCCACGCCTGTCGTGTGGCGCCCTGCCGAATGAAGCAACCACTCAACACCCAACCCATCGCCGCCGCGGCCCTGCGCATCGGGATGTTCATTCATCTCGATGGCGGCTGGATGTCGCACCCGTTTCCGCTGTCGAGCTTCAAGATCAGCAGCCACGGCCAGATCGAAACCATGCGAGCGCTGGGCTTGAAGCTGCGCTGGTGCCCCGAGCAAAGCGAGCCCGAGGCGCCTGCTGATGCGGACGCCGAAGCCGACGCCATCGAAGCGGCAGCGCCGCCGGACGATCAAGCCGCCCCGGTTCCCGTCAGCGCCGAAGCGCAATCCCAGCTCGATCACCGTGAAGCGCTGACCGACCAGCGCGAAGCGCAGGCGGTGTGCGAGCGCCAGTTCGGTGAAGCCGCGAAGGCCTGCAAGGCGATGGTCGACATGGTGCCGACGAAGCCGCAGGGTGCTCGCGAACAGGCCGAGGCCCTGACCCAGGCGCTGGCCGACAAGATGCTGGGCGACCGCGACCTGTGCATCCGGCTGCTCAACGAGACCGCCGGCGACAAGGCCGCAGCGCATGCGATGAACGTGACCGTGATCTCGATGCTGATGGGCCGCAGTTTCGGCTTCAGCGAGACCGACATGCTCGACCTCGGCGTGGGCGCGATGCTGCACGACATCGGCAAGCTCGACCTGCCCGAGCGCATTCGCCACCGCGACGAACACTTCAGCAGCTCGGAGACGCGTTTCTACGAAGAGCACGTGGCGCACGGCGTGGCGCACGGCCGCAAGATGGGCCTGAGTTCGGGCGCGCTGCTGGTGGTGGCGCAGCACCACGAGCACGCCGACGGCAGCGGCTTTCCGCTCAAGCTGAACAGCGACCGCATGACCATCGCGGCGCGCATCGTGGCCCTGGTCAACCGCTTCGACAACCTGTGCAACCCGCACATCCCGTCGCGCGCCATCACGCCGCACGAGGCAGTGGCGCTGCTGTTTGCGCAGGGGCGCAACAAGTTCGACACCGCCATCCTCGGCGCCTTCATCAAGATGATGGGCGTCTACCCGCCGGGTTCGGCGGTGCAGCTGACGAACGACCGTTTCGCCATCGTCGTGGGCGTCAATTCCTCGCGTCCGCTGAAGCCGCGCGTGCTGGTGCACGAGCACGGCGTGCCGCGTGAAGACGCGCTGATCATCGACCTGGAACACGTGGCGGGCCTGGGCATCCGGCGCAGCATGAAGCCGCTGGCGTTGCCGCCGGAGTCGCTGGGCTACCTGGCGCCGAAGCCGCGCACCGCCTACTTTTTCGAGCCGGCGCGAGACTCGCGCAGCGCGGCGATGGCATGAAGTCGCCCTCGCCACCCGAGCTGTCCGAACTGGCTCGGCTCGGCGCGGCGGACGACCGCGCGGCCGCCCGCGCGGAGGACCCTTCGCGCCTGATCGACGGCCTGATCGACGGCGCGCTCGACGCGGTGTGGCTGGTCGACGAAGCCAGCCTGCGCGTGGTGGCTGCCAACCCGGCGGCGAGCGTGCTGCTGGGCATCGACACCGCGTCCTTGCGCGGCATGGAAATACTGGAGCTGTGCGCCACGCCTGAGGACCTTTTCTTCTGGGGCGAGGTGGCTGCGGGCCAGACCGAGACCATCGAATCGAAAAGCCTGGTGCGCCGCTTCGACGGCAGCACCGTGACCGTGATCCGCCGCGTCAGCCCGGTGCAGGTGGCGCCCGGGCGGCGGCTGTTCATGGTGGTGGTGCACGACCTCAGCGCGCAGCAGCGGGTGGAAGACGAACTCGAAGACCGGCTGGCCGAACTGAGCGCCACGCTGGAGTCGACCGCCGACGGCATTTTGGTGACCGACCTGGCCGGCAACATCCGCAGCTTCAACCGCAAGTTCTCCGAGCTGTGGGGCATGCCCGACGAGCTGCTGACCCACCGCGACGACGACGCCGTGCTGGCCTGGATGCGCCGCAGCGTGGTGGAACCCGGCAACTACATGCGGCGCCTGTCCACCATCGACGAAGCCACGATGCTGCAGGCCACCGACACCCTCACCCTGCACTCCGGCACGGTCATCGAGCGGGTGACCTTGCCGCAGTGCAGCCGGGGCCGGCCGATCGGACGCGTCTATTCGTTCCGCGACCTGACCGAGCAGATCGCCACCGCACAGCGCATCGCCACCTTGTCGCACACCGACTCGCTGACCGGGCTGGCGAACCGCCGCGTGCTGATCGAACGCATCGAGTTCACGCTGACGCTGTCGCAGCGCGACGGCAGCCCGTTCGCGCTGCTGCTGTTGAACCTGGACCGCTTCAAGCACATCAACGACACGCTCGGCCATGCCTTCGGCGACCGGGTGCTGATCGACGTGGCCGAGCGCCTGAATAGCTGCCTGCGCCAGGTCGACACCGTGGCCCGCCTGGGCGGCGACGAGTTCGTGCTGCTGGCGCACCAGGCCGACGCGGCGGCGGCCGAGGCCACCGCGCGCCGCGTGCTGAGCGTGCTGCAGCGCCCGTTCACGCTCGACGGGCTGAACTTCACCGTCACCGCCAGCGTGGGCATCGCAATGCACCCGGACGCCGGTGCCAGCGCGGAAGACCTGGTGCGCCATGCCGAGGCTGCGATGCGCGAGGTGAAAGAGAACGGGCGCAGCAGCTTCCGCTTCCACCGCCCGCGCGGAGCCGCCGCAGCAGTCGACCCGCGTTCGCGCATGAAGCTCGACCACGCGATGCGCCAGGCGCTGGTTTCAGAGCGTTTTCGCCTGCACTACCAACCTCAGGTCGACCTGGCCACCGGCGCGGTGATGGGCGCCGAGGCGCTGCTGCGCTGGCGCGACCCCGAACTCGGCGATGTTTCGCCGGGCGAGTTCATTCCGGTGGCCGAAGAGAGCGGCTTCATCGTCGCCATCGGCGCCTGGGTGCTGCGCACCGCCGTCGCGCAAGCGGCAGCGTGGCATGCGCGCGGCCTGCGGCTGGTGACCTCGGTCAACGTGTCGGCGCTGCAGTTTCAGCAGGCCGATTTCGTTGATGGCGTGGCCGAGGTGATCGCGCAGTCGGGCCTGCCGCCCGAACTGCTGGAGCTGGAGTTGACGGAGTCGATCCTGATCCAGGACGCCCGCGAGGCGCTGCGCCGGCTGGAGGCGCTGGCGGCGCTGGGCGTCAAGCTGGCCATCGACGATTTCGGCACCGGCTATTCCAGCCTGGGCTACCTGAAGCGCTTCCCGATCGGGCGGCTGAAGATCGACCGCAGCTTCATCAGCGGCTTGCCCGACGACGCCAGCGATGCCGGCATCGTGCAGGCCGTCATCAACATGGGCCGCGCCCTGAAGCTGAACATCGTTGCCGAAGGCGTCGAAACCGAGGCGCAGCGCCAGTTCCTGGCCACCGCGGGCTGCGACCAGTTCCAGGGCTTCCTGTGCGCGCCGGCGCTGGAGGCCAGCGAGTTCGAGCGGCGCTTCGCATCGGCCAATGCACGGGCACCTGCCGCACGCGAGCACATTCGCCTGGTCAGGCACTGAACCGCAGCGACCGGCCCGCCGGCGCAGGGGCACAATCCGCCCACCGCGGCAATCAAGCAGGTGGGTTCGATGATCTACAAGTTCAAATCGAAGGCGGCTGGCGACGTGATCATGCTCGGCGCGAATGGCGACCAGGCGCTGCGCATCATCGGCAAGCCGCCCGCCGCCACCGGCATCATCGAAGCCGCCGCCATGCCCGCTGCGATGGCCGCGCTGGAGCAGGCCATTGCGGCCGAAGAAGCGGCCCGCAGCGAGGCGCCCGCCGCCGAGCCGAAGGCGCAGCCAGCAGCGGATCGCATTTCACTGCGCCAGCGCGCCTGGCCGCTGGTTGAAATGATGAAGCGCTCGCACGCAGAAGGCGCTGACATCGTCTGGGGTGTCTGAACGTGCCGGACAGCGTCACCCGCATTCTCGCCATCCGCCATGGCGAGACGGCCTGGAACGTGGACACGCGGATCCAGGGGCAACTGGACATTCCGCTCAACGAGACCGGCCGCTGGCAGGCGCATCGGCTGGCGCTGACGGTGTCCGACGAAGACATTGCGGCGGTCTATGCCAGCGACCTGCTGCGCGCCTTCCAGACGGCGCAGGCGGTGGCCGCAGGCTGCGGCCGGCCCATCGTCACCGACGTCGGTTTGCGTGAGCGCGGCTTCGGTGTGTTCGAAGGCTTCACCTTCCGCGAGATCGAAGCGCGCTGGCCCGAGCAAAGCGAGCGCTGGCGCCGGCGCGACCCCGACTTCGCGCCCGACGGCGGCGAATCGCTGCGCGACTTCTACGCCCGCAGCATCGAAGCCACCACGCGGCTGGCCGCGGCCCACCCCGGCCAAACCATCGCGCTGGTGGCGCACGGCGGCGTGATGGACTGCCTGTACCGCGCTGCCGCGCGCCTGGACCTGCAGGCGCCGCGTTCGTGGCAACTGCTCAACGCCAGCGTGAACCGGCTGCTGCTGACCGAGTCGGGGCTGACGCTGGTGGGATGGAACGACACCTACCACCTCGAAGACAGCTCGCTCGACGAGTCGGGCGATGGTGAAACTGCGGCCGAGCGCTTGGGCCGTCCGCGCGCGCCCGGAGCTTCTGCGTGAGGCCACCCGCCGCGCGTGTGGGCGATGGGGTGGATGCCGTCGCGACCCCCGCGCTGGTGATCGATCTCGATGCGATGCAGCGCAACCTGCACGCGATGGCCGACTTCGCGCGGGCTCATCGCCTGCGGCTGCGCCCGCACGCCAAGATGCACAAGTGCGCCGCGATCGCGCGGCTGCAGATGGCCGCCGGCGCGGTCGGCGTGTGCGTTCAAAAGGTGTCCGAGGCCGAGGCGCTGGTGAATGCCGACAGCGGCGTCGACAACCTCTTCATCAGCAACGAAATCATCGATCCGGCCAAGCTGGCGCGGTTGGCGGCGCTGGCCCGGCGCGTCACGCTGGCCATCGCGGTCGATTCGGCGCTGGGCGTCGAGCGGCTGGCGCAGGCGCTGGCGGCGGCCGGCAACACGCTCGACGTGTTCGTCGAGGTCGATGTCGGCCAGGGCCGCTGCGGTGTGGCGCCCACGGCGGCCGGCCGGCTGGCGCACCAGGTGGTGTCGCACGGCCTGCGTTTCGCCGGCCTGCACGCCTACCACGGCAAGGCGCAGCACCTGCGCAGCGTGACTGAGCGCGAGGCCGCCATTCACCACGCCGTGACGGCGGCGCGCACCGCGCAGGCCATGGTCACGGCGGCCGGCATCGCCTGTCCGCTGGTCACCGGCGCGGGCACCGGCACCTTCGTGATCGAGGCCGCCAGCGGCGTCTACGGCGAGCTGCAGGCCGGCAGCTACCTGTTCATGGACGCCGACTACGCCGCCAACGAGCCCGCGCCGCATGCGCCGGTGTTCGAGCACGCGCTGTTCGTCAAGAGCCAGGTGATGAGCCGTGGCCATTCGCACGCCGTGGTCGACGCCGGCCACAAGTCGCATGCCATCGACGCCGGGCTGCCGCGCGTCTGGGCGCGCGATCTGGTGTTCGAGAACGGCGGCGACGAGCACGGCATTCTTCGCGCGCGCGCCGGCTCCGCCGACAGCCTGCCTGCGCTGACCGACACGGTGTGGCTGGTGCCCGGCCACTGCGACCCGACGGTGAACCTGCACGAGCATTTCATCGCGGTGCGCGGCGGGCTGGAACGCGGCGTGGTGGAAGCGGTGTGGGCTGTCGATGCCAGGGGATGTGTGGAATGAGTCGACGCAGCGAAGCACCTGCGAAGCTGTGCAGCGAAGTCGGCTCTCGAAGGCCGCCGAAGAAGTTTCGATCAACCGCCGACGTGCAGGCCTGAGACCGCCATGACCGGACCGCAAATCATCGTTCTTGCCACCCCTGTTTTCCTGCTGCTGATCGCGCTGGAGTTCTGGGTCGGCCTGCGCCGCGGCCGCAACACCTACCGCTTGAACGACGCGCTGAACAGCATCGGCCTGGGCGTGATGAGCCAGGTCACCGGCGTCTTCGGCAAGCTGCTGCGGATCGGCATCTACACCGCCGTGTTCAGCGTGGTGGCGTTGTGGCAGTTGCCCACCGATGCGGCCTGGGTCTGGGTGGTCGGGCTGGTGTTCTACGACTTCTGCTACTACTGGCACCACCGCTTCGGCCACACGGTGGCGCTGTTCTGGGCCGCCCACGTGGTGCATCACCAAAGCGAGGACTACAACCTGAGCACGGCCCTGCGCCAGACCAGCAGCGGCTGGATCGCCGGCTGGCTGTTTTACCTGCCGATGGCGGTGCTGGGTTTGCCGCCGCTGGTGTTCGGCGTGGTGGCCCTGGTCGATCTGCTGTACCAGTACTGGGTGCACACGCAGCAGATCGGCAAGCTGGGCTGGTTCGACCGCTGGTTCTGCGCGCCCAGCAACCACCGCGTTCACCATGCCGTGAACGACAAGTACCTCGACAAGAACTACGGCGGCATCTTCATCGTCTGGGACCGCCTGTTCGGCACCTATGCGGAAGAAGACGACGCCGAGCCCTGCGTCTACGGCACGCGCGGGCCGCTGCGCAGCTGGAACCCGCTGTGGGCCAACCTGCACAACTATGCCGACATGGCGCGTGACACCTGGCGCGCGCGGCGCTGGGCCGACAAGCTGCGCGTCTGGTTCATGCACCCCGGCTGGCGGCCGGCCGACGTGGCCGCGCGCTGGCCCACCCCGGCGTTCGACATCGCCGCCGTGCAGCGCTTCGATCCACCGATGTCGCGCGCCGCGCGGGTGACCGCCGTGGTCGCCTTCGTGCTGCTGCTGGCCGGCACCACCGCCTTCCTGTGGAACGCGCACCGCATGACGTTCGCGCAGCAGTGCGCCGGCGCGGCAGCCCTGATCGCCGGCCTCTGGTTCGTCGGCCGGCTGAGCGGGCGCAGCGCCGACAACAAGCGCTCAGTGTTTTCCCTCGATGCGGGCTTGCAACCCGTCAAACGGCCGGCGGAGTGAATAGACTGCGCGCCTGATCTGTCGAACGACGTTCAACCCACTGAACGTCTGGACCGACCCGACCCGGAGACACCTCTGCACGCTCCCTCTCTTTCCGCGACGCGGCCCCCGCTTCAGTCGCCCAAGGCCGCCGCACCGTTGGTGCCGGCGCTGGCGCGTGCGCTGACGCTGCTGGACCGGCTGGCGCAACAGCGCGAGGCCATGAGCCTGGCGCAACTGACGGCCGAGCTGGCGCTGCCCAAGAGCAGCGTGCACGGGCTGTGCAACACGCTGATGTCGTTCGGTTACCTGCGGCGGCGGCCCGACGGCGCCTTCCTGATCGGTCCCGGCGTGATGGGCCTGGCCGAGGCCTTCGTGTCGGGCACCGGCGCGGCGCAAGAGTTCAATGCCATGTGGGCCGACAGCGGCGCAGCGCCCGAAGAAACCGTGCTGCTGTCGGTGCTCAGCGGCACCGATGCGCTGTACGTGGCGGTGCGCAACAGCGCGCGGCCGCTGGGCCTGGCCTTCAATGTCGGCATGCGGCTGCCGGCCTACCTGTCGGGCAGCGGCAAGGCCATGCTGGCGCAGCAGCCGCCCGACGAGGTGCGCAAGCGCTTCGCGGTCGGCCTGTCGACGCGGCTGACGCGCAAGGGCCCGCGCGACGTGGAGTCGCTGCTGAAGGAGCTGGCGCTGACGCGCAAGCGCGGATACAGCGTCGACGACGAAAGCGTGCGCGAGGGCGTGTATTCCTTCGGCGCACCGGTGTTCGACGCCGCCGGCATGGCGGTGGCCGGCGTGGCCGTGTGCATCAACAAGGCCTTGCTCGGCAGCGACGGCGGCGAGCGCCACCGGCGCGTGGCGCTGTCCGTGGCCAGCGCGCTGTCGCGGCGGCTCGGCGGAGTCGCGCCATGAGTGAGTTCATCCTCGAAACCCAGGCGCTGACCAAGGAGTTCAAGGGCTTCGTCGCGGTCAGCAAGGTCGACCTGAAGGTGCGCCGCGGCAGCATCCACGCGCTGATCGGCCCGAACGGCGCGGGCAAGACCACCTGCTTCAACCTGCTGACGAAGTTCCTGATTCCCACCAGCGGCCGCATCGTCTTCGACGGCACCGACATCACGCCCGAGAAGCCGGCCGCCATCGCGCGCCGCGGCGTGATCCGTTCGTTCCAGATCTCGGCGGTGTTCCCGCACCTGAGCGTGCTCGAAAACGTGCGCGTCGCGCTGCAGCGCAAGCTGGGCACCTCGTTTCATTTCTGGAAGCCCGAGGCCTCGCTGCACACGCTGGACGCCCAGGCGCACGAGCTGCTGCGTCAGGTCGACCTGGAAAGCTACGCCGCCCTGCCGGCGGTCGAGCTGAGCTACGGCCGCAAGCGCGCGTTAGAGATCGCCACCACGCTGGCGATGGACCCGAAGCTGATGCTGCTCGACGAACCCACGCAGGGCATGGGCCTGGAAGACGTGGACCGCATCCGCCACCTGATCAAGAAGGTGGCGGCCAGCCGCACCGTGCTGATGGTCGAGCACAACATGAGCGTGGTGGCCAGCATCGCCGACACCATCACCGTGCTGCAGCGCGGCGCCACGCTGGCCGAAGGGCCGTATGCCGAGGTGTCGAAGAACCCGCTCGTGATCGAGGCCTACATGGGCAGCGCGAATGTCGAGATGAAAGGTGCCCACGGATGAGTGCGCCGTTCCTCGAAGTGAAGGACCTCCACGGCTGGTACGGCGAATCGCACGTGCTGCACGGTGTCAACTTCCATGTCAACGAAGGCGAGGTTGTCACGCTGCTCGGCCGCAACGGCGCTGGCCGCACCAGCACCATGCGGGCCATCATGGGACTGATCGGATCGCGCAAGGGATCGATCAAGGTGCACGGCGTCGAGACCATCGCCATGGCCACGCACCGCATCGCGCGGCTGGGCATCGGCTACTGCCCCGAAGAGCGCGGCATCTTCTCCAGCCTGTCGGCCGAAGAAAACCTGATGCTGCCGCCGCAGCTGGCCGAAGGCGGCATGAGCGTCGAGCAGATCTACGCCATGTTCCCGAACCTGCGCGAGCGCGCGAACAGCCAGGGCACGCGGCTGTCGGGCGGTGAACAGCAGATGCTGGCGGTGGCGCGCATCCTGCGCACCGGCGCCAAGTTGCTGTTGCTCGACGAGATTTCCGAAGGCCTGGCGCCGGTCATCGTGCAGAAGCTGGCCGAGATGGTGATCGCCTTGCGCCAGCAGGGCTACACCATCGTGATGGTCGAGCAGAACTTCGTTTTCGCCGCGCCGCTGGCCGACCGCTTCATGGTGATGGAGCACGGCCAGGTGATCCAGGAATTCACCCAGGCCGAGCTGCCCTCGCGCATGGACCGATTGCACGAATACCTGGGCGTCTAGCCCCGGTTTCCTTTTTCGTTTTTTTCCTCTTTTTCCTCTTTGGAGACCCCATGAAACTCAGCAAGATTTCCACCGCCTGCACGCTGGCCGCTGCCGCGCTGTTCGGTGCCACCACGCCGGCACAGGCCCAGATCTCGGGCGACGTGATCCGCATCGGCTTCATCACCGACATGGCCGGCCTGTACGCCGACATCGACGGCCCGGCCGGTGCCGAAGCCATCAAGATGGCCATCGCCGACATGGGCGGCGCGGTCAACGGCAAGAAGATCGAGCTGCTGGTGGCCGACCACCAGAACAAGGCCGACGTGGCCGCCGCCAAGGCGCGCGAGTGGTTCGACACGCAGGGCGTGGACATGCTGATCGGCGGCACCAGCTCGGGCACCAACCTGGCGATGTCGAAGATCGCGCTCGAGAAGAAGAAGCTCTTCATCTCGGTCGGCTCGGCCACCTCGGCGCTGACGAACGAGCAGTGCTCGCCGTACACGGTGCACTGGGCCTACGACACGACGGCGCTGGCCAAGGGCACCGGCAACGCGGTGGTCAAGGCGGGCGGCAAAAGCTGGTACTTCCTGACCGCCGACTACGCCTTCGGCGCGCAACTGCAGAACGACACCTCGACGGTCGTCAAGGCGGCCGGCGGCAGCATCGTCGGCTCGGTCAAGCACCCGCTGTCGGCCAGCGATTTCTCCAGCTTCCTGCTGCAGGCACAGTCGAGCAAGGCGCAGATCCTGGGCCTGGCGAATGCCGGCGGCGACACCATCAACGCGATCAAGGCGGCCAACGAATTCGGCGTCACCAAGACGATGAAGCTGGCCGGACTGCTGATGTTCATCAACGACATCCACTCGCTGGGCCTGAAGGCCACCCAGGGCATGTACCTGACCGACAGCTGGTACTGGAACCGCGACCCCGAGGCACGCGCCTGGAGCCGCAAATTCTTCGAGAAGATCAAGCGCATGCCGTCGTCGGTGCAGGCGGGCGACTACTCGGCCGCGCTGCAGTACCTGAATGCCGTCAAGGCCGTCGGTGGCGACGACGCCGACAAGGTGCTGGCGCAGATGAAGAAGACCAAGATCAACGACGTTTTCGCCAAGGGCGGCTATATCCGCGAAGACGGCCGCATGGTGCACGACATGTACCTGATGCAGGTCAAGACGCCGGCCGAGTCGACCGAGCCGTGGGACTACTACAAGGTGGCCGAGACCTTCAAGGGCGACACCGCGTGGACGACCAAGGCCGAGTCGAAGTGCGCGCTCTGGAAATGACCGGTTGCTGATGCGATGACCCCCGCCCGCAGCGCCTGACCCATGGACATCTTCGGTATACCGATCCAGGCCTTTCTCGGCCAGCTGCTGCTCGGGCTGGTCAACGGATCGTTCTACGCCATGCTCAGTCTCGGGCTGGCAGTGATCTTCGGTTTGCTGGGGATCGTGAACTTCGCGCACGGCGCGCTGTACATGATCGGCGCCTACGTGGCCTGGTTGGGCATGGACAAGTTCGGCATCAACTACTGGGCTTCGCTGGTGATCGCGCCGGTGGTGGTGGGTGCCATCGGCGTCGTCATCGAGCGCACGCTGCTGAAGCACCTGTACAAGATCGACCCGATCTACGGGCTGCTGCTGACCTTCGGGCTGGCGCTGATCGCCGAGGGGATTTTTCGCGACCAGTTCGGCGTCTCGGGCCAGCAGTACGAGGTGCCGGAATTGCTGCAGGGCGCCACCAACCTCGGCTTCATGGTGCTGCCGAATTACCGCGCCTGGGTGGTCTTCGCGTCGCTGGTGATCTGCCTGGGCACCTGGTTCACGATTGAGCGAACCCGGCTCGGCGCCTACCTGCGTGCCGGCACCGAAAACCCGGCCCTGGTGCAGGCCTTCGGCATCAACGTGCCGGTGATGGTGATGCTGACGTACGGCGCCGGCGCCGGCCTGGCCGCGCTGGCCGGTGTGCTGGCCGCGCCGGTGATCCAGATCACGCCGCTGATGGGCAGCAACCTGATCATCATCGTGTTCGCGGTGGTGGTGATTGGCGGCATGGGCTCGATCCTCGGTTCCATCCTGACCGGCCTGGCGCTGGGGTTGATCGAAGGCCTGACCAAGGTGTTCTATCCCGAAGCGTCGAGCATCGTCGTGTTCGTGATCATGGCCATCGTGCTGATGATCCGGCCGGCCGGTTTGTTCGGGAAGGAAAAGTGATGAGCGCCGTCCCTGAATCAGGTTCCACTGCGCCGCCCACGAGTGGCAGCGACATCTCGCGCCGCAGCCGGATCGCCTGGGGCGTCGGCCTGGTGATCTTGCTTGCCGCGCCCTTCATCGGCCTGTACCCCGTCTTCATGATGAAGGCGCTGTGCTACGCCATCTTCGCCTGCGCGTTCAACCTGCTGCTGGGCTACACCGGGCTGCTGTCGTTCGGCCACGCCGCCTACCTGGGCGCTGCCGCGTACACCACCGGCTGGCTGGTGCGCTCGGCCGGGCTGACGCCCGAACTCGGCGTGCTGGCCGGCGTCGGCGTGGCGGCGCTGAGCGGGCTGGTGGTCGGGCTGATCGCCATCCGCCGCCAGGGCATCTACTTCGCGATGGTCACGCTGGCGCTGGCGCAGATGATTTATTTCGTCTTCCTGCAGGCACCCTTCACCGGCGGTGAAGACGGCCTGCAAGGCGTGCCGCGCGGCAAGCTGTTCGGCCTCATTTCGCTGGCCGACGACAAGCTGCTGTACTACGTCGTGCTGGCGGTCTTCGTGGCGGTGTTCCTGTTCATCATCCGCATCGTCCATTCGCCCTACGGCCAGGTGCTGAAGGCCATCCGCGAGAACGAGCCGCGCGCCATTTCGCTGGGCTACGACGTGGACCGCTACAAGCTGCTGGCCTTCGTGCTGTCGACCGCGCTGGCCGGCCTGGCCGGCTCGATGAAGACCCTGGTGCTCGGTTTCGCAACCTTGTCCGACGCGCACTGGTCGCTGTCGGGCGAGGTGGTGCTGATGACCCTGCTCGGGGGCATGGGCACCTTCGCCGGGCCGGTGCTGGGCGCGTTCACCATCATCGGCTTGCAAAACTTCCTGGCCGACCAAGTCGGCGCCTGGATCAACGTGATCATCGGGGTGATCTTCGTCGTCTGCGTGGTCGCGTTTCGCAAGGGCTTCGTCGGCGAACTGCTGGCCTGGCAGCAGCGGCGAAAATCTCGTTGAGTCGTGCGGCTGCGCCGTCGCTCACCTGCGGCTAGACTGACTTCAGCCCCACTGCCGGAGACATCCAGATGAGCATCAAGCGCCTGACCAAGGAAGACATCCGCAACAGCACTGGCGTGCTGAACCCGGTCGGCCACGCCGTGCTGGCATTTAAGGACGACGCCGTGACCGCCAGCGCAGCCAGTGCCTTGCATGGCGCCGGAATGGCCGACGAAGACGTGCTGGTCTACGCCGGCAGCGACGCGCTGCCGCGCCTGCGCGAGCGGGTCGCCACGGCCAGCGGTTCGGCCGGCTTCGGCTACGAGATCACCCTGATGCGCCGCTACCTGGCGTTGGCGGAAGCGGGCGCTGGTTGGCTCATCGTCTACACGCCCGAGGACGCCGCAGCCGAGCGCGTCACCGAGGTCGCGACGCGATTCGGTGCGCTGTGTGCGGTGCGCTACCACCGGCTGGCGAACGAAGACCTGGTCTGATCCGCGCGCGCCGAGGCACTGACGCGGCAAGCGTCAAGCCTCGAACAGCCCCGCGTCGGCGGCGCGCGGCGGCGTCACCCCCAGGTGCCGGTACGCCGCTGCTGTGGCGATGCGCCCGCGCGGCGTGCGCTGCAGGTAGCCCTGCTGAATGAGGTAGGGCTCGATCACGTCTTCGATCGTGTCGCGTTCCTCGCCGATGGCGGCGGCCACGTTGTCCAGCCCGACCGGCCCGCCATCGAAGCGGTGGATCACCGCCTCAAGCAGCTTGCGGTCCATCACGTCCAGGCCTTGCGGGTCGACGTCGAGCATCTTCAGCGCCTTGTCGGCCAGCGCCTTGGTGATGCGGCCGTCGGCCTTCACGTCGGCGTAGTCGCGCACGCGCCGCAGCAGCCGGTTGGCGATGCGCGGCGTGCCCCGCGAACGGCGCGCGATCTCGATCGCACCTTCGGCGTCGGTGGGCACCTTCAACAAGCCGGCCGATCGGTTGACGATGCGCGCCAGTTCCTCGGCGGTGTAGAACTCCAGCCGCGCGACGATGCCGAAACGGTCGCGCAGCGGGTTGGTCAGCATGCCCGCGCGGGTGGTGGCGCCGACCAGCGTGAACGGCTGCAGGTCCAGCTTGATCGAGCGGGCCGCCGGACCCTCGCCGATCATGATGTCGATCTGGTAATCCTCCAGCGCCGGGTACAGGATTTCCTCGACCACCGGAGACAGCCGGTGGATCTCGTCGATGAACAGCACGTCGTTCTTCTCGAGATTGGTGAGCAGCGCTGCCAG
>JANNBZ010000041.1:0-2440 GCA_031386065.1 Burkholderiales bacterium
CCCACCGCCCGTTGCACCGGGCTCAGCAAGTACTCGATCACCCGCCGTTTCCCCGTCTTGATCTCCGCCGTCACGTTCATCCCCGGGCTCAGGCTGATGCGCTTGCCGTCGACGTTGATGTGGGTCTGGCTCAGCGTCAGCACGGCCGGGAAGATGGCGCCGCGCTTGTCGTCGGTCACCGCATCGGCGACCACGCTTTTCACGGTCGCGTCCACCGTGCCGTAGCGGGTGAACGGGAAGGTCTCCAGCTTCACTGCAACGGCCTGGCCGGCGCTGACGAAGCCGATGTCCTTGTTGTCGATCACCACCTCGGCGGTCACTTGCGCGTCCTTGGGCACGATCACCATGAGCACCTGCGCCGGGGTCACCACGCCGCCCTCGGTGTGCACCGCCACTTGCTGCACGGTGCCGGCCACCGGCGCGGTGAGCTGCGTCAGGCGGCTGCGCTGGTCGGTCTTGCTGCGCTCTTGCATCAGTTGCTCGCGTTTCGATGCCGCCTGGGCTTGACGCTCGCCGAGCAGGCGCTGCGTTTCGGCCAGGTAGGCGCTGCGCGATTGCGCCGCCTCGGCCAATGCGGCCCGCGCTTCGGTGAGCCTCGCTTGCTGGGTGGCCAGGTCGCGTTCCTGTTCGATGCGCTCGCGCGTGCGGTCTTGCCCGGCATGGCTGGACATGAAGCCTTGCTCGGTCAGGCGCTTGAAGTCGGCTTCGCGCTGGCTGGCGATGGGCAGCGTGGCGTGGAGCTTGTTGATGAGTTCGCGCACGGTGGCGATCTCGGCCTGGCGGCGCGCTTGCTCGGCGCTGAGCTTGGCCAGCTTGGCGGTGATGTCTTGCCATTCGGTTTGGAGCTGCGCCGAGAGTTGTGCGCGTGGGGTGGCGGCCTCGCCTGCCGAGGGAAGGAACAGCGCAGGCGCTCGCCCGTCGCGCAGCGCATTCATCAATGCCGTGCTGCGCCGCTCTTCCGACACCACCACCGCCAGTTGCTCGCGCACGTTGGCCTGGTCGGCGCTGGCGTTGGTGGCGTCCAGTTCCACCAGCACCTGACCGGCTTGCACCGCGTCGCCGTTCTTCACCAACACGCGCTTGACGACGCTGGCTTCCAGCGGCTGCAAGGTCTTGGTGGCGTCGCTGACGACGATGCGACCCGGTGCCACGGCCACGATGTCGACCTGGCCGACGCTGGCCCACACCAGGGCTGCGACGAACAGCGCGCACACCGCCAGCGCGGCGCGCCGCGGCGCCGGATGGGCCGGGGTTTCCTGCAAGCTGAGGGCGGCGGGCAGGAAGGCGGCTTCGTCGGTCAGTCGCCGCGGGCCGGCCAGTTCACGCCGTGCGGCCCAGGCGGTCTGGAAGATGGCGCGGTAGCGGGCCAGCAGTTCGATAACGGGGTGGCGCGTGCTTGAAGTTGTGGTCATGCGTTTGCTCCCGGGGAGGTTGCAGAAGAGCAAGTTGAAAAAGAATGCAGCGCTGTCGCTGGTGGCAAAATTGATACCATGGGGATGTGATGATCGTGGTCGACACCAATGTGTTTGTCGGTGCCTGTTTGGGCACGGGTGCATCGTGCCGCGTGGTCGAGGCTTGCCTGGCGCAGCGCTTCCAGCCCTTGATGGGCGCGGCCTTGCTGGCTGAATACGAAGATGTTCTGGCGCGCGCGCCGCTGTTTGCGAAGAGCCGGCTCAGCGCGGTTGAGCGCGCTGAACTGCTCGACATCTTTTTGGCGACGTGCCGCTGGACACGCATCTATTTCGGCTGGCGGCCGAACCTGCGCGATGAGGGTGACAACCACCTGGTCGAGTTGGCTGTGGCTGGTGGCGCGAGCCATATCGTCACGCACAACCTGCGAGATCTGAAGAACATGGAACTGAAATTTGCCGGGCTCACCGTCGTGACGCCCACTCAACTGCTGGGCAAGGAGCCACCCCCATGAGCGCATTGACGATTCGCCTGCCTGACGACAAGTACGAACGGCTGAAGGCGCTGTCCAAGCGGCGCGGCACCAGCGTGAACCGCCTGATCGACGAGATGACCACGCTGTTGCTGGCCGAGTTCGATGCTGAGGCGCGGTTTCAATTGCGCGCCGCACGCGGGCTGGGCAAGTCCGCGCGCGGCGTCGAGTTGCTGCGCAAGGCCAGAGGTGTTGTGTGAAAACCGCTGAGCGTGGGTGGCAGATGGGCCTCATGCGTTGCCACCCTGCATCCCCCACAACTGCGCATACAAGCCGCCCGGCATTTTCAACAGCGCCTCGTGCGGGCCTTCTTCCACGATGGCGCCCTTGTCCATCACGATGATTCGGTTCGCATGGCGCACCGAACTCAGCCGGTGGGCAATGATGATCACGGTGCGGCCTTGGCAGATGGCGCCCATGTTCTTTTGCAGGATGGCTTCGCTCTCGTAGTCGAGCGCGCTGGTGGCTTCGTCCAACAGCAGGATGCGCGGCTGCGTG
>JANNBZ010000053.1:0-8944 GCA_031386065.1 Burkholderiales bacterium
CGCGCTTTCTCGGGTGAATCGATGTCGCCATTGGCCACCACCGGAATGCGCAGCGCGGCCTTCACGGCCGCCACGGTGTCGTACTCGGCGTCGCCCTTGTAGCCTTGCTCGCGCGTGCGGCCGTGCACCGCCACCATTGCGACACCGGCACTCTCGGCGGCACGCGCAATCGTGACCGCGTTGCGTTCGGTCTGGCACCAGCCGGTGCGCATCTTCAGCGTCACCGGCACGCCACGCGGTGCACAGGCAGCCACCACCGCTTCGATGATCTGCAGCGCCAGCGGTTCGTCCTGCATCAGCGCCGAGCCGGCCCACTGGTTGCACACCTTCTTGGCCGGGCAGCCCATGTTGATGTCGATGATCTGCGCGCCGCGGTCGATGTTGTAGGCCGCCGCCTCGGCCATCATCAGCGCATCGGTGCCGGCGATCTGCACCGAGATCGGCGCCACCTCGCCTTCGTGGTTGGCGCGCCGGCTGGTCTTGAGCGTGTTCCACAGCTCCTTGCGCGAAGTGATCATTTCGCTGACCGCGTAGCCCGCGCCGAGCCGCTTGCACAGCTGCCTGAACGGCCGGTCGGTCACACCCGCCATCGGCGCGACAAACAGGCGGTTCGCCAGTTCGATGTGGCCGATCTTCATGGGCGTGGGGGGTGCAGTTGGCGTGCTGAAAAAGGAGGCGGCAGTATAGCTGCGGCCACCCGCCGGTCAGTGGCAGCGGCGGGCTGCTGATAATGCGGCAGATGCAAGACTGGCTCGAATCGATGATGCTGCCGTTGATGGCGGCGCTGGCGTTGCCGAAGTTCGGCCTCAGCACGATTTTCGTGATCTCGTTCATCTCGGCCACGCTGCTGCCGCTGGGCTCCGAGCCCGCCGTGTTCGGGCTGGTCAAGCTGAACCCCGACATGTTCTGGCCCGCCGTGCTGGTGGCCACTGCCGGCAACACGCTGGGAGGCGCGCTGACCTGGTGGATGGGCTACGGCGCCGAACAGGCCTACGAGCACATCACGCACAAGCAGCAGCCGCATCCGCGCGCGCTGCGCTGGCTGGAGCGCTTCGGTGCCAAGGGCTGTCTGCTGTCGTGGCTGCCCCTCGTGGGCGACCCGCTGTGCGCGGTGGCGGGCTGGTTGAAGCTGCCGTTCTGGCCCTGCGTGATGTACATGGCCATCGGCAAGTTCGGCCGCTACGTCACGATGACGGCCGCGCTGCTATGGGTGTTCCCGGGTCAGTTCACGCCTTGAGCTGCGGCGCCGGCAGCGCCTGCTCCAGCTCGTTCAAGGTGGCTTCCAGCCGGCGCAGTGCGCGGCCGAAACGGTTCAGCACCGACACCGCAGCCGGCGCGCCGAGCAGCCGGCGGTCGGCATCGTCCAGCGCCTCGGCATCGAGCCTCACGCCGTGCGGCGCAAGCTGCACTGCCAGCACGCCGCGCCGCGCGCGCAGCATCTGGCGCGTCTGCTGGTACGCATGCTCGGCCAGAGCGCGCCGCTGCGAATAGCTGAAGGTGTTGGCGAGGAACATCTCGGCGTCGCGGTGGTCGGGCTCGAACAGCACGATGGTGGTGTTCGGGTGGCTGCGCTCGTAGCCCTTCATGCCCAGTTCCAGCCGCGAATGGATCATGGTGCGAAAGGTCTGCGACAGCACCACCGGCAGGCCGCCGTCGACCAGCCTCGGAATGCGTTCTTCGCCGCTGGACAACACCCGCTGCCGCGGCGCGCGGCTGGCGTCGAACGGCACCAGCGGGTTCAGGCAGATCAGCAGGTCCAGCCCTTCGTCGAGCAGCACCGACGCATGCAACGTCTTCTTCAGCGCGCCGTCGACATACGCGTGGCCGTCGATCTCGACCGGCGGGAACAGCCCCGGCATGGCGGCACTGGCCTGCACCGCTTTCGAGATCGGCACGTGGTCCAGGCCGGGCTGGCCGAAGGGTGCGGGGTCGCCGCTGTCAAGGTCGGTCGCCACCAGCACCAGCTTGCGCTTCAACTGGCGGAAGTCGTTCGTGCGGCCGGGTGCGGCGAACAGCCGGCGCAGTTGCACGTCGATCATCTCGTTCGAGAAGATGCCGGTGGGCAGCGCGCGGCCCAGCCGCTCGAAGGCCGCCATCAACGAGCCGCCCTTGAACACATAGCGATAGCCCGCCTGCGCCGCGACCGACGGCAGCACCGCCAGGCGCTTCGCGTATTCGCCCCAGGCCGGCCGCACCAGCACGGCGGGGTCGAAGATGTCTTGTTCGGCGCCGGCGTTTTCGATGAACGACGCGCACAACTCGCGCGGCGTCATGCCGTTGGCCAGGCCCGCCGCGATGAAGCCACCGGCCGAGACGCCGATGTAGGCGTCGAGCTCGGTCAGCTTCAATCCGAGCAGCGCTTCGTCGAGCGCGCACAGCGCGCCGATCTCGTAGATGGCGCCCAGCGGGCCGCCGCCGGCCAGCGCCAGGGCGATGCGGGGCTTGCGATTGTTGTGTTCAGGCATGCGATGCAGTGGGGTGCGTAAAAAAGGGCGCCTCGGCGCCCTTTTTCAGTTCAACGCGTTAGCGCTCAAGCGGCCTTGCGAGCGGCCGTGCGCTTGACTGCTGGCTTGGCTTTCACCGCCGGCTTGGCAGCGGCCTTGACGGGCGCGGCCTTCTTCGCGGCGGGCGCCTTGCCCATGCGGGCGACTTGCGCGCTCAGCGTGTCGATGCGCTGCACCAGCGCGTCCACGTCTTTCGACGACGGCACGCCCAGCTTGTTGAGGGCCTTCGAGACACGCTCTTCGAAGATGGATTCCAGCTTGTCCCACTGCTGGCCGGCCTTGGCCGTCACGTCACCTGCCATGTTGCTCATCCTGCTGGTCACTTCGCTGATTTTCTCTTCGGCCACCGACTGCGTCTTGCGCTGCAGCGACGTGCCTTCTTTCACCAGGGCCTCGAAGACCTTGCCGCCTTCGGCCTGCGCTTTCGAGAAGGCGCCCAGCCCGGCCAGCCAGATTTGCTGGGCCGATTCCTTCACGGTGCCGGCCAGCGCGCTGTCGAACAGACCGGCGGCGGAGGTGGCTTTCTTGTCTGCCATTTGCTTGAGCTTCTTGACCATGGTGTGAGTGTCCTCAGTGTTGTTCGCAGGGCTGCATGGGTGCAGCGCCTTGCGTCGAACTATAGGCATCACGCCTGGGGGCGACATCCTAATTCCGTAGTGAGGCGCCTCTACGCGGCGGCTGTGTTCGTGCGGCGCTGGTGCGGCGCTGGTGCGGCGCTGGTGCGGGTAAGCGCGCAGCGGCCGCCCAGAGCCTTTGGTGAAAAATGCCTGACCAGAACCCGCTCACAAGCACAACAGGAGGAAGCATGCAGTATTTCGTGACCGGAGCCACCGGCTTCATCGGCAAACGCCTCGTCAAGACCCTGCTGCAGCGCCGCGGCGCCACGGTTCACTTTTTGCTGCGACCGGAAAGCGAAGGCAAGGTCGCGGCGCTGCTCGACTACTGGGGTGTCAGCAAGGCCCGCGCGGTGGCGGTGTACGGCGACCTGACCAGCAAGAAGCTCGGTGTCTCGGCCGATGCGGTGCGCGCGCTGAAAGGCAAGATCGACCACGTGTACCACCTGGCGGCGGTGTACGACCTGAGCGCCGACGAAGAAAGCCAGGTGCGCGTGAACATCGAAGGCACGCGCAACGCGGTCGAATTTGCCAAGGCCATCGACGCCGGCCACCTGCACCACGTCAGCAGCATTGCCGCCGCCGGCCTGTACGAAGGCGTGTTCCGTGAAGACATGTTCGATGAAGCCGAGGGCCTGGAGCACCCGTACTTCATGACCAAGCATGAAAGCGAAAAGATCGTCCGCAAGGAAAGCAAGGTGCCGTGGACGGTGTACCGCCCCGCCCTGGTGGTGGGCGATTCGAGCACCGGCGAAATGGACAAGATCGACGGGCCGTACTACTTCTTCAAGCTGATCCAGCGCATGCGCCAGCTGCTGCCGCCGTGGATGCCCAGCGTGGGCCTGGAGGGCGGGCGCATCAACATCGTGCCGGTCGACTTCGTGGTGGCTTCGCTCGACCACATCAGCCATTCGAAGGCCGAGCTGAACAAGAAGTGCTTCCACCTGGTGGACCCCAACGGTTATCGAGTCGGAGATGTTCTGGACATCTTCAGCAAGGCCGCGCACGCACCGAAGATGAACCTGTTCATCAACGCCGCGCTGCTGGGCTTCATCCCCAAGAGCGTGAAGAAGGGCCTGATGCAACTGGCACCGGTGCGCCGCGTGCGCGCTGCGGTGATGAAGGACCTGGGCCTGCCCGACGACATGCTCACCTTCATCAACTTTCCCACTCGCTACGACTGCCGCGAAACGCTGGCGGCATTGAAGGGCAGCGGCATCGAGTGCCCGCAGCTCGACGACTACGCCTGGCGGCTGTGGGACTACTGGGAGCGGCACCTCGACCCGGCCCTGCTCATCGACAAGTCGCTGCGCGGCACGGTGGCCGGCAAGGTGGTGCTGGTCACAGGCGGCTCGTCGGGCATCGGACTGGCAGCGGCGGCCAAGTTCGCCGAGGCCGGTGCCATCACCGTGATCTGCGCGCGCGACGAAGCCAAGCTGGCCGAGGCAAAAAAGGAAATCATGGCGGCGGCCGGCAAAGACGCCATCGTGGTCACCTACTCGGCCGACATTGCCGATGAAGCCAGCTGCAAGGCGTTTGTCGAGCAGCTCACCGCCGACCACGGCGGCGTCGACTACCTGATCAACAACGCCGGCCGCTCGATTCGCCGCGCCATCGAGGCCAGCTACGAGCGCTTCCACGACTACGAGCGCACGATGCAGCTCAACTACTTCGGCGCGCTGCGCATCACGATGGGCCTGCTGCCCGGCATGGTGGCCAAGCGCAAAGGTCATGTCGTCAACATCAGTTCCATCAGCGTGCTGGTCAACGCGCCGCGCTTCTCGGCCTACGTGGCCAGCAAGGCCGCGCTCGATGCGTGGACCAGTTGCGCCGCCAGCGAATTCGCCGACCAGGGCATCACCTTCACCACCGTCAACATGCCGCTGGTGCGCACCCCGATGACCGCACCCACCAAGATCTACGACAACATGCCGCTGCTGAGCACCGACGAAGCCAGCGACCTGATCGTGCGCGCCTGCGTCGACAAACCGGTCCGCGTGGCCACGCGGCTGGGCATATCGGTCGAACTGCTGCACGCCGCCGTCCCGCGCATCACGCAGATTTTGATGAACACGACGTTCCGCATGTTCCCCGACAGCGCAGCGGCGAAGGGTGAGAAAGGCGGCAAGGCGACCTTGTCACCCGAGGCGATTGCGATGGCGCAGATGATGCGGGGGATTCATTTTTGAGGGGGCGCGAAACCACGGCTGCGCTGGAGTCGTTTCGCTCGGGCATCATGGTCACTTTCTGGGACTGAACATTGCCCGGACCAGCGCGCCGGCCAACCGAACGCCAAGCGAAAGGGGATCGTGATGAATGCGACCGTTGAACAGAGTTTGATCTCCAAGATCAAGGCGCTCTCGCCGCAGCACGTGGCCGAGGTTGAAGACTTCGTGGAGTTTCTGGCGGCGAAGTCGAAGCGGCGCGCCGCACTTGATCGGCTGCTGGCCATCGTGCCGGCACTCGAAGCGGCCGGCGTAGAACCGCTGACGGAGGACGAGATTGCGGCTGAAGTAGAGAGCGCGCGTGCCGAGCGGCGTGCGCGTGCTCTGGAGCAGGCAAAAGGTTCAGGTGCGGATCGTTCTTGACACCAACGTGGCGGTGTCGGCGCTTCTGTGGCGCGGCAAGCCATATCAGCTTTTTGAGGCGATCCGCCAACGCAGCGATGTGCGGCTGTTCAGCAGCCCGGTGCTGATCGCCGAGCTGGCCGATGTGCTGAGCAGGCGTTCACCAACCAAGCAACTCGCGGCCATCGGCAGATCGGCGCGCGAGGTACTGGCCGACTACATCGCAGCCGTGGAAGTGGTCGAGCCCATCGAGGTGCCGCGAGTGGTGCCCAACGATGCCGATGACGATCACGTCATCGCTGCGGCCGTCGCTGCGCGGGCTGAGATCATCGTCTCGGGCGACTCTGATTTATTGTCGATGGGTGTCTACCAGGGGATCGACATCGTCTCGGCTGCAATGGCGGTGGAGACGATTGGCGGCCAGCATGCGCTGGACAAGACTTGATACCAGCTCCAACGCAGTCTGAGTTATAGCGACGCACTTAGAAGGTATGGCAAAAAACTGTCGCCAGATAGTAATTTAGGCATCAGAAGGAGACTCGATGCGCCGTTCCGTCGCCCACTTTCACTTGTACCGATATCAAATTCTTCCAATTGACCGCTACTTCCAGGGCGACCTTTACGGCGCAACCACGATCGATGAGTTACTAACTCGCAAGAATGCGATCTTTGCTGATGCGCTGCGCGCGCCGGGTGCATTCAGCGGCGGTCGCTCGCAGACCGCGACCCAGAATCTTGCCGAGGCCGATGACTTCTTGCTCTACCGAATTGCAGTCAACCGGGCGCTCCAACATGAGACACGCGACTTTCAGACCGAAGTAATAGACAACTGGCCCAAGATTCTCTTGGTGATCTGGAATGCCCCCGATCAGCAACTCATCGCCGTACAGCACAGAGTCACGGCGTTTCAAGAGACAGACGCCGTGCTGAAGCTCGTTTTCGATTCGATTGAACCATTACTTGCAAAGAATCAACTCACTGCAATTTGGGAGCCGCTGTTCGAGAAGAAAGTGTTCTGGGATCTGATTGAAAAATACAAGGGCAAAGTTCAAGAACTCGACTTCGAGTTGGTCACCCCGAACATGGCCAACATCTCCGGTGTCCTCCCGGAAAACTTGCGGCAGTTTGCGAAGCGCACAAACGCTGTCAAGAGCCACATTTCAATCGCTTCCGATCCGTCGTCAGCCCTGAAGATCGATCCCAATGACGCGGTAGTCAGCGCCCTCGTCGAATACAGCAGTCAGGGTGGTGGAGACATCGCAATCCGCCTTGCGGGGATCAAGAAGAAGGTACACACATCGAGGACAGTACGCGAGGTGACAATTGACGAAGCAGTGTTGACCGGAACCCCTGAAAACGTTGCTTCCATCCTTCGGGAATTACTCACGTGATAGCTCAGATTTTGCGAACGGCGCTCGTGTCTCTAGGAGTAGGTTTCCTATGCCAGCTCGCACAAGATTGGTTGGGAAGCCAGTACTTCAACGATTTCCTGCGAGCTAACCTGATCAATATTCTCATCGCTTTGCTGGCGGTAAACTCAGCTACGATGGGAATCGTACTCACGAAGATTCGAGAGCTGATTGAAAAGCACGGCCACGGTGATACGTTCCAAGATACGAGAAGCCAGTTCTTACTTTCGGTTAAAGAACAGGTTGCGCTGATCGCTGCATCAATCATCTTGCTGACGGTGTCTCAATCAAAGTACCTGAAAGACATCCCGAACATCAGCTTTTTCTTTGGCTCCGCTGTCGCGGCAATCTTCGTGTACTCAATGACTATCCTTTATGACACCGCGAAAGGTGTGCTCATCATCATTGACTTCGATCCGAAGACTGAAGGGTAACTTTCGGGTCCCGGACGATCATCTGCTGAGGGCACGAGGGCACGAGCGGCACGAGAGCGGCACGAGAGCGGCACGAGGGTCAGGTCTCGTTTTTTGCCTCACCAGACCTCACAGACATTTCGGTTCGACGGCAAGGACGCCTCGATGTGAATCTTGAGGACTACCACTGAGGCATGAGCATGAAGTCGCTGAGAAACCCGATCCGCCGGCCCACACATCCGGGCGCTGTCTTGCGTGAAGATGTGCTGCCCGGCATCGAAATGACACAAGGCAAGCTTGCCGAACTGCTGGGCGTGAGCCGCTTGATCGTGTCGCAGTTGATGCATGAACACCGCGCGCTTTCACCGGACATGGCAATGCGCCTGGAGAGGCTGCTGGGCACCAGCGCCGAGAGCTGGTTGCGCATGCAAGAGGCTGTCGATTTGTGGGAGGCCCGGCAGCAGCCAGAGCGGTTTGCAACGATCAAGCGCTTGCCGGCTTCGGCCCGAGCATGAACAGCACGGCCGTTACGTCACCGCATCAGCCAGTCAGTCAGTCAGTCAGTCTTGACGCACTGTATCCATATGGCTACAGTCGTGCGATGTTCACCATTCGTCAGACCGAAGAGTTCGTCGCCTGGCTCGACGCACTGAAGGACAAACGCGCTCAGGTCCGCATCGCTGCTCGCCTGCGACAAGCAGAAGCCGGCAGTCTCGGCGACTGGCAGCCGATTGAAGGCGAAGTCTCCGACATCAAACCCCCAAGCTCACTTTGCTCGCTGCCCCCCGAGGGGGCGTCTCAGCACCTTCGGGCGGCCGGGCGGTACTGAGATGAGGGTGCACTACGGTCCGGGCTACCGCCTGTACTTTGTCCGTCGCGGCCGAGTGATCGTTGTCATGCTCAACGCAGGTGACAAGTCGACTCAGAAGCGAAACATCCGCCATGCCTTGAAGCTGGCTTCTGAACTGGGAGACGATCTATGACCAAGGCCAAGGGACCACTCAAGCTTGTAGCGTTCGACGCAGCGCGATACCTCGATGACGACGAAGCCATCGCCGAGTACATGACAGCCGTACTCGAGACCAACGATCCAGATTTGCTTCTCCTCGCCCTCAGCGATGTCGCGCGGGCCAAGGGCATGGCGCAGGTGGCGAAAGACGCTGGCTTGGGCCGCGAGAGCCTTTACAAGGCACTGGCGCCGGGCGCAAAGCCCCGCTTTGAAACAATCATGAAGGTAGCGCGCGCATTGGGCGTCAAGTTCACGGCTCAGCCTGCCTGAGACGCGAGCACCAGGAGCATGAGGACATCTCAGGGCCGCGCAAGCCGTGAGCGTGACCAAGCCGGCTGTCAGGCGACCAGCCAAACGACCCGCTGGCTCTTCGAGCTGAGAGGCAAACGCCATCGCGAAGCGCGGAGTCGCGACACGCGACTTCAACC
>JANNBZ010000136.1:0-7851 GCA_031386065.1 Burkholderiales bacterium
CCTGGCCCGGCAGCACGACGCGCTCGGCGGCGTAAACCTCGTCCGGCTTCGAGGTGACGATCACGTCGACACCCGAATCGCGCGCCACATGCATCACCGCCTGCGACACCGAGCGCAGGTTGCCCATGCCGTAGTCGACGACGGCAACCGTCCTGCCCATGACTACAGGCTGCCTTTGGTCGAAGGGATCACGCCAGCCGCCCGCGGGTCGATCTCGAGCGCCATGCGCAGCGCGCGCGCAAAAGCCTTGAAGATCGTTTCGCACTGGTGGTGGGCGTTGTCGCCGTGCAGGTTGTCGATGTGCAGCGTCACGCCGGCGTGGTTCGAGAAGCCCTGGAAAAACTCGTAGACCAGCTGCGAGTCGAGCGCGCCGATCATGCCGCTCTTGAAGTCGACCCGCATGTGCAGGCCTGGCCGGCCCGAGAAGTCGATGACGACCCGCGACAGCGCTTCGTCGAGCGGCACGTAGGCATGGCCGTAGCGACGCAGGCCCTTCTTGTCGCCGACGGCCTTGGCCATCGCCTGCCCGAACGTGATGCCCACGTCTTCGACGGTGTGGTGGCCATCGATGTGCAGGTCGCCCTTGGCTTCGATGTCGAGGTCGATCAGGCCGTGGCGCGCGATCTGGTCGAGCATGTGGTCGAAGAAGCCGATGCCGGTCGCGAACTTGGCGGCACCCGTGCCGTCGAGGTTCAGCGTGACGCGGATCTGCGTCTCGTTGGTGTTGCGGACCACTTCCGCCTTGCGTTCCGCTAACGTCATCACAAGCTCGCTTTCAGCGCGTTGATCATCAAGGTGTTTTCGTCCGGCGTGCCGACCGTCAGCCGCACGCAGTTGGCCAGCAGCGGGTGCAGGCCGGCGATGTTTTTCACAAGCACCCCGCGTGCCTTCATGCCCTCGAAGCAGCGCTTCGAATCGGGCACACGCACGAGGATCATGTTGGCTTCGCTGGGGAAGGCCTTCACGCCGGGAATGGCTTGCAGCGCAGCCTGCAGCCGGGCGCGTTCGCTGCGCAGCACGGCCGCCTGCTTCGCGAACTCGTCGGCGTGCTCCAGCGCGAACAAGGTCGCTTCCGCATTCAGTGCGCTGATGTTGTACGGCGGGCGCACCTTGTCGATCTCGTCGATCAGCGCCGCCGCGCCGACCATGTAACCCAGCCGCACACCGGCGAGGCCGAACTTGCTGAGCGTGCGCATCACGAGCACGTGTTCAAACTGCGCCACACGGTCCATCCAGGTGCTCGAAGAAAACGGCTGATAAGCCTCGTCGAACACGACCAGCCCGCCCTGCTCGCCCACGGCCGCCACGATCCGCTCGATCACACCGGCATCGAACAAGTTCGCAGTCGGGTTGTTAGGGTGCGCGATGTAGGTGATGGACGGACGGTGCAACGCGATCGCCGCGAGCATCGCATCGCCGTCGAGTTCGAAGTCGGCGGTCGTCGGCACGCCGACGAACTTCAGCCCTTGCAGCTTGGCCGACATCTCGTACATCACGAAGCCGGGCAGTGGCGCGAGGATGGTCGCGCCGGGCACGTCGCAGGCGAGTGCCAGCAGCGAGATCAATTCGTCGGAGCCGTTGCCGAGCATCAGCTTGCAGCCAGCGGGCAGCTTCACGTACTTGGACAGCGCGGCGATCACCTCGGCGACACAGACCACCGGATAGCGGTTGATCGCCACTCGCCCGAGGCGCTCGCCGAGTTCCTTCTGCAAGGCTTCGCTCAAGCGGAACGGGTTCTCCATCGCGTCGAGCTTGACGAGACCGGTGCTGTCCTGGATCGCGTAGGCGTGCATCGACTGGATGTCCTGGCGCACCAGCTTCTTCAGTCGTTCCTGCAGCGTGATCATCGGTTTTTCTCCATCCGCATCTCGGCCGCACGCGCATGCGCCTGCAGCCCTTCGCCATACGCCAGCTCGGCCGCAATCGGCCCGAGCTTTTGCGCGCCGGCGGCACTCACTTCGATCAGGCTGCTGCGCTTCTGGAAGTCGTAGACGCCGAGCGGCGAAGAAAAGCGCGCGGTGCCGGCCGTCGGCAACACGTGGTTCGGCCCGGCGCAGTAGTCGCCCAGGCTTTCGCTGGTGAAGGCACCGAGGAAGATCGCGCCAGCGTGGCGCAGCAACGGCTCCCACCGCTGCGGGTCGCGCGAACTCACTTCGAGGTGCTCGGGCGCGATGCGGTTACTGATCTCGCAGGCCTCTTCCATGCTGCGTGTGTGGATCAAGGCGCCGCGCCCTTCGAGCGAAGCGCGGATCACCGCGGCGCGCGGCATGCCGGGCAGCAGGCGGTCGATCGCTTCCTTCACCGAAGCGATGTAGGCCGCGTCGGGACACAACAGAATGCTCTGCGCCATCTCGTCGTGCTCGGCCTGGCTGAACAGGTCCATCGCGACCCAGTCGGGCGGCGTCGTGCCGTCGGCCAGCACGAGGATTTCACTCGGCCCGGCGATCATGTCGATGCCGACCTGCCCGAACACCCGCCGCTTCGCGCTCGCCACATAGGCGTTGCCCGGCCCGGTGATCTTGTCGACGGCCGGCACCGTGGCAGTTCCATACGCCAGCGCCGCCACGGCCTGCGCGCCACCCAGCGTGAGCACACGGTCCACACCCGAAATGGCGGCGGCGGCCAGCACCAGGGCGTTGCGCTCGCCGTTCGGCGTGGGCACCACCATGATGATTTCGCCCACGCCCGCCACCTTGGCCGGCACCGCGCTCATCAACACGCTGGACGGATAGGCGGCCTTGCCGCCGGGCACGTAGATGCCGACGCGGTCGAGCGGCGTGACCTTCTGGCCCAGCAGGCTGCCGTCGGCATCGCGGTAGTTCCACGAGCGGCCGCAGGCGTCGAGCTGGCGCTGGTGGTAACTGCGCACCCGTTCTGCGGCGGCTTCGAGCGCGTGCCGTTGTGCAGGCGTGACAACTTCCAGCGCGGCCGCCAATTCGCTGCGGCCGATCTCGAGTTCCGAGACCGCCTTGGCGCTGACGCCGTCGAATCGCTGCGTGTAGTCGAGCAACGCGGCGTCGCCGCGCAATCGAACGTCGGCCACGATGCCGGCCACGCGCGCTTCGATGGCGTCATCGGTCTCGGCCGACCAGTGCAGCACGCGCTGGAATGCGGCCTCGAAGTCGGCCGAGGTGGTGGCGAGCAGGCGAATGTCGACGCTCATGGCCGGGCCGCGATGGCGGATTCGAAGGCGTCGATGATGGCGCGGATCGGTTCGCGCTTGAGCTTCAGTGAAGCCTGGTTGACGACCAGACGCGACGAGATTTTCATGATCTCTTCCACCTCGACCAAATGGTTGGCGCGCAGGGTGCTGCCGGTGGACACCAGGTCGACGATGGCGTCGGCCAGCCCGGTCAGCGGCGCCAGTTCCATCGAGCCGTAGAGCTTGATCAGGTCCACGTGCACGCCCTTGGTGGCGAAGTGCTCGCTCGCGATGCGGGTGAACTTGGTGGCCACGCGGATGCGCGAGCCTTGCTTGACGGCGCTGTCGTAGTCGAACGCCGCGCGCACCGCCACGCTCATGCGGCACTGCGCGATCTGCAGATCCAGCGGCTGGTACAGGCCTGCGCCACCGTGCTCGATCAGCGTGTCCTTGCCGGTCACGCCCAGGTCGGCGCCGCCGTATTGAACGTAGGTCGGAACGTCGGTGGCGCGCACCAGCACCACGCGCACGTTCGGCTGGTTGGTCCCGATGATCAGCTTGCGCGACTTCTCGGGGTCTTCGCTGACTTCGATGCCGGCCGCTTTCAGCAGCGGAAGCGTCTCGTCGAAGATTCTTCCTTTGGACAGGGCCAGGGTGATCATTTGATTCGTTCTATGTCAGCACCGATGCCGCGCAGCTTGGCTTCCATCCGGTCGTAGCCACGGTCGAGGTGGTAGATGCGGTCGATCACGGTTTCGCCCTCGGCCACCAGGCCGGCGATCACCAGGCCGGCCGAGGCGCGCAGGTCGGTCGCCATCACCGTGGCGCCGGACAACTGCGCCACGCCCTGCACCACCGCCAATCGCCCGTCGACCTCGATCTTCGCGCCCAGCCGCACCAGCTCGTTCACATGCATGAAGCGGTTCTCGAAGATGGTTTCGGTGACCTTCGCCGTGCCTTCGGCAATGCAGTTCAGCGCCATGAACTGCGCCTGCATGTCGGTCGGAAAGGCCGGGTACTCGCTGGTGCGGAAGCCCACCGCGCGCGGGCGCTGGTGGTGGCTGACCTTGATCCAGTCCGGCCCGGATTCGATGTTCACGCCCGCCTCGCGCAGTTTGTCGATCACCGCATCGAGGTGGTCGGCGCGCGCGAGGCGCAGCACCACGCTGCCGCCGGCGGCCGCCACCGCGCACAGGAAGGTGCCGGCCTCGATGCGGTCGGGCACGATGCGGTGCGTGGCACCGCGCAGGCGGTCGACACCCTGAATGCGGATCTTGCTGCTGCCGTGGCCCTCGATCTGCGCGCCCATCGCGATCAGCATCTCGGCCAGGTCAGTAATCTCGGGCTCTTGCGCGGCGTTCTCAAGCTGCGTTTCACCGTCGGCCAGCGTCGCCGCCATCAACAGATTTTCGGTGCCGGTGACGGTCACCATGTCGGTCGTGATGCGGGCGCCCTTCAAGCGCGTGGTCTTGGCAATGATGTAGCCGTGCTCGACCGTGATCTCGGCGCCCATCGCCTGCAGGCCCTTGATGTGCTGGTCGACCGGCCGCGAGCCGATGGCACAGCCGCCGGGCAACGACACCGTGGCCTCGCCGAAGCGCGCCAGCAGCGGCCCCAGCGCCAGGATCGACGCGCGCATCGTCTTGACCAGGTCGTACGGCGCTTCGGGCGTGGTCACCGTGCCGGCGTTCAGTGTCACCACGTCGGGCTGGTCGTCACGCCGTTCGATGGTGGCACCCATGTTGCGCAACAGCTTGAGCATGGTGCTCACGTCGTGCAGTTGCGGCACATTGGTCAGCGTGACCGGCTCGTCGGTGAGCAAGGCGGCGCACAGTTCGGGCAGCGCCGCGTTCTTGGCACCGGACACAACGACTTCGCCCTCTAGAGAGCGGCCGCCGCGAATCAAAAGTTTGTCCATGCGCTTTTTTGCCCATGCCCACACAGCCTCTGGAACCTGCAGGTTGCAGGCGCAGACGCCGCAGCGAACACTGCGGCGATTTTCAGTGGTGGTGGGTGGCGGCCGGGGTGGCTGACGCGCTGGCAGTCGCTGCGTCGGCAGCCCATTCGGATGGGGTCAAGGTCTTCATCGACAGGGCGTGAATTTGCTCGCGCATTCTATCGCCCAGTGCCTTGTAGACCTGCTGGTGGCGGGCCACGCGGTTGCGTCCTTCGAACTCGGCCGAGACGATGGTGGCGAAGAAATGTCGACCGTCACCGTCGACCTCGACATGCTCGCAGGCCAGGCCTTGCGCGATGTAGCGCTCGACTTCTGAGGGGGTGGGGTCGGCCATGGTGCGGAATTATGGCTCAGTGACGGATCTTGTAGCCCGTGCGCAGCAGCCGCAGGCAGATGCCGCAGACGATCAGCAGGCTGCTGCCGACGACCGCCAGGCTGATCCACGGCGACACGTCGCTGACGCCGAAGAAGCCGTGCCTAAAGCCGTCGATCATGTAGAAAAACGGGTTCAGGTGGCTGATGCCCTGCCAGAACGGCGGCAGCGAGCCGATGGAATAGAACACGCCCGACAGAAACGTCATCGGCATGATGATGAAATTCTGGAACGCCGCGATCTGGTCGAACTTCTCGGCCCACAGCCCGGCAATCAGGCCCAGTGCACCCATCATTACCGCGCCACCCAGCGTGAACACAATCGCCCACAGCGGCTGCACCAGGTGCAGCGGCGCGAACCACATCGTCACCGCCAGCACGCCCGCGCCGACCACCAGGCCGCGCACCACCGACGCGCCCACGTAGGCGACGAACCAGGCCCAGTGCGACAGCGGCGCCACCAGCAGGAACACCAGGTTGCCGGTGATCTTGCTTTGGATGAGCGACGAACTGCTGTTGGCGAACGCGTTCTGCAGCACGCTCATCATCACCAGGCCGGGGATCAGGAAGCTGGTGTAGCCGACCGACTCGAACACCTTCACGTGGTCTTCCAGCACGTGGCCGAAGATCAGCAGGTAGAGCACGGCGGTGAGCACCGGCGCGGCCACGGTCTGGAAGCTGACCTTCCAGAAGCGCAGCACTTCTTTGTAGAGCAAGGTGCGCACACCCGACAGCACACCGAACTGGCGTGGCGGGGCCGCCGCCAGCCGCGCCGTCATGCGGCCACCCGCGCGGTTTCGCCGTGCATGATTTCCAGGAACACGTCTTCCAGGTCGGCGCGGCCGATCTCCAGGTCTTCAGGCTGGCAGCCAGCGGCGCGCAGCGCGGCCAGCACCTGCTCGACCTCGGCCGCGTCGTGCGCCTTCACCTGCACGATGCGCCCGGTGACGCGCGCCTGCGCCGCCAGCGCGGGCGGCAACGGGGTGTCGAGCTTGAACCGCATCATCGTCGTCGCGGTGCCGGCCAGCAGCGCCGAGGTGCGGGCCAACGCCACGCGCTTGCCCTGCTTGAGCATGGCGATGCGGCTGCACAGCGCTTCGGCCTCTTCCAGGTAGTGGGTGGTCAGCAGCACGGTGTGGCCCTGTTTGTTCAACTTGGCAACGAACTGCCACAGCGTCTGGCGCAGTTCCACGTCGACGCCGGCGGTCGGCTCGTCGAGCACGATCACCGGCGGCCGGTGCACCAGCGCCTGCGCCACCAGCACACGCCGCTTCATGCCGCCCGACAACTGCCGCATGTTGGCATCGGCCTTGTCGGCCAGGCCCAGGCTGGCCAGCAGCTCGTCGATCCAGTCGTCGTTGTGGCGCACACCGAAGTAGCCGCTTTGAATGCGCAGCGATTCGCGCACGCTGAAAAAGGGGTCGAACACCAGTTCCTGCGGAACGATGCCCAGGCAATGCCGGGCAGCGGCGAAGTCGTTCACCACGTCGTGGCCCAGCACCGTGACGCTGCCGCTGCTGGCACGCGACAAGCCGGCCAGGATGCTGATCAGCGAGGTCTTGCCGGCGCCGTTGGGGCCCAGCAGGCCGAAGAATTCGCCGGGCTCGATGTCGAACGACACGTCGTCGAGCGCCTTGACCGCGCCTGCGGTGCCGGCATAGGTTTTGTTGACATGCTGGAAGGAAATGGCCGGGGTGTTGGGCGTCATGAGGGGGCTGATTGTAGGCAGCCGACCCGATTCGTGCTGCGTCGGTCCAGCCTGTGCCTTACCTATTGGGTTTGGGTTTGCCGCCCTTGGACGGCCGCAGCCTTGGTGCTAGATTGCCCGCAAACAAGAACACCAGCGCCCGCACCCGAACCCACCATGGCCACGCCCGCCAAGAAGCCCCGCCGCACGGCAGAGCGCATCCTCGAAGTGACGCTCGAGCTGTTCAATCGTTTCGGCGAGCCGAACGTGTCGACCACCCTGATCTCGGCCGAACTGAACATCAGCCCGGGCAACCTGTATTACCACTACCCGGCGAAAGACGAGCTGATCAACAGCCTGTTCGACCGCTACGAAAAAGCGCTGAACGAACTGCTGCACGCGGCCGACAACGTGCGCAATGTCGAAGACGCCTGGCTGTTCTTCCACATGCTGTTCGAGCTGATCTGGCAGTACCGCTTCCTGTACCGCGACCTGAACGACCTGCTCAGCAAGAACCGGCGCCTGGAAACCCATTTCCAGTACGTGCTGAAAAACAAATCGCGCGCCGTGCAAAGCGTGCTCGACGGCATGGGCCGCGGCAACGCCATGCGCATCGACCTGCGCGAAGCCGAGTCGGTGGCCACCGCGATGGTGGTGGTGCTGACCTACTGGCTGAGCTACGAATACGTGCGC
>JANNBZ010000172.1:0-2194 GCA_031386065.1 Burkholderiales bacterium
CTGACAACACAATCAAGCCGTCGCCCAAGGTGGTCAGCCAGTCCCACTTCAGCCAGGCCTGGGCCTTGTGGGAATTGGTCAGCCAGCCGCGCGACAGCAACTCGCACAGGTTCAGATAGCCCTGCGTGTTCTGCACCAGCAGCAACAGGCGGCTCGGCTGCTTGTCGGAGCCCTCAGGTTCCATCCACACATCGGCGCCGATCAGTGGCTTGACGCCGGCCTGGCGTGCCTTGCTGTAGAACTTCACGGTACCGAACAGATTGCCCAGGTCGGTGATTGCCAGTGCGCCCTGTCCGTCGGCCGCTGCTGCCCGCACCGCCTCGTCGATTCTCAGGGTGCCGTCGACGACGGAAAACTCAGTGTGGGTGCGCAGATGAATGAAGGCCATGCGCGGCATTTTAGAGAGCCCTCGCTGGCTAGAATTCACGCGGTGAACCCTGTCCTGAACATCTCGGCCTATCTGTTCGTGAGCCTGAACGACACGGCGGCGCTGCGCGAGAGCATCCGCTCACAAGCCGCAACGCGGGGGTTGCGAGGCACGGTAATCCTGGCCACCGAAGGCATCAACCTGTTCCTCGCCGGTGGTCACGAGTCGGTGCGCGGGTTCTTGCAGTGGCTGCGCGGCGACGCGCGCTTCGAGTCCCTGGCGGCGAAAGAAAGCGAGTCGGATTCGGTACCGTTTGCGCGATTGCTGGTGAAGGTCAAGCCCGAGATCATTCGCATGAACCACCCCACCATTCGCCCGCACCATGAGCCCGCGCACGCACCCGCGCAGGCACCCGCGAACGCACGAGCGCCAGCGCTCGCGGCGGCCACGCTGGCGCGCTGGCTGGACGCGGGGCACGACGACGCTGGCCGGCCGGTGGTGATGCTCGACACGCGCAACGCGTTCGAGGTCGGGCACGGCCATTTCGAGCACGCCGTCGACTGGAACATCGCACGCTTCAGCGACTTCCCCGCAGCCGCGCTCGAACACCGCGCCGCGCTCGAAGGCAGCACGGTCGTCACCTACTGCACCGGCGGCATCCGCTGCGAAAAGGCGGCGCTGTTCATGCGTGAGGCCGGCATCGCCGACGTGTGGCAACTCGACGGCGGCATCCTCCAATACTTCGAGACGGTGGGCGCGCGCCATTTCGTCGGCGATTGCTTCGTGTTCGATGCGCGCGAAACCGTGGATGCGACGCTGCATGCAAAGCCTGCGGAGGCGTAAGGCCAGCGCGACGCTTCACGACCGACCCCACCATGCCATCCAGCACCGACAACCAGCGCTCGAACGAGAAGTACCGCCTGACCGCAGCAGCGTACGACAGCACGACCGGCCCCACCTGGCCGATCCGCATGCGGTGCATTGCGCAGCTCGCCTTGCAGCCGGGCGACGTGGTGCTCGACGTGGGTTGCGGCACCGGCCTGAGCTTCGAGCCGCTGCTGGCGGCGGTGGGCCGCCAAGGCCGCGTGATCGCGTTCGAGCAAAGCCCCGAAATGCACGCGCAGGCCGCAGTCCGTGCGGCGCGGTTGCGCGAGGCCGGCTGGCAGGTCGACCTGCAGTGCGCCAGCGCGGAAGCGGTGCGCTTCGAGCCACCGCCGGACGCGGCCTTGTTTCACTACGTGCACGACATCACGCGCACGCCGCACGCGCTGGACAACCTGTTTGCGCAACTGCCCGCCGGCGCACGGCTGTCGGTCGCGGGCATGAAGTTCTTTCCGTGGTGGCTGGCCCCGTTGAACCTGCTCGCGTGGTTGAAGAACCGCCCCTACAACGTGCACGCCCGGCAGATGAATCGGCCCTGGAGCCTGCTGGAGGCGCGCCTGCACGGTTTCAACTGGACACCCACGCAAGGCGGCATGGGCTACATCGGATCGGGAACGGTGGCAGCATGTCGCTGATGCACCCCGCCCATGACCTGCCCGCGCAGGTGCCGATGCCGGCACCCACGGCGCTGGCACGGCACTACGCAGCGGTTCGACACGCCACGCTGGCCTTGGCCGCACCGCTGAGCGACGAGGATTGCCAGGTGCAGTCGATGCCCGACGCCAGCCCCGCCAAGTGGCACCTGGCGCACATCACCTGGTTCTTCGAAACCTTTGTGCTCGAACCATTCGAGCCGCAGTTCGCGCCCTTCGATGCCGCGTTTCGGGTGCTGTTCAACAGCTACTACCAGGGCATCGGCGAGCGCCATCCGCGCGCGCAGCGCGG
>JANNBZ010000221.1:0-4726 GCA_031386065.1 Burkholderiales bacterium
GGCAGGTAGGGTTCCAGATTCATGGTGCGCGTTTAGGGTCTGGCTGGTGTTCAGGCTTGTGCTCTTTTTGCAACCCGAACGGGCCGCGAAAAAACAAGGGCTGGACGATCTGGTGCCGACGGCGAGACTCGAACTCGCACAGCTTTCGCCACTACCCCCTCAAGATAGCGTGTCTACCAATTTCACCACGTCGGCCGAGAAAAAATCGGCAAAAAAATCAGTCTGAATGGCGTGAGGAATTGCGCTTCAGACAGCTCTGCATTCTAACCTCAAAGGGCGCGCGCTTCGGCAGATTCGCTGCGCTGCAGCAAGACCGATGCGGCGCCCGCAGGCAGGCGTTGTCAGCCCTGCGTCACTTGGTCGGAATCGCTGCGGCGCCCGATGCCGACACGGCTGGCGCAGGCACAACGGCAGGTGCCGTCAGCGCGGGCGCACCGGGAATCTGCGCGGCACCCGAGGCGGCCACGCTGGCTGCAGGAACGGCGGCGTTCGGACGGTCGAGCACGCTGCCCGCCGGCGCGCGCGCGCGCTCGTTCGACATGTAGGCCAACGACAAGGTGCAGGCGAAGAACACCGCTGCGCAGGCTGCGGTCGACCGCGACAGGAAGTTCGCGCTGCCGGTGGCACCGAACAGGCTGCCCGACGCACCACTGCCAAAGGAAGCACCCATGTCGGCGCCCTTGCCGTGCTGCACCAGCACCAGGCCGATCATCGTGAGCGCCGCCAGGATCTGCACCATCACCACCACATTCAGCAACCAGTTCATTTTTTCAAAGCTCCAGGAAATTCAGACGCAGCCTCAGACGGCGGCGCGACAGATGGCAGCGAAATCCGCCGCCTTGAGGGACGCCCCTCCGATCAACCCGCCGTCGATGTCGGGCTGCGAGAACAGCAGCGCGGCGTTGTCCGCCTTGACGCTGCCGCCGTACAGGATTTGCATTTGTGCGGCCTTCGGCGTCGCCGCCGTCAGCTGCACTCGCAGCACCGCATGCACCGCCTGCGCCTGCTCGGGCGAGGCGGTCTTGCCGGTGCCGATGGCCCACACCGGTTCGTAAGCAACCACCACCTGCGAGATGCAATGCGCCAGCGTGTGGATCACCGCCGACAACTGGCGCTTGACCACCGCATCGGTGTGACCGGCTTCGCGCTCGGCCAAGCTTTCGCCCACGCACACGATGGGCGTCAGGCCATGCGCGAGTGCGACCTTGGCCTTGTCGGCCACCAGTTGGTCTGACTCGGCATGCAGGGCGCGGCGTTCGGAGTGCCCGACCAGCACATAGCGGCAGCCGAACTCGGCCAGCATGCCGGCCGCGACTTCGCCGGTGAAGGCGCCGGGCTCGTGCGCAGAGCAATCCTGCGCGCCCCAGGCGATGTGACTGCCCTGCAGCGACAAGGCCACGTCGGCCAGGTAGGGGAACGGCACGCACACCGCCACGTCGCCGGGCCACGGCCCCTGCGCTGTCAGCGCGGCCAGCAACTCGGCGTTCGAGGCGCGGCTGGCGTTCATTTTCCAGTTGCCGACCACCAGGCTGCGGCGCGCAGTCACGGGCGCTGCGCTCACCATGTCAGCACCAGTTTTCCGATGTGCTGGTTCGACTCCATCAGCGAGTGAGCCTGCGCGGCCTGCGCCGCCGGGAACACTTGGTAAATCACCGGCTTGACGCGGCCCGACACCAGCCACGGCCAGACCTTGTCGCGCAACGACGCCGCGATGGCCGTCTTGAACGCCAGCGGTCGCGGCCTGAGCGTAGAGCCGGTGAGCGTCAGGCGACGGCGCAGCACCAGGCCGGCGTCGACATGCGCGTCCACCCCACCCTGCACTGCGATGATGACGACGCGCCCATCCTCGGCCAGACAGCCCAGTTCGCGCGCCACATAGGCGCCGGCGACCATGTCGAGGATCACATCGACACCTTTGCCGCCGGTGAGCCGACGCGCTTCGTCGGCGAAGTCGTGCGTGCGGTAGTTGATGGCGTGATCGGCACCCAGCGCACGACAGGCCGCAGCTTTCTCGTCGGACCCGACGGTGACGATGACGGTGGCGCCAGCCGCTTTCGCGAGTTGGATCGCGGTCACGCCGATGCCGCTGCTGCCCCCTTGCACCAACAAGGTTTCGCCGGGCTGCAAGCGGGCCCGGTCGAACACATTCGACCAGACGGTGAAGAACGTCTCAGGCAGGCTGGCCGCTTCCACGTCCGACAGGTTCGCCGGCGATGGCAGGCATTGCCCGACCGGAGCGACACACCACTCGGCATAGCCCCCGCCCGCCACCAGCGCGCAGACGCGGTCGCCGAGCTTGAAACCGGCAGCCGCCATTGCGCTGGCGTCACCGTCGGCCACCGTTCCCGCCACCTCCAAGCCCGGCAGCTCGGACGCACCCGGCGGCACCGGGTACAGGCCTTTGCGCTGCAGCACGTCGGGCCGGTTCACGCCGGCGGCTGCCACGCGAATCAGCAGCTCGCCCGCACCGGCGACCGGCGTTGGGCGCTCGGTGAGGCACAGCACCTCGGGCCCGCCGTGGGCGGTGATCTCGATGGCTTTCATCGCGTTTCTCTGATTTTTCTGATGGTTGAAATCGCCGCGCCGAGGGCGCGGCTCCTTCTCAACGCCGACAGATCAGTGCTGTCCGCCCTCTTGCGGATTGGGCTGGAATGCCGGCTGCTGATCGCGGTCGATCAGGGCCTTCATCGACAGCTTGACGCGGCCCTTCTCGTCGGTTTCCATGACCTTGACCTTGACGATCTGGCCTTCCTTCAGGAAGTCGGTCACTTTCTCGACGCGCTGGTGCGCGATCTGGCTGATGTGCAGCAGACCGTCCTTGCCTGGCAGCAGGTTGATCAGCGCGCCGAAGTCGAGGATCTTGGTGACCGGACCTTCGTAGATCTTGCCGATCTCGACTTCGGCGGTGATCTCTTCGATGCGCTTCTTGGCGTAGGCCGCCTTCTCGGTGTCGGTCGACGCGATGGTGATCGTGCCGTCTTCAGCGATGTTGATCTGCGTGCCGGTTTCTTCGGTCAGTGCGCGAATCACCGCGCCGCCCTTGCCGATCACGTCGCGAATCTTCTCGGGGTTGATCTTCATGGTGAACAGGCGCGGCGCGAACTGCGAGACCTCGGCCTTCGCCACGCCCATCGACTCCATCATGCAGCCCAGGATGTGCAGGCGCGCTTCTTTCGCCTGCGCCAGCGCGACCTGCATGATTTCCTTGGTGATGCCCTGGATCTTGATGTCCATCTGCAGCGCGGTCACACCGGCCGAGGTGCCGGCCACCTTGAAGTCCATGTCGCCCAGGTGATCTTCGTCGCCCAGGATGTCGGTCAGCACCGCGAAGCGGTTGCCGTCCTTGATCAGGCCCATCGCAATGCCGGCCACGTGTGCCTTCAGCGGCACACCGGCGTCCATCAGCGCCAGACAGCCACCGCACACCGAAGCCATCGACGACGAGCCGTTGGATTCGGTGATCTCGGACACCACGCGCATCGAGTATGGGAAGTCGACCTTGTCCGGCAGCACCGCCACCAGGGCACGCTTGGCGAGCCGGCCATGGCCAATTTCACGCCGCTTCGGCGTGCCGACGCGGCCGGTTTCGCCGGTCGCGAACGGAGGCATGTTGTAGTGCAGCATGAAGTGCTCGCTGTACTCGCCGGCCAGCGCGTCGATCTTCTGCGAATCGCGGTCGGTGCCCAGCGTGGCGGCCACCAGCGCCTGCGTTTCACCGCGGGTGAACAGCGACGAGCCGTGCACGCGCGGCAGCACGCCGTTGCGAATTTCGATCTGGCGCACGGTGCGCGTGTCGCGGCCGTCGATGCGCGGCTCGCCCGACAGGATCTGGCTGCGCACGATGCCGGCTTCGATGTCGAACAGCACGTTCTCCAGCTTGACCTTGTCGAACTCGATGCCGTCGGCCTTCAACGCGGCGCCGGCAGCAGCGGTGACGTCGCGCGTGGCGTGGGTGCGGGCCTGCTTCGAGCGAATTTGATAGGCGGCGCGCAGCGGGCCGTCGGCCAGCGCGGTGACCTTGGCGATGAAGGCCTCGTCCTTGGCAGGCGCGGTCCAGTCCCAGGCCGGCTTGCCGGCGTCACGCACCAGGTCGTTGATGGCGGCGATGGCCAGCTTGCACTGGTCATGACCGAACACGATGCCGCCCAGCATGGTTTCTTCGCTCAGCTGCTTGGCTTCCGACTCGACCATCAGCACGGCGGCTTCGGTGCCTGCGACGACCAGGTCCATCTGCGAGTCGAGCAACTGGGTCTTGCCGGGGTTCAGCACGTAGGCACCGTTCACGTAGCCCACGCGCGCAGCGCCGATGGGGCCGTTGAACGGGATGCCGCTGATCGCCAGCGCCGCGCTGGAGCCGATCAACGCGGCGATGTCGGCCGAGACTTCAGGGTTCAGTGACATCACGTGAATGACGACCTGCACTTCGTTGTAGAAGCCTTCCGGGAACAGCGGGCGCAGCGGGCGGTCGATCAGGCGCGAGGTCAGCGTTTCCAGTTCGCTGGGGCGGCCTTCACGCTTGAAAAAGCTGCCCGGGATCTTGCCGGCGGCGTAGGTTTTCTCGATGTAGTCGACCGTCAGCGGGAAAAAGTCTTGCCCCGGCTTGGCGTTCTTGGCTGCCACCACGGTGGCCAGCACCACGGTGTCTTCGATGTTGACCAAAACGGCACCCCCGGACTGACGGGCGATTTCGCCGGTCTCCATCACGACGGTGTGCTGGCCCCATTGG
>JANNBZ010000351.1:0-34107 GCA_031386065.1 Burkholderiales bacterium
CGCGGATCAGCTGCGCCGCTGCGGGCAACTGGCGTTGCGGCAAGGCCTGCCGCAACCCGGCGATCACGCGGTGGGCGCTGCCTTCCCCGATCTGTGGTGGCGAACGATTCCTCCGGCACTGCAGCCGACCGCCGCTGAGCCACACTGAGAACGCCGCCACCCGAGTTGAACTTGCGAGCCGTGCCACCTACAGTAAAGCAACGACAGCATCGGCCGCAACGGAGGCACCCCATGAAACGCACCGCCCTGATCTGCTTCGGCTTGGTCGTGCTGGCCGGCTGCGCCACAGCGCCGGGTCCGTGGGTCAGTAGCGCCAGCACGGTGACCGACAACGCGCGTGTGGCCGCCATCGAGCGCGCCGCCAACACCAGCGGGGTCCGCGTGATCTGGATCAACCCGCCGCAAAAGAACGCGGCGCCCGCCGGAAGCTGACCCGAAGCCGCAGAGCGCGTGGTTGCTCACCGCTGCGCGTTCGGAATTCACGTTTTGGAACACGCTGCCTCCAGGGTGTTCCCGCACAATCTGCGCTGATTCGGAACACCTCCCAATGCTTGCGGGGAACCTCACGGAGTAGTCAGATGCGTCTTCAGATTCGCCGCCTGTGCGCGGCAGTGTTGTGGTTTTCGGTGGCGGGCAGCGCGCACGCCGACCTGGTGTTCGCGGTCAATGAAGGCGTGACGTATCGGGTGCCGAACAGCGAGATCCGCGCCAAGTACGCAGCCATCGCGGCCGACCTGAGCAAGCTGCTCAAGCAGACGGTCAACGTCGAGCCCATTGCCGACTACCCGACGCTGCGCAAGGGCCTGGCCGACAAGGCCTACGACCTCGCCATGGTGCATCCGGCGCACCTGTCGATCACGGCCATCAAGAACTCCGGCTACAAGCTGCTGGTGGTCACCAAGGGCTTCCAGGAGTACCGCGCCAACTTTCTGGTGAAGGCCGATTCGCGGATCAAAACGCTGGCCGACCTGAAGGGCACCAAGCTGGGCGCACCCGACGAAGATTCGATCACCGCGTGGATGACGCGCGCGACGATCCGCGACGCACTCGGCGACGCCAAGCAGGTCGAGTACCTCTACACGCGCTACCAGGACGCGGTGCCGTTCTTCGTCGACAACAACTTCACGCCCGCCGGCTCGACCGCCGCCGGCGCCGTCATCAAGGCCTGGCAGGCCAAGGGCGGCACGGTGCTGTTCAAGTCGAAGCCGGTGCCGATCAAGCACATCATCGCCAGCCCCAACCTGACGCCCGATCAAGCGGCCAAGGTGCGCGACTACCTGCTGGCGCTGGACAGCACCGACGAAGGCAAGAAGAAGCTGGAGCCGACCAAGTACGTCGGCTTCGCAGCCTACGACGATGCGGCCATGATGGCCATCGGCACCTGGCTGGGCCTGTAGGCCAAGCCGCCGCCCGCCTTACTGCGCGCCAGACGCCGGCCCTGCGGCGGGGGCCAGCGCAGGCGGGTTCATGTCGGGCAGCGCGTCGGTGATCTTGCGCTGCACCCGCTCCACTTTCGGATCGGCCCAGGAGCCACTGACGCTGAACTCGCGCGTGCTGGCCTGGATCAGCGGCGTGCGCAAAAACACCTGCGCCAGGAAGGTGCCCAGGCCGAGCGCGGGGTTGATGACGGCGTAGGCCAGTGAGGCGGTTCCGGCATTGATTTCCGGCACCACCACCACCCGCAGTTGCTGCGTCTCGCGCTCGATGTCGGCCTGGCCGTCCATCAGCACCGCTGCTTGCGCACCGCGCATGCGCAGGTTGTTGCTGCGCGCCACGCCCTGCGCAATGTTGACATCGCCGGCAATGCTGTCGAACGCGAAGCCCTGCTGAAACACATCGCGGAAGTCGAGCGCCAGCCGGCGTGGCAGCGACTGCAGGCTGAGCACGCTGAGCAAGCGGCCGACGCCCGGATCGACCTTCAGGAATTGCCCCGCCTCGACGGCCAGGTTCATCTGCCCGTTCAGGCTGGCCACGTCGAGCGCCAGCGGCGAACCCAGCCACGCCACGTTGCCGGACAACACGCCCTTGCCGCCGCGAATCGCCTTGCCGCTGCCCAGCCGCTCGAGCAAGGCGCCGCTGTCGATCAGGTCGAGCTTGAAATCCAGCTCGGTGCGGCGGCGCGCAGGCGTTGCCACACCTGTGGTGGCCAGGGATGCCAGCGGACCGACAGCGGCCCAACTGCCGGTGGCTGTCAGCCGGGCCTCGGGCATGGTGACCGCCAGGCGCGACAAGCGCCACTCGCGCACCGCGTCGCGGCCGTCCCCGCTGACCCGGTTCGAGGCCTCGATCTCGACCCGCCCGAGGTGCTTGCCGCGCAGCTCGAAGTCGCCGACCACGATGTCCAGCGACGGCACGCTGCTGGGCGGCTGATCGAGCAGGCTGTCCACGCCCTCCATCTCGCTGCGCGGCAGCGACAGGCGCGAAAGCCGCGCGAACACCCGCGCGTCGCTGCCGCCAGCCAGACCGACCCCGCGGCGTGGCGGGCGAAACTCGACGTAGCCATTGAGCTGATCGGCGTCGAGGTTGGTGCGCCACACGCTGCCGTCTTGCGACACGCCGGCCACCACCTTGGTCAGCCGACGCGAACCGGCCACCAGTTCTTGGGCGCGCAGCCCGATCGAACTCGGCATGTAGCCGCTGAGCGGCACCGGCTCGGCCGCACCGACGGGAGCTGGGGCAGCCGCACCGGCCGCTGTCACGCCGCCGCCGAACAGCCGGCCGGCCGCCAGCTCCCACGCGTCGATGTCGAGGCTTTGCAGGTTCACGTTCGCGCTGACGCCTGCGGGCGGCGTGGGCGCGGGCTCCATCACACCCACGCCGCCGCGCAGCACGCGGGCACTGTCGCCGGAAATATCGCGCTGGTACTGCGCACGCACCAGGTTGCCCAACTCGAAGCGCAGCGTGTCGCGCAGCGCCGGGGCCGATGCGGTTGGGCCCGCCGGCGCATCGGCCGCCAGCGCGGTTTGATAGCGCAGCGGCAGCGGTGTCTCGGCCGCCTTGCGCAGCGGCGCCGGCAGCTCGGACGCCAGGCCGACCAGGTTGCTGGTGAGGTTGATTTCGGTCGCGCCGCGCACGAAGCCCAGGCCCACGCGGTAGCTCGTTTGCCCGCTCAGCGCACCGGCGAGCCGCGCCACCGGGCCCAGTTCGATGGCGCGCCGCAGGCCCTCGGCGCTGGCGATGCCGCTGCCGCTGAAACGCAGCGTGCCGTCGGCCGCCAGCCCGCCGTCGAAGCTGGCGTCGCCGCCCAGCAGGCGGGCCGAGGCGCCGACCACGGCGAAGCCCTTGTGGCTGAAGTCGACCCGTCCGCGCGCGTTCGCCAGCAGCGGGGTGTCGGGCGTGATGCGCACGTCGTTGCCGCCCAGTGCGAGGCTGCCTTTCACGGTGGCGCCCGCAGCGTCGAACAGCGGAATGCTCAAGCCCAGCTTCAGGTCGGCGACGCCGCTGGCGCTGCCCTGCGCCAGCACCTTGTTCGTCCAGCCGCCCACCGGCGAGCTGTTGACGAAACGCAGCATGTCGGCCAGCGGCCCGCGCGCCTGGCCGTCGAGCACCAGCACCGAACGGTCGGCCAGGCTGCGGATGCCGCCCTGCACCTGGCTCAGCTCGACGCCGGCATAGCGCGCCTTCGCATTGCGCACCTCCATCGTCGCGCGGTCGAACACCATCTCGCCGCTGACGCGGGCCAGCGCCGGCCACGGCGATTCGAACGCCGGCTCGGTGCCACCGGCAGGCAGACTGGGCACGTAGGCGAAGGCCACGTCGTCGAGCGTGGCCGCAACCCGGAACTCACCGTCTTTCGCGCTGCGCGACGTGAAGTACGGAAAGTCCCACAGGTCGCCCTTGACGCGGAAGGTCACTGCGCTCAGCGTGCCGCCCTGCACCGCGCGCGCCACGTAGTGGCGCGTGCCCTGCGGCAAGCCCAGCGGCAGGTAGCGGGCCGCGCGAACGGCCACGCCGCGCGCCAGCTTGCCGTTGACTTCGAGCTGACCCGGAAAGCGCCCGCCCTTGGCCACTCCCTCGCCCGGCCCGGTGGCCCATGTGACCGCGAATTCGCCTTGCGTGTCGGGGTTGGCAAACTTGGCATTGCGTGCCTGCACGCTGACCTTAGGCGGTGCCCCGCGCACGCTGCCGGCTTCTACGCGCCATTGCAGCTGCGTGCTGAACTGGTCGAACGGCACCACCGGTTCTTCGAACACGCCGGGCAGGTCGAGCGTGCCGCCGGCGCCCAGCGTCAACTGCGCGTCGCCGCCTTTCTCGGTCGCGCTGAGCGACAGGCTGGCGTTGCGCACGCCGGGCCGGCCGACGTTGCCGGGCACCGCCGACGGCTTCGAATTCAACGACAGCCCGCTCAGCACACCCTTCACCTGGTAGCCCGTCGGCGCGTCGAGCGGCCCTTCCCAGCGCGTGCTCAGATCGGTCACGATGCCTTGCGGGTTCAGCTCGGCGAGAAGGCTGTGCACCGCACCGGCCAGCGGCAAGCGCGTGGCCACCTGCGCCATCAGGCCAAGGTCGAGCCGCTGCGCGCTGAACTCGCCGGCGGTGGGCGGCTGGCCCTCGAGTTGCCGCAGCGACAGGCTCACATCGTTGCGCGGCCAGCGGATGCCGTCGCCGGTCAAGAACCCGAACTGGCGCGCCGAGAAGCTGAGCGTGTCGCCCACGCGCTGCGCCGACAGGCGGCCCTCCATCTGCGCGAACGCCAGCGGCTCCAGCGCGGTGTCCAGCCGCAGCGTGACGGCGCGCAAGGCCACGTCGGCGACCAGGCTGGACGCGCTGCCCTCGCGCACGTCGAGCCAGGCGCGCAGCGCGCCGTCGCCCTCGTTCAATTGCAGCGGCAGCGTGACGTGCCGGCGCAGCTCGCGCAGGTCGGCGCGCGGCAGGCTCGCGAACGCGCTGCCGCTCCAACGCTGCCAGTCGCCGCTGCGCGCCAGCAGCGGCTGCGTGAAGCGCCCGCGCAGGCTGAAGCGCTCGCCCCACTCGGGCGGCGGCGTGCCGTCGAGGCGAAACGAATGGCTGCGCAATCCGTTGCGCATCACGAACTGCACGTCGGCCAGCACCAGCGGCGGCGCGCCGCGCTGTTCGTCGTGCCAGCGCAGCGAGCCGCCGCGAATGACGAATTCATGCTGGCGGAACAACCAGTCGGCCGCGCCCGGATCGGGGCTGCCCGCCGGCCCGCTGAGGTCGAGACCGGCCACCTGCAGCCGGCCTTGCGCGTCGCGGCGAACCTCGAGTTGCGCGCCGTCGATCAGCAGCTGCTCGAAGCGCAACTCGAAGGCCAGCAGCGAGCGCGGCGACAACGCCGCCACCACGCGCGGCAGGCTCAGTGCCGGCTGCGAGCGGGCGTCCAGCAAGACCACGTCGCGCAGCTCGAAGGCCGGCGCCCAGCCGCCCGATTGAACGCTGATGCCGCCGATGCGAACCGGCACGCCGAGCGCGTGGCTGGCCCTCTGTTCGATGGCCCCACGCCAGTTTTCGATGTGGGGCAGAATGCCCCAGTGCAAGGTCAACCAGGCGAGCAACAAGAGGCCACAGGCCACGCCCAAGGCCGCGAACCCCCAACGCGCCAGCAGTCGCAACGCGCCGCTGATACCGCGCTGGACGGTGCTCGGCGGCGAGGCTGGAACAGTGACGTTGGGGAGCAAGGACATGAACGAATCGAGGCGCCGGTGAGGTGGCCGAATCAGCGGTGGCCAGGTCGCGCTTCTACACCCAGCGAGTGGACTCTGTGCCACTGCGCGGTGGCTGCGACCTCGCCAACAAACGCCCTCGCAGACGCGGTGGCAATCTAGCACAGACCCCTGACCGATCCATGGGTTCCCCACTCTCGACAGTGCCCCCGACAGCGCCCCCGACCTTGGTTTCCAGCGCCTTCGCAGCGACCCCCGCACAGGCCGACCACAGCCGCTTTGTCCAGCGCATTCGTCGCCGCTACGGCGACGAATTGCAGCGCCTGGCGCCGGGCCTGCCGCGACGCGAGGTGATCCACGCGCTGGTGCTGCAACTGGTGTCCGAAGGCCGCACGCTGGGCAGCGCGATGCGCGTGACGCGGCAACTGGTGCTGGAGCGGCTGGCGGTGCTGGACGTCGAGCAGGTCGCGGTCATGACCGACATCACGCTGGCCATGACCGAGCTGGCCGAGACCACGCTCGACCTCGCGGTCGCGCAGGCGCGCAGCGAGCAGGACGCGCGCTTCGGCGTGCCGCTGAACGAGGCCGGCGAGCGCATCGACTTCTGGGTCGTCGGCATGGGCAAGCTCGGCGCGCGCGAGCTGAACGTGTCGTCCGACATCGACCTGATCTATGTCTACGAGGAAGACGGCACGACCACCGGCCCGCAGGTGGTGAGCGCTCACGAGTACTTCTCGCAGCTGGCGCGCAGCCTGTTCACGCTGATCGGCGACACCACCGAAGACGGCTTCGTGTTTCGCGTCGACTTGGCGCTGCGGCCGAACGGCAACTCCGGCCCGCCGGTGGTGAGCCTGGCGATGCTGGAGGAATACCTGCAGTTGCAGGGCCGCGAGTGGGAGCGCTTTGCCTGGCTGAAGAGCCGCGTCGTGGCACCGCGCGAGAGCGTGAGCAACGGCCGCGCGCTGGCGCTGCGGTCGATGGTCACCGCCTTCGTGTACCGGCGCTACCTGGACTATGGTGTGTTCGATGGGCTGCGCCAGTTGCACCGCAAGGTGCGCGACGAAGCGCAGCGCCGCGCGGCTGGCCGGCCCGAGCGCGCCAACGATGTGAAGCTGTCGCGCGGCGGCATTCGCGAGATCGAATTCATCGTGCAACTGCTGCTGGTGGTGCGCGGTGGGCAGTTCCCCGAAATGCGCACCCGCTCGACGCTGAAGGCACTCGACAAGCTGGCCGCCGCCGGCATCATGAAGCCCGACAGCGCGCTGCGGCTGGCCCAGGCCTACACCTTTCTGCGCCGCGTCGAGCACCGCATCCAGTACCTCGACGACCAGCAGACGCATTTGCTGCCGACGCTCGATGCCGACCTGGGCTGGATTGCCAGCAGCCTCGGCCTGAGCAGCAATGCAGGTGCCTGCGAGCTGCTGACCTGCCTGGGCGAGACGCGTGAATTCGTTGCGATGGAATTCGATGCCTTGCTGCACGAAGGCCAGTCGGCGCAAACGCCGGGCAAGGACAGCAACGGTTGCCGCGCCTGCGGCCCCGCGCCACAGCCGGTCGACAGCGAGGGCTTCATCGACAAGCTGCCGCCCGAACTGGCAGCACGCGTGAAGCCGTGGTGCGATCACCCGAAGATCAAGGCGCTGCGCGACGACAGCAAGCTGCGGCTGGCGCGGCTGATCACGCGCGCGGCCGAGTGCGTGCGGCAAGAGCGCTGCACGATGGCGGCGGCCGAGAGCTTCATCGACTGGCTGGAGCCGCTGCTGCGCCGCGAAAGCTACCTGGCGCTGCTGGTCGAGCGACCCGAGGTGCAGAACCGCCTGCTGCGGCTGCTGGGCATGGCGCGCTGGCCGATGCGCTACCTGATGCGCCACCCCGGCGTGATCGACGAGCTGGCCGACGAGCGGCTGCTGCACGGCCGCTTCGTGGCTGCCGAATTCACAGCCGATCTGGACGCGCGGCACGCCGCCTGGGGCCGCTCCGGCCAGGCCGACGAAGAGTCTTTGCTCGACACGCTGCGCCGCGCCCACCACGCCGAAGTCTTCCGCACCCTGGTGCGCGACGTCGAAGGTCACATCAGCGTCGAGCAGGTGGCCGACGACCTGTCGGCGCTGGCCGACGCGACGCTGGACTGCGCACTGCGCTGGGCCTGGCAGCACCTGAAGCAGCGCCACCTCAGCGCTGAAGAAGGCGGGCCGCGCTTTGCCGTCATCGCCTACGGCAAGCTGGGCGGCAAGGAACTGGGCTACGGCAGCGACCTCGACGTGGTCTTCATCTACGACGACGCCGACGAGCGCGCCGGCGAGGTGTACGCCGCCTACGTGCGCAAGCTGATCAGCTGGCTGACGCTGCGCACGGCGGCCGGCGAGCTGTTCGACATCGACACCGCGCTGCGGCCGAACGGCAACTCGGGGCTGCTGGTCACGTCCATCGACAGCTTTGCGCAGTACCAGAGCGGACGCGGCAGCAACACCGCCTGGACCTGGGAACACCAGGCCATCACGCGGGCGCGTTTTTGTGCCGGCTTCGCACCGCTGGCCGCACGTTTCGACGCGGTGCGCCACGACGTGCTGTGCGCGCCGCGCGACGGCGCCGCGCTGCGCGCCGAAGTGCAGACCATGCGCGACAAGGTGCGCGCCGCGCACCCGGTGCGCGGCGGGCGCTTCGACGTGAAGCACAGCGCCGGCGGCATGATGGACGTGGAGTTCGCGGTGCAGGTGCTGGTGCTGGAACAGGCGCGCTCGCATCCGGCGCTGATCGACAACGTCGGCAACATCGCGCTGCTGCAACGCGCCGAAGCCGCCGGCTTGCTGCCGACCGGCGTGGGCGCAGCAGCGGCCGATGCCTACCGCGAACTGCGCCGCGCGCAGCACCGGGCACGCCTCAACGAAGAGCCCACGCAACTGCCGCCCGACGCGATGCCCGAACAGCGCGCCGCCGTGCTGGCGCTGTGGCGAGCTGTGTTCGGATGAGGACTCGGCACGCACGCGGAAGCTCCCTCCTCCTTGACGGGGGAGGGTTGGGGTGGGGGTGAAATCCTCGAACACACACGGTCCCGGCCTGCGCTCAAGCCACGCGGGCCCCACGCCCCGCAGCGCCACACTGCAATGGCTCGCGCTCACCGGTTTGTTGATGTCGGGCTCGCTGCTGGTGTGGCAAATCGACCCGGCACGTTGGGGGTGGCAACCCGAACTCGCCTTCAGCCAGCCCTGGCGCGCCTGGAGCGCCGCCTTCGTCCACTACAGCGGCCTGCACCTCGCAGCCAACCTGGCGGGTGCGCTGCTCGTCGCAGCGCTGGGCTGGGCTGCGCGCGTGCCGGCGCGCAGCTTGGTGGCGTGGGCCGTGGCCTGGCCACTGACACAGTTCGGTCTGTTGATTCAACCTGCGCTGCTGCAATACGGCGGCCTCTCGGGCGTGCTGCATGCCGGGGTCGTGGTGGTGTCGATTCACCTGCTGTTCGAGGGCACGCGCACGCAGCGCCGCGTGGCCGGCGCGACGCTGCTGATCGTGCTGCTGAAAGTGCTGAGCGAAGCGCCGTGGGCCGGCCCGCTGAGCCATCCTGCGGACTGGGACATTGCCGTCGCGCCGATGGCGCACGCGAGTGGCCTGGTCGCCGGCGTGTTGACTGCTGCGTCGGCGCAGCTGTGGCATCGAACGCAGGGCAAGGCCACGGCACCGCATGACTGACGACGCGCAGCGTGCAGCCTCGCAACGCAAGACCCGCCTCGACCGCACCGCCGTCGCGAGCCTGCTCGTGCTGTGCTTTCTGTGGGGCCTGAACCAGGTGGCTGCAAAGGTGGCCCTGGCCGAAGTCTCGCCACTGCAGCAGGTCGCCATCCGCTGTGTCGGCGCCACGCTGCTGGTGTGGGGGTGGGCAACATGGCGCGGTATCGCGCTGTGGAAGCGCGACGGCACGCTGCCCGGCGGGCTGCTGGCCGGCGCGCTGTTCGCTGCCGAGTTCGCCTGCATCTTCATCGGCCTGCAATACACCAGCGCGTCGCGCATGGCGGTGTTCATCTACCTGTCGCCTTTCGTGGTGGCGCTGGGCATGCCGCTCATCGCGAAGTCGGAACGGCTGACAGGTCGGCAATGGATCGGCCTGGGCGCGGCGTTCGCCGGTGTGGCGTCGGCCTTTGCCGAAGGCTTCACGCAGCCGGCTGCCGGCGCGCAGCAGTGGCTGGGCGACGCGCTGGGCATAGCCGCCGGCGTGCTGTGGGGCGCCACCACGCTGGCCATTCGCGGCAGCGCGCTGAACCGCGCCTCGCCCGAAAAGACCTTGCTGTATCAGCTGGGCGTCACAGGTGTGGCCTTGAGCGCAGCCGCCGTGCTGCAAGGCACGCCGTGGCCGCATCGGCTGTCGCCGGTGGTGTGGGCATCGATGCTGTTCCAGGTGGTCGTGGTCAGTGCCGCCAGCTACCTGTTCTGGTTCTGGCTGGTGCGCCACTACCGCGCGACCCAGCTCGCATCGTTCACGTTGTTGACGCCGGTGTTCGGCCTGGCGATGGGCGCGCTGCTGCTGAACGAGCCGATCACATTGCGCCTCGTGCTGGCCCTGCTGACGGTGGCCGCCGGCATCGTGATCGTGAATCGGCCGGCGCGCAGTTCATGACATCCGTGCTGCTGTCGCTCGCGTGGCGCCTGCTCGGCTGCGCGGCGCTCGGCTGGCTGGCGTGGCGCTGGGCCGGCGTCTGGGGGCTGGCGCCTGTGTTGCTGGTGCTCGGCGTGCTGCTGCCGCACCCGCTGCTGGCGCTGGCCAGCGAGCTGAAGCAGAAGCTGCGCGAACAGGTGTGGAAACCGGTGGAAGGCCGCTACCACGCCTACCACGGCACGCCGGTTCAGGTGCTCACCGACGAGCGGCATCGGCGCTGGGTGCGCATTGCCGACGTGCGCAAGATCACCGGCTTCACCGCCAGCCTGGCGGCGCTGTCGCTGACCTACCCGAACGGCTGCAAGGCCATGGGCCGACCGGCCGTGCTGCACCTGGCCGACGACGCGCTGGTCGCGCACCTGCAGACCGAGTCGAGCCAGGTCGCCTTGAAGTTCCGCCAGTGGGTGGAACGTGAGATCGCGTTTCCGGCGCAACGCGAACGCGAGCGCTTCGGCGTCAAGCTAGAGGCGCCGGACTTCAAGCCCGACACGCTGTCATGAGCGAATGCGGCGGACCAGCGCGGTGGTCGAATACCCGTCGACAAAGCTCAGCGCTGTCGCGTCGCCGCCCCAGCTTCGCACCAATGCCGTCTCGGCCAGCAATTCGATGTCGTAGTCGCCGCTCTTCACGTAGCGCTGCGGCCGCACGAGCTTCAGCAATTCGAGCGGTGTGGCCTCGTCGAACAGCGTGACCAGGCTGACGCTTTCCAGCGCGGCGAGCACGCAGGCGCGGTCCAGCTCGGCATTCAGCGGACGGTCGGGCCCCTTGCCCAGACCGCGCGCCGACGCGTCGCTGTTCAGGCCGATCACCAGGCTGGCACCGAGCGCGCGCGCCTGCGCGAGGTAGCTGACGTGGCCGCGGTGAAGAATGTCGAACACGCCGTTGGTGAACACCACCGGCTGCGCCAACGCGGCAACGCGCGCGGGCAATTCGTTGCGCGGGCAGAGCTTGTCGGTGAAGTTCGCCATGGCCGCAATTGTCACCTGCGCGGCAGGTCGGCGCGCAGCCGCGGCATAGACTTCGCGGACCAAAAACGGGAGACTTCGATGATCGTGCTGTGCGGATTTTCAATCTCGAACTACTACAACAAGGTCAAGCTGGCGCTGCTGGAAAAGGGCATCCCGTTCACCGAAGAGATGGTCAAGACCGGCAGCAAGGACGAGGCGATCCTGAGCGCCACGCCGCTGGGCAAGATCCCCTTCATCCGCACCGAAACCGGCACGCTGTGCGAGAGCCAGGCGATCATGAATTACCTGGAGCAGGCCCATCCGAATCCGCCGCTGCTGCCAGCCGATGCATTCCAGGCCGCCAAGGTGCACGAGCTGGTGACCTTCATCGACCTGCACCTGGAACTGGTGGCGCGCGAGCTGTACGCGAAGGCCTTTTTCGGTGGCGCCGACATCAGCGAAGCGAACACCGCGCGCATCCGCAAACAGCTTGAGAAAAACATCGTCGCGTTCAAGCGGCTGGCGAAGTTTTCACCGTACGTGGCGGGCGACACGTTCACGCAGGCCGACTGCGCGGCCTGGGTCAGTTTGCCGCTGGTCTCGATGGCCACCAAGATCGTCTACGGCGAAGACCTGCTGACGGCGGCCGGCGTCGACTGGAAGCCCTACGCGAAGTTCATCGGCGAGCGGCCGAGCGCGCAGAAGGTCACGGCCGATCGCAAGGCGGACCAGGAACGGGCGGCAGCCAAAAGCTGAGGCCAGCGCTCGAGCCGCCAGTAAAAAGGCCCGCACGCAGCGGGCCTTTTCGCGTCACCCCGGGAAACACTCAAGCGGCCTGCACGCCCGGCGCGCCCTTGGCCGCAGCCGCCACCGCCGCCGTCACTTCCTTGCGAAAGCGGTTCAGTTCCTGCACGCTGGCGAAGCTGCGTTCCATCAGCAGGCTCATGTTGTGCAGGATGCGTTCGACGACCTTGTTCTCCCACACGCTGTCGAACTGGATCTGCTTGTCCAGCCACTGCTCCAGCCAGGCCGGGTCGGGCAGGCGGCTTTGAATGGTGTCGCGCGGGAACAGGCTGGCGTTGACGTGCAGGTTGGTCGGGTGCAGCGCCTGCGCGGTGCGCCGTGCGCTGGCCATCAGCACACCCACCTTGGCGAACGCGGCGCGCGCCTCGTCGCCGAACTTCTGCATCGCACGCTTCATGTAGCGCAGGTAGGCGCCGCCGTGGCGCGCCTCGTCGCGCGCCAGGGTTTCGTAGATGGCCTTGATGACCGGTTCGCTGTGCCACTCGGCGGCGCGTCGGTACCAGTGGTTCAGGCGGATCTCGCCGCAGAAATGCAGCATCAGCGTTTCGAGCGCGGGCGCGGGGTCGAACTCGAAACGCACGGCGTGCAATTCGGCTTCGGTGGGCACCAGTTCTGGCCGGTAGCGACGCAGGTATTCCATCAGCACCAGCGAATGCTTTTGTTCCTCGAAGAACCACACGCTCATGAAGGCGCTGAAGTCGCTGTCGTCGCGGTTGTCGCGCAGGAACATCTCGGTGGCGGGCAGCGCGGCCCACTCGGTGATCGCGTTCATCTTGATGGTCTGCGCCTGCTCGTCGCTGAGCAGGCTCGCATCGAAGCGGTCCCACGGAATGTCCTTGTCCATGCTCCAGCGCACGGCTTCCAGTTGTTTGAAGAGTTCGGGGTAAAGCATGGTGAATGCCTCAAGAGTTCAGAAGATTTTAGACGCGGGTGTGTGACAGGCGAAGCCAACCCTCAAAGCGCCTCCAGCGATTGCAGTACGCGCTGCGCATCGTCGCGGATGCGCAGCCGCCGCTCGGCCGGCAAACGCGCCACGTTCTTTGCCATCAGCGCGGTGCGCGGGTTGGCGGCGAGCAGGGCCTCGTGGCGATCGAGGAAATTCCAGTACAGCACGGTGAACGGACACAGCGGCCGGCCGCGGGACTGCGCCGATTTCGCATCGGGCGCGTAAGTGCAGCCGCCGCAGTGGTTGCTCATGCGGTCGATGTAGGCGCCCGAGGCGACATAGGGTTTGCTGGTGAAGCGCCCGCCGTCCGCGTACAGCGCCATGCCGGCCACGTTGGGCAGTTCGGCCCATTCCACCGCGTCGACATAGACCGCGAGGTACCAGTCGGCCACCGCCCGCGGGTCGATCTCGGCCAGCAGGCCGAACAGGCCGGTGACCATCAGCCGCTGGATGTGGTGCGCGTAGCCGTGCTGCAGGGTCTGCTCGATGGCGTCACGCGCACAGGCCATTTTTGTTTCGCCGGTCCAGTACCAACCCGGCAGCGGTCGATGGTGCTGGAGGTGGTTCGCGCTGGCCAGACCGGGCATGTCGCGCCAGTACACGCCGCGAATGAACTCGCGCCAGCCGATCACCTGGCGGATGAAGCCTTCGACCGATGCGAGCGGCGCGTTGCCGGCGCGGTAGGCGGCTTCGGCCGCAGCAATCACCTCGCGCGGGTCCAGCAGGTGCAGGTTGAGGCTGGTCGACAGCAGCGAGTGCCAGCCGAACGGCGTGCCCGACCACATCGCGTCCTGGTGGTCGCCGAAGTTCGGCAGCCGCGCGGTGATGAAGCCATCGAGCGCGTTCAGCGCCTGCGCCCGCGTGACCGGCCAGCGGAAGCTCGCCAGCGCACCGGGATGCTCGGGGAACAGGCGCTCGACATCGGCGAAGACGTCGCGCGTCAGCGCGTCGGGCTCGAACTGAGCCGGCGGCGGTATCAAGCCCGGCCCGGCTTTCGGATAGCCCTTGCGGTTGTCGGCGTCGAAGTTCCATTGCCCGCCTTCGGGTTCACCGGCTTTGGGTGAGATCTTGTCGATCAGCACGTCGTGCTGGCGCCGCATCTCGCGGTAGAAAAACTCCATGCGCAGGCTGCCGCTGTACTTGCCGGCCCAGCGCGCGAAGTCGGCGCGCGAACACATGAAATGCGTGTCGTCCAGCAGGCGCAGCGCCACCTTCTCGGCGCGCGCCAGTTCGACGATGCCTTGCGCCAGCCGCCACTCGCCGGGCTCGGTCAAGCGCAGCGTTTGCGGCTTCAGTCGGCGCAGTGACTCGGCCAGGCGGCCCACCAGCGTGGGCTCAAGGCTGTCGTCCAGGCCGATGTAGTCGATCTGCACGCCGCGCTCGCGCAGCGCATCGCGAAAGTGCCGCATCGCCGACAGGAACAGCGCGATTCGCGCCTTGTGGCTCCAGACGTGCGCGGCTTCGCCGGGCGCCTCGATCATCAACACGCGGTCGGACGCGGGGTCGAAGTCGGCCAGCGCGGGGCTGTCGAGGCTGAGCTGGTCGCCCAGCACGAGCACCAGGTTGCGCACGCCGGGCGGCGAGGTCGAGGCCATCAGGCGGCGCCTCCGACGGCAGCGTTGCGCGGCTGCTGGCGGCAGCGGTCAGAGCAGTACTTCACGTCGGCCCAGTTCTTCGCCCAGGCGCGTCGCCAGGTCATCGCGCGCCCGCACTGCACGCAGGGCTTGCTCGGCAGCGACGCCTTGTTGCCGCGGAACGCGGTGCTCCCGCGCGGCCCAGCCGGCCCGTTCATGCGCTGCCGTGCCGCCACCGCTCGACCTGCCGGGCGATGTCGCCCAGCGCGCCGAGCGCCACCACGCCCGCCACCGGCCGCCGGTGCAGCACCGGCGCCGAGCCGCCGACCCAGATCTCGACCTCGGCCGGCAGCTTGCTGCGCAGCTCGGTGAGGCCATCGACCACGTGATTCGGGTTCATGCAACCGGTGAAGCCAAGGGCCAGGATGTCGGACTTGTAGGCCGCCGCCGCCAGCACCATGTCCCAGAGTGGCGTCTGCACGCCGAGGGACAGGCAGCGCGCGCCCTCGATGGCGAACAGCGACTCGGCCATCAGCAGGCCCAGGCCGTGTGGCTCGTTGGGGAAGGTGGTCAGCAGCACCCTCGGGCGCTCCAGCGGCGTGGCCGTGGGCATCGACGCGAGCGCGCCGCGCAAGACGATCTGCACCGCCTCGGTGTAGACGTGTTCTTCGTGAATCTCCAACTGGCCGCGCATCCAGGCGTCGCCGACCGTCGTATTGAACGGCACCACCATCTCGCAGACGAAGCGCTGCAAGCCCAGCCGCATCAACAACTGCTGTAAATGACGACGCAAGGCATCCACATCGTGCGAGCGCAACAACTCGATCAGGCCGCGCAGGTCGGGCACCGCGACACCGACCGACCTGCGCGGCGAGTCGAGGGTGTTCTCGCTCAGGTGCTGCAGCGCGTCCAGCGGCAACGGCACCACGCGACCGGGACGGTGCCCGCCGTCCATCAAGCGTTTGACGATGCGCAGCTTCTCGACCTGCTCGAGCGAGTAAGCGCGCTCGCCGATGGCGTCGCGCGCTGGCGTCGGGAAGCCGTAGCGGCGCTCCCACACGCGCAGCGTGTCCTTGCTGAGGCCGGTGTCGCGTTCGACCGCCGCGATGGACAGCGTGAGCGGCCTCATGCGCGAAGGGCTGGGTTCGGCAGCAGTGTTCTTTGGTTCATGTCGGTGCTCGCAGCATCTTGCATCAGAATAATTTGCCTTGGACAGTTCATCGACAGCCTGAATCGCCACCCAAACGCCCGCCGGCCTCGTCCGGTCCCCGCTTCGAGTCCGATCTGAGCGTGGACGCGCCGCAGGCCGCGCCAACGCAGGCCGGGTTCACCCGGGTGAAGATGCACGATGCAAAGACGAGACTGATCGGTTATATTTCAGACTCGCAAGTCTAACGCCCCTTTGAGCCGCTGAGGAAGTCGATGAATTCTCTGCCTGGTCACCGCCGACAAAAGCCCGCTCAGGCTTGGACAAACCAGCCGGCGGAACTCGCGGCGCGAATCGGCGTCCTAACGGCTTCATCGGTTCGTCTTTTGATTTGCGAGGACTGAGCGATGAACGATTTTGTGTTGCACAGCCGATCGGCCTCGCCGATTGAAATCTCGCAGCGGTTCTGTTTCTCCCTCCTCCCTCCCTCGTTCGCTGCGAGGCGCTGTGCAACCTTCTTGTCTGCCACCCTGGGCGCGTCACGCGCCGGGTGCCGGGCCCTCTGATGCGGCGCGTCGCCGTCATCGGCTCCGGAATCTCCGGCCTGTCGGTGGCCCACGCGCTGGCTCCGCTGGCGAACGTGACAATGTTCGAGGCCGGCACGTACTTCGGCGGTCACACCCACACCGTCGATGTGACGATGAACGGCGTGCAGCACGGCGTGGACACCGGCTTCCTGGTGTTCAACGAGCGCACCTACCCCGAATTGATTCGCTTGTTCGGCGAACTGGGTGTGCAGACGGCGGCGTCTGAAATGTCGTTCTCGGTCCAGGTGCCCGACCTCGGCCTGGAATGGAGCGGCTGCAACCTCGACAGCGTGTTCGCGCAGCGACGCAACCTGCTGCGGCCCGGCTTCTGGCGCATGCTGAAAGACATGCTGCGCTTCAACAAGGTGTGCACCGCGATCGCGCTGCGCAACAGCGAGTCGCAACTGCAGCAGCCGATTGGCGACTTCCTGGCCGAGCATCGCTTCAGCGCCGAGTTTCGCAACTGGTATTTCCTGCCGATGATCGGCTGCATCTGGTCGTGTCCGACCCATCAGATGCTGCGCTTCCCGATCGCCACGATGATCCGGTTTTGCCACAACCACGGGCTGCTGCAAGTCGCGAATCGGCCGCGCTGGTTCACTGTGGCCGGCGGTGCGCGCCACTACGTCGACAAGATGCTGCAGCGCATTCCCGACGCCCGCCTGAACTGCCCGGTGCGCAGCGTGCGCCGCATCCCGCCGGGCATCGGTTCTGCCGGCGTCTCCGTCGTCACCGACGCCGGCACCGAGCGCTTCGACGAGGTGGTGATGGCCTGCCACAGCGACCAGTCGCTGGCCCTGCTGGCCGACGCCACGCCCGACGAGCGCGAGGTGCTGGGCGCCATCACCTATCACGCCAACCGCGCGGTGCTGCACACCGACACCTCGGTGCTGCCGCGGCGGCGGCGCGCCTGGGCCGCGTGGAACTACGAGCGCGCGGCCAGCGGCTCGCGCGAACGGGCCTCGGTCTGCCTGCACTACCTGATCAACCGCCTGCAGCCGCTGCCGTTCGAGACGCCGGTGCTGGTCTCGCTGAACCCGGTGCTGGAGCCGCGTGCCGACACCGTGCAAGGCGAGTTCCACTACGCCCACCCGGTGTTCGACCTGGCCGCCATCGCCGCGCAAAAGCGCGTGCCCGCGCTGCAGGGCGCGGCCAATACCTGGTTCTGCGGCGCGTGGACGCGCTACGGCTTTCACGAAGACGGCTTGATGTCGGGCCTGGCGGTGGTCGATGCACTGAAGGCTCGCTGGGCACGCAGTGGCGAGCTCCTGAGGCAAGCCGCGTGAGCGCTTTGCAGCACGCGCCGTTGCTGGGCTGCGGGCAGGTGCGTCACACCCGCTTGCGCCCCGCGCGCAACAGCTTTGCCTACGACACCTATTTCCTGATGCTGCCGCTGCGCAGCCTGCGCGCAAGGCCCCACCCCGAGCTGGCACGCAACCGCTTCGGGTTGATCAGCTTCTTCGACCGCGACCACGGTGACGGTGGCCCCGACAGCCTGGCCTGGATCGACGCGCTGCTGGCGCGCGAAGGCATTGCCGACGCCACCGGCGAGGTCTGGCTGCATTGCTACCCGCGCGTGCTGGGCTACACCTTCAAGCCGGTGAGCTTCTGGTATTGCCACCGCGCCGACGACTCGTTGGCGGCGATCGTGGTCGAGGTCAACAACACTTTCGGCGAACGCCACTGCTACCTGCTGAACGGCCCCGACCTGGCCTTCGGCAAGGAACTGCGGGCCGCCAAGGTGTTCCACGTGTCGCCGTTCTGCGACGTGGCCGGCAGCTACCGCTTCCGCTTCATGCGCACGTCGGCGCATCCGGCAACGGCCGGTCGGCGTATGCAAGAGGCACGCACGGTGGTGCGCCTGGACCACGACGACGCGGACGGCCCGCTGCTGCAGACCAGCGTGTCGGGCGTGCTGACCGCGTTGTCGCCGGCCAGAATTCGCCGCGCCTTTTTCGGCATGCCGCTGATGACGCTGGCCGTGATCGCGCGTATTCACTGGCAGGCGCTGCGGCTGTGGGCCAAGCGGGTGCCGTTCTTTCGCAAGCCCGCTGCGCCCGACGCTTTCCTGACGCGCTGAGCGCCGCCCCTCGATGTTCGACCTTGCCGCCCCACCGACGACATGACCAGCACCACCGCCCCCCGTCAATCCAGCCATTTCGACCTGCCGCAATCGGCGCCAGCGGCAGCGCGCGCCGTCTTCCGGCTGATGAAGAAGCTGCGCCACGGCACGCTCGACGTGTTCATGCCCGACGGCAGCTCCGCGCGCTTCGGCCAGCCGGTGGAAGGCGAGTTGCGCGCGGTGCTGAACCTGCGCAACTGGAATGTGTGCGGCGCGGCCATGAAGTCAGGCGACATCGGCTTTGCCGAAACCTTCATCGCCGGCGACTGGACCTCGCCCGACCTGACCTCGCTGCTCAAGCTTTTCATCGCCAACCGCGACGAGGTCGAGGCGGTCATCTACGGCACCTGGTGGGGCTCGTTGCTGTACCGCGCGCGCCACCTGTTCAACCGCAACTCGCGCAGCGGCAGCCAGAAGAACATCCACGCCCACTACGACCTGGGCAACGAGTTCTACCGGCTGTGGCTGGACCCGACGATGAACTATTCGAGCGCCTGGTTCGAAGGCGACACCACGCGCAGCATGCAAGACGCGCAGTGGGCCAAGGTGCGTCGGGCGCTGACCGAATGTGGCGTGCAGGCCGGCGACCGCGTGCTGGAAATCGGCTGCGGCTGGGGCGCGCTGGCCGAGTGCGCCGCGCGCGAATTCGACGCTGCGGTCACCGGCGTGACGCTGTCGAAGGAACAGCTCGCCTGGGGCCAGCAGCGGCTGCTCGATGCGAACCTGAAAGGCGAACTGCGTTACCAGGACTACCGCGACATTGCCGACGGCCCGTTCGATGCCGTCGCGTCGATCGAGATGTTCGAGGCGGTCGGCCGCGAGTACTGGCCCAGCTTCTTCGAAACGCTGAAGGCGCAGCTCAAGCCCGGCGGCAAGGCTTGCATTCAAAGCATCACGCTGCGCGATGACCTGTTCGACCGCTACGTCAAGTCGACCGACTTCATTCAGCAGTACATCTTTCCCGGCGGCCTGTTGCCCAGCCCCAGTGAGTTCCGCAAGGCCGCCGCCGCCGCCGGCCTGAAGGTAGTGAACGAACTCGACTTCGGCGGCGACTATGCCGAGACGCTGAAGCGCTGGCGGGCCAGCTTCCTGAGCCAGGATGTGCGCGTTCGCAAGCTCGGTTTCGACACCCGCTTCATGCGCATCTGGGAGTTCTACCTCGCCTACTGCGAGGCCGCGTTCGCCACCGGCAACACCAGCGTCATGCAGTTCACGCTGCAGCGCGACTGAACGTGCAGCCGTTGTGCCGCCTGCGCCACAGCGCATTGGGCGCGCTCTTGGCGATCTTCACGGCGATGTTGATGCTGGTGGCAGCGTGGCTGCCGTCATCCGCGACGGCGAAGTCTTCCGCCAGCGCGCCGCCCGAGGTGGCGCGCGAACTGCCGAACGCGCGACTGCACGGCAACGGTCGGCTGACGGTGATGCTGTTCCATGTGTACGACGCCCGCCTGTGGGTGCGCGACGGCTTCAACGCGGCCGACGCCAGCCAATCCCCCCTCGCGCTCGAACTCGAATACGCCCGCAAGCTCGAAGGCGCACAGATTGCCGAACGCTCCATCACCGAGATGAAACGCATCGGCGAGTTCGGCGACGACACCGCCCAGCGCTGGCTCGCGTCGATGAAACAGATCTTCGTCGACGTGAAAGCCGGTGACCGGCTGACCGGCCTGCAACAGCCCGGCCTCGGCGCGCGCTTCTTCCTCAACGGTAAGCCGGTCGGCGAGGTGCGCGACGCCGAGTTCACGCGGCTGTTCTTCGGCATCTGGCTGTCGCCCCGCAGCTCGCAACCCGCGCTGCGCGACGCCCTGCTCGGCGCACGGCGGCCCGCGTCGTGAGCGTGGCGAGGGTCGTGGCGCCGGGGCTGACCGGCTGGAAGCAGGGGCTGGGCTACGGCGGGCTCGGCCTGCCGCTGGCCTTCGTGGCGCTGCCGCTGTACGTGGTGCTGCCCAACCACTACGCCAGCGAGTACGGCATTCCGCTGGCGGTGCTGGGCGCGGTGCTGCTGGCGGCCCGCCTGTTCGACGCGCTGGCCGACCCGCTGATCGGCCGCTGGGCCGACAACCTGTTCGCCCGCAGCGCACGCCGCGCGTGGGCCGTTGTCGCCGCAGCGGCGGTGCTGCTGGCACTCGGCTTTCGCGCGCTGTTTTTCCCTGCCGTGCAAGGCCAGACGCTGCTGCTGGTGTGGTGCGCCGCCGGTCTGGCGCTGACCTACCTCAGCTTCAGCATCGTCAGCGTCATCCACCAGAGCTGGGGCGCGCGGCTGGGCGGCAACGATGCGCAGCGCGCGCGCATCGTGGCCTGGCGCGAAGGGCTGGCGCTGGCCGGCGTGCTGGTGGCCAGCGTGCTGCCGTCGGTGGCCGGGCTGGGCGTCACGAGCGGGGTCTTCGCGATGGCATTGCTGATCGGCGTGGCGCTGCTGTGGCGGGCACCGCAACCGGCGCCTCAAACCGGCGCGGTGGTGGCGGCGGCCCCGCTGCTGTTGCCCTGGCGAAACCCGGCCTTCCGCACGCTGATGCCGATCTACCTGGTCAACGGCATTGCCAGCGCGGTGCCCGCGACCCTGGTGCTGTTCTTCATTCGCGACCGGCTGCAGGCGCCGGCCAGTGAGCCGCTGTTCCTGGCCAGCTACTTCGCCGCCGGTGCGCTGTCGATTCCGCTGTGGGTGCGCGCCGTCAAGCGCTTCGGGCTGTCGCGCACCTGGCTGGCCGGCATGCTGCTGGCGATCGCGGTGTTCGCCTGGGCTGCGCGGCTGGGCGCCGGCGACGTGGCCGCGTTCACCCTCGTCTGCGTGCTCAGCGGCGTGGCGCTGGGGGCCGACCTGACCCTGCCCGGCGCGCTGCTGGCCGGGGTGATCCAGCGGGCCGGCCACAGCGGCCTCGCCGAAGGCGCGTACTTCGGCTGGTGGAACTTCGCGACCAAGCTGAACCTGGCGCTGGCAGCGGGTCTGGCGCTGCCGTTGTTGCAAGTGGTCGGCTATGCGCCGGGCAGCCGCAACACGCAGGCGCTGGACGCATTGACGTTGGCGTATTGCCTGCTTCCCTGCGCGCTGAAAGCCATCGCGGCGGCGCTGCTGTACGCCACCTGGATTCGACACTTCCGGAGCACCGAATGAAACGACGCATCGCTCTTGCCCTGGCCAGCCTCGGCGTGGCCCTTCTCACAGCCTGCGCCGGCGCGACAGTGCCCGCCGACTACGCGGCGCAAACGCCGCTGCTCGACCTGAAGACCTACTTCAACGGCAGCATCACCGCGCACGGCGTGTTCACCGACCGCGCGGGCAAGGTGCAGCGGCGCTTCACCGTGGCGATGACCGGCCGCTGGACCGGCGACGACGGCGTGCTCGACGAAGCCTTCACCTACAGCGACGGCAAGACCGAGCGCCGCGTGTGGCGCCTGAAGCGCGGCGCGAACGGCCAATACACCGGCAGCGCCGACGACGTGGTCGGCGTGGCACGCGGCCAGGCGGCGGGCAATGCACTGCAATGGGCCTACACGCTGCGGCTGCCGGTGGACGGCAGCGTCTACGAAGTCCAGTTCGACGACTGGATGTACCTGATGGATGAGCGCGTGCTGCTGAACAAGGCGGTGATGAGCAAGTTCGGCGTGCGGCTGGGCGAAGTCACGCTGGCCTTCTACAAGAACTGATTCCCCACCCGATCCGACGAAAGCACTGCATGTCACTCAATCCCCGCATCACCGACTGGACCGGCCGCACGGTCTGGTTGGTCGGTGCATCGAGCGGCATCGGCCGCGCCACCGCCGAGCTGCTGCACGCACGCGGCGCCAACGTCGTGGTGTCGGCGCGCAGCGAGGCCACGCTGGCCGCGTTCGAGATCGCGCACCGCGGCAGCCTGGGCATCGCCGTCGACGCCACCGACCGCAGCACGATGAACCGCGCCGTGCAGCGCATCGTGGCGCGCTTCGGCCGCATCGACCTGGCCCTGTACTGCGCCGGGCACTACAAGGCCATGCGCGCGACCGAATTCGACCTCGACGAAATGCTGCGACACCAGCAGGTCAACTACATCGGCGCACTGCACATGCTGGACGCGGTGCTGCCGCTGCTGATGAAGCAGAAGGCCGGCCACATCAGCGTGATCTCCAGCGTGGCCGGCTACCGCGGCTTGCCGAACTCGCTGGGCTACGGGCCGACCAAGGCCGCGTTGATCAACCTCGCGCAAACCCTCTACATGGACCTGAAGCCCGCCGGCATCGGCTGTTCGCTGATCAACCCCGGCTTCGTCGAGACGCCGCTGACGGCGCAGAACGAGTTCACGATGCCAGCCCTGATTGCGCCCGAGCAGGCGGCGCAAGAAATACTCAAAGGCTGGGCCGAGGGCGACTTCGAGATTCATTTCCCGAAGCGATTCACGCGCTGGATGAAGGCGATGAGCGTGCTGCCCGATGGCCTGTACTTCAAGCTGATCCGCCGCGCCACCGGGCTTTGACGCGATGACCGCCGAGCGCTGTGCCGACCCGCGCGTGGCGCGCATCGTCGACTGGTTCGAGCAACTCGCGCCAGCCGACATCGAACGCCTGGGCGAGCTGTACGCGGCCGACGCCCGCTTCAAGGACCCGTTCAACGACGTGCAGGGCGTGGCCGCCATTCAGCGCGTGTTCGCGCACATGTTCACGGCGCTGCACCAGCCGCGCTTCAAGGTGCACGAGGTCATCATGCAGGGCGACCGCTGCTTCCTGAGCTGGGACTTCCTGTTTCGCTTCAAGCGCTTCAGCAGCGCGCCGCAAACCGTGCGCGGTGGCTCGCACCTGGTGCTCGATGCGCAGGGCCGCATCGCGCTGCACCGCGACTACTGGGACGTGGCCGAAGAGCTGTACGAAAAGCTGCCCGTGCTGGGCGCCTTCATGCGCTGGCTGAAGCGGCGGGCCAACGCCTGATGCGCGGTGCGAGAACGCGCTACTTGAATTCGACCGACACCGGCAGCGCCCCGGGCAGCCCGGCGTAGCTGGCGGTCACCTTGAGCCCCGCCTTGGGCGGCAGCAGCGGCGAGAACGAGCCCAGGCTGATCAGGTCGCCCGGCTTCATCGCAAGGCCCTCCTCGGCCAGCGCGGCTGCCAGCCACACCACCGCGTTCAGCGGGTGGTCGAGGATGTCGCCGCCCTTGCCGCGGCCGAGTTCGGTGCCGGCGCCGTCCTTCAACGTGACCGTCATGTCGCGCAGCGCGTCGAGCATGGCAAAGCGCTCGCCGCGCGTGGTGGGCACGTCGATGGGCGAGCCCACCACACCCAGCCGCGCACCCACGTTGATGGCGCTGATGGCCGCGCCGTTGAGCTTGGGTGGCGCCTGCACCACCAGGTCGGGCAGCTCGATGAAGGGGATCACCTGGTCGATGGCCAGCAGCACGTCCATCGGCGTCTTCGCCTGGTTGATGTCGGCGCTCTTCACGCGCACCAGCATATCGGCCTCGAACAGCGGCCGCGCGCCGAAGGCAGCCTCGACCTTGGCGCCGTTGTCCAACAGCATGCCGTCGAACAGCACGCCCCAGACCGGCTTGTCGGCACCGAAGCGCTTTTGCGTGGCCGGGTTGGTCAGGCCGGCCTTGTAGCCGATCACCGTGCGGTACTGCAGCAGCAGCAAGGCGTTGACCTTGGCGCGGCTGCAGGCGCCGTCGGCTTCGGACAAGCCTTCTGGGTTGACGGCCGGGGTCTTGGTCAGGATGGCATCGACCAGGGCCACCGCCTGCGCATCGCTCAGACAGGCGGCCTGCACAGCCAGGCTGGCCCCCAGCAGACCGGCGGCGACAAGGGATTTCAGGATCGACATGGCGGCTCCAGGCGGCGAGAGAAACGGGATGGCTCGCCATTGTGCGCAGCCGGCGGCACGGCGGCCTTGGTGTTCTCCCGCCTCGGCTCAAGCAGATGTGGCCAGGCGGTCCGGCGCGTGTCGTCGGCCTGGGGGCGCTCTCAAGGAAATGTGGCTCTGCCACTTTCCGGCATCCCCTCGGGGACTGAGCCCGCGCACGAAGGCCCGAAAGGGGCTTTGTGGCTGGCGAAGGCCATCCGGCCTACAAGCCGGATGGCGGACGACGTATTGCGGCGGCCTGGGAGCCCTTCTAGAGCCAGCCCTTGCGTCTGAAGTAGACGAATGGCGCCACCACCGACAACGCCATCAGGCCGATGGCGAACGGGTAGCCCAGAGACCAGTCCAACTCGGGCATCGCCTTGAAGTTCATGCCGTAGATGCTGGCGATCAGCGTCGGCGGCAGCAGGCCGACACTCGCCACCGAGAACAGCTTGATGATCTTGTTCTGGTTGATGTTGACGAAACCCACCGTCGCGTTCATCAGGAAGTTGATTTTGTCGAACAGGAAGGTGCTGTGGCTGTCGAGCGAGTCGATGTCGCGCAGGATCTGCCGCGCTTCCTCGAACTGTTCGGCATTCAGCATGCGACTGCGCATCATGAAGCTGACCGCGCGGCGGGTGTCCATCACGTTGCGGCGAATGCGCCCGTTCAGGTCTTCTTCCTTCGCGATGGCCGACAGCGCCTCGGCGGCGGTGGCGTCGTTCACGTCCTGCTTCAGCACGCGTTGGCTTACTTTCTCAAGGCCGTCGTAGATGCTTTCGAGCGCATCGGCGCTGTACTCGGCGTCAGCGTCGTAGAGCTTGAGCAGCACGTCTTTCGCGTCTTCGATCAAGGCCGGAATGCGCCGCGCCCGCAGGCGCAGCAGGCGGAACACCGGCAGCTCTTCGCCGTGCACCGAAAACAGCACACCCTTGAACAGGATGAAAGCCACGCGCACGTTGCGCGGGTCTTCGTCGTCGTCGATCAGGAAGTCGGAGCGGATGTGCAGCTCGCCGTTGTCTTCTTCGTAGAAGCGGGCCGACTCTTCCAGGTCGTCATCAACGGCGTCGTCGGGAATCGTGACGCCGAAGTGCTGTGCGATCCAGCCTTTTTCCTCGGGCGTGGGAGCGTCCAGGTCGACCCAGACCGGCTGCACGAGGGCAAGCGCGACTAGGCTTTCGATCTCTTCCTGGAACAGCCGGCCGTTGGCCAGCGTGAAGACATTGAGCATGGGAACTCCAGCGGTCCGCCGGGGCGCAAAAACGCCGCCGCAGGCCAGGGGGAAACAGGTCTCGTGACCGCCTCACCCCGTGGCGGGCCGGGCGTTTTCAGCGCGGCGCTGGCATGGAGCGGACGGTCACCGAGAAGGGGGGACGTCCAAAGTCGAACTCCGTGAAACTCGATGTGAAATTATCGCATCCAGGCAACGCGCTTCAAGCCGCTGGCTCGAAGCCGGCAGCGCGCCACAGCGGCTGGGCCTGCGGGCTCGCCAGCGCGTCGAGGAAGGCCAGCGCTGCTGGCGGCGCCCCACGCACCACCGCCGCCGGATAGCGGATCGGCGGATGGCTGCCGCGCGGGAAGCGCGCCGCCACGCGCACCTGCGTGGTCACCCGAGCATCGGTGGCGTAAACGATGCCGGCCGCAGCTTCGCCCCGCTCGACGAAGGCAAGCGCCGAGCGCACGCTGTCGGCACGCACCAGCCTCGGCGCCACCTCGGGCCACAGGCCCAGCTGCGTCAACGCCTGTTGCGCATAGCGGCCGACCGGCACGTGCGCCGGGTCGCCGGTGGCCACACGGTCGGGCGCACGGGGCGCGGCACCAGCGCGCAGCGCGTCACGCAGCGCGGCGGCCGTTTCGCCGGGGGCGGTGGGCACTGTGTCGGATGCCGAGCGCACCACCACCAGGCGGTTGCCAGCCAGCACCCGTCGGGACGCGGGGTCGACCTGCGCGCGCGCCGCCAGGTGGTCCATCCAGGCCTCGTCAGCGCTGATGAAGACATGCGCCGGCGCGCCCTGCTCGATCTGCCGCGCCAGCGTGGAGCTGGCGGCAAACGAGAAGCGCACCTCGCGCCAGCCCGCAAGCTCGGCGGCCAGCGTTCGCAGCACGTCGGTCAGGCTGGCCGCAGCGAAGACGACCAGGTCGGTGCCGGCTGCTGCGCACGGCGCCGCGCACGCTGCCAAGCCCCAGCCGGCGAAGGTTCTTCGGGTCAAGCTCATCGTCGGATTCCGGGTCGGTGGTCGGCAACTGCGGATGATGCCCGGTCAGCACGGCACGGTGCGGCTGGTGACAGATGGTGTGATCGGCTTGTCAGGGGGGCCTAACGGGCGCAAACTTATTTCGACAGGACGCCGCGAATCGATTCCACACGGTGCCCTGCCGACACACTTCTCCACCCTGCGAAAGGACCCTTATGAACCTGACGATCAGCGGCCACCACCTTGAAGTCACTCCCGCCTTGAGAGAGTATGTACTTACAAAACTTGATCGCGTAACCCGGCATTTCGATCAAGTGGTGGACATCAATGTGCTGCTGTCGGTCGAGAAACTGAAGGAGAAAGAGCGAAGGCAGAAGGCAGAAGTCACCCTCCATGTGAAGGGCAAGGACATCTTCGTGGAGAACTCGCACGAAGACCTCTATGCCGCCATCGACCAACTGATGGACAAGCTGGACCGGCAGGTCTGCCGCCACAAGGACAAGCTGCAAGACCACCACCACGTGGCGGCCAAACGGCTAGACGAGAGCCCCAACTGACGGGCGAGTTCCTTGCGTTCTGCCAGGCGGCCTGCGGGCCGCCTTTTGCTGGCGCGCCACATCCCGCGATCGTGGGGTGCGAAGACGTTGCTGCAACGCAGCACGGTGTGCACAATCCGTCATCTGCAGGCGGGGCAACTCTCTACCGAAACCCCGGCAGATTTCTATAATTTGCCCTCTTGTTCCACACCAGCGCGCGGCCAGGCGGATGTCTGCTGAAGTTGCCGTTCGGACCCGACCGATGAACCGTCTCGCCACCATCCTGCCCGCCAGCAATGTCCTGGTCGACGTGGACGCCACCAGCAAGAAACGCGCTTTCGAACAGGCCGGGTTGATGTTCGAAAACCAGCACGCCATCGCCCGTGCCACGGTCACCGACAACCTCTTTGCGCGCGAGCGGCTGGGCTCGACTGGCCTCGGGCACGGCGTGGCCATTCCGCACGGCCGCATCAAGGGCCTGAAGAACCCGTTGGCCGCCGTCGTGCGGGTGCAGCAGCCGATCCCGTTCGATGCGCCCGATGACGAGCCGGTGAGCCTGCTGATCTTCCTGCTGGTGCCTGAAGCGGCCACGCAGCGCCACCTCGAAATCCTGTCCGAAATCGCCGAGATGCTGTCCGACCGCGAACTGCGCGAGCGGCTCAAGACCGAGGTCGACGCCGCCAAAGTGCACGAGTTGATCTCGAACTGGGAACCGCTGAAGTCGGTGGCCTGAGGTGACGGCCGCCCCTAGACCCCTGCGGTGTCCGCCACCCAAGGGGATCTCAGGCGGCTTGGGACTGCCCGGCGCTCGCCTGAAACTGTCTGCATGAAGCCCACCCTCGTCAGCGCCGAAGCGCTGTTTGAAGAGCACCGCGCGGCCCTTCACTGGGAATGGATCGCCGGCCACGCGCACCCGGAGCGCCGGTTCGACGAAGCCGCCGTTCGCAGCGCGCAATCGGCCGCCGACCTGGTCGGCTACCTGAACTACATCCACCCCTACCGGGTGCAGATCGTCGGCCGGCGCGAGGTGGCGTACCTGCTCGATTCCGTGCCCGAGGACCAGGAGCGGCGCATCCAACGCATCGTCACGCTGGAGCCGCCGATGGTCATCGTGGCCGATGCGCAAACCCCGCCGGATCGCCTGGTGGCGATGTGCGACCGCGCCGAGATTCCGCTCTTCGTCACCGAAGAATCCGCCGGCCACGTGATCGACGTGGTGCGCGGCTACCTGGGCCACCTGTTCGCCGAACGCACCACCCGCCACGGTGTCTTCATGGACATCCTGGGCCTGGGCGTGCTGCTCACCGGCGAATCGGGCCTGGGCAAGAGCGAACTGGGGCTGGAGCTGATTTCGCGCGGCCACGGCCTGGTGGCCGACGACGCAGTCGACCTGTACCGCGTGTCGCAAACCGCGCTCGAAGGGCGCTGCCCCGAGCTGCTGATGAACCTGCTGGAGGTGCGCGGCATCGGCCTGCTCGACATCAAGGCGATCTTCGGCGAAACCGCAGTGCGCCGGAAGATGCGGCTCAAGCTGATCGTGCACCTGGTGCGCAAAGAAACGATGGAGCGCGAGTTCGAACGCCTGCCCTACGAGCCGCTGCACGAAGAGATTCTCGACGTGCCGGTGCGCAAGGCGGTGATCGCGGTCGACGCCGGGCGCAACCTCGCGGTGCTGGTGGAAGCGGCGGTGCGCAACACGATTCTTCAGCTGCGCGGCATCGACACTTACAAGGAATTCATCGAACGCCACCAAAAGGCGATGCTGCGCGACAGTTCCGGCGAGTGAAGGCCGGGGCGCAGCTTCCTCAGCGCTGCGGTTTGTGCGGGCAGGCTTTCTTGGTGCACACCGCGTACAGCGACAAAGCGTGGTCCTGCAACTCGAAGCCGCGCGACTGCGCCACCGACTTCTGGCGCTTCTCGATTTCCGCGTCGTAGAACTCCTCGACCCGGCCGCAGTCCATGCACACCAGGTGGTCGTGGTGCTTGCCTTCGTTGAGCTCGAAAATCGACTTGCCGGTCTCGAAGTGGTTGCGCGAAAGGATTCCCGCCTGCTCGAACTGCATCAGCACGCGGTACACCGTGGCCAGGCCCACGTCGGCGTCTTCCTTCAGCAGCACCTTGAACACGTCTTCTGCCGTCATGTGGCGCTGCGCGGTGCGCTGGAAGACTTCGAGGATCTTGATGCGAGGCAGCGTGGCCTTGAGCCCGCTGCTCTTCAGTTCTTCGGCGTGTGTCATGCAGGCTCCGGCTGGCTCGGACAGGCCCAACCTGCCCGGTAGAATGAAGGAATCATATCGAGGTTGAGGTCGCGCGTCGGCCTGGCCATGGGCTCATCATGCGATTGTCTTTTCTGGTTTTCCCGCTGGCCTGCGCGCTGGGCCTGGCGGGTTGCGAATCCCTCCAGTCGTCCGAGAACTTTCTCGGCCTGGTCACGCCCTATCGGGTTGAAGTGGTGCAGGGCAATGTCGTCACCAAGGAACAGGTCGACGCCATCAAGCTCGGCCAGAGCCGCGCCCAGGTGCGCGACATCCTCGGCTCGCCGCTGTTGACCGACCTGTTCCATGCTGACCGCTGGGACTACGTCTTCACCATCCGCCGCCAGGGCGCCGAACCCCAGGCGCGCCGCATCGTGGTGATGTTCGACGGCGACAAGCTCAAGAGCATCGAAGGCACCGACCAGCTTCCCGCCGAGCGCGATTTTGTGGCGTCGATCGACACCTTCAAGACCGCCCGCAATGCACCGTCGCTGGCGCTGACACCGGAGCAGATCCTGGCGCTGCCGGTACCGCCGAAGCCGCCGGTGGCCGAGCCGGCGGCGTCGGCACCGACGCGCAGCTACCCGCCGCTGGAATCACGCTGACGATGGCTTCGTCGCAGGACGCCGTGGCCTGCGCGGACCCGTTGAAATTCGCCGTGGCCGGCGCGGGCTCGTTGAGAGTCGCCGTCGCCGGCGCCTCGGGCCGGATGGGCCGCATGCTGGTCGAGGCGGTGCTGGCGGCCGACGACCTGCGCCTTGCGGCGGCGTTCGACATCGCCGGCTCGCCGTCGCTGGCGCAAGACGCCGGCGCCTTCCTCGGTCGCAACAGCGGCATCCCGATCACGAGTGACCTGCGCGCCGGGCTCGCAGCTTCCGATGTGCTGATCGACTTCACCCGGCCCGAAGGCACGCTGGCGCACCTGGCGCTGTGTCGCGAACTGGGCGTCAAGGCGGTTGTCGGCACCACCGGTTTCGACGACGCGCAGCGTGCGCTGATCGCCGGCCACGCGGCACACATCGCGATCATGATGGCGCCCAACATGAGCGTCGGCGTGAACGTGGTGCTCAAGCTGCTCGACATGGCCGCGCGCGCGCTGAACGAGGGCTACGACATCGAGATCGTCGAAGCCCATCACCGCCACAAGGTCGACGCGCCCAGCGGCACCGCGCTCGAGATGGGCCGCGTGGTGGCCGCCGCGCTGGGTCGCGACCTGAAGGACTGCGCGGTGCTCGGCCGCCACGGCGTCACCGGCGAGCGCGACCCGTCGAGCATCGGTTTCGCCGCGGTCCGGGGCGGCGACATTTTCGGCGACCACACCGTGCTGTTCGCCGGTACCGGCGAGCGCATCGAGATCACCCACAAGGCCTCGAGCCGCGTGACCTGGGCCCAGGGCAGCCTGCGCGCGGCGCGCTTCCTGGCGGGCCGGCCGCACGGTTTGTTCGGCATGAACGACGTGTTGGGGCTGGAATGAAAGCTCAGGCATGAGCGGTTTTGCAGACTTCTGGCAGCAAGGCGACGCCATCACACGCAGCGTTGCGGTGCTGCTGTTCCTGATGTCGGTCAGCGCCTGGGTGCTGATTTTTTGGAAGGGCTGGCTGCTGCGCCGCGTGCGCGCCGACATCTCGCGCGCAGTGCCGGCGTTCTGGGCCGCCGCCAGCGTCGACACTGGCCGCGAGCAGTTGGTGAACTTCGACCGCGAGCAGGTGCTGACGCCGCTGCTGTCGGCGGCCATCGCCATCGCGCCGGTGCAAACGCTCGAAGCGAAGGGCCACCTCGATTCGCAGTTGACGCGCCGCCTGCGCGACGCGCTGCACGCGGTGCTGGCGCAGTTGCAGTTCGGCCAGGTGCTGCTGGCGTCGATCGGCAGCACCGCGCCCTTCATCGGCCTGTTCGGCACGGTCTGGGGCATCTACCACGCGCTGATCAGCATCTCGACCGCCGGCACCATCAGCATCGAGCGCGTCTCCGGACCCGTTGGCGAAGCGCTGGTGATGACCGCCGCCGGCCTGGCGGTGGCGATTCCGGCGGTGCTGGCCTTCAACATCTTCGGCAAGATGGTGGCAGCCTGCGAGGCCGACCTGGAAGGCTTCGCACACGACCTGCGCGAAATGATCTCCGACGCTTCGAAAACCGGCTGACCGCGATGGCCTTCGGTCGCCTCGAACGCACCAACCGGCCCGCGCCGATGAGCGACATCAACATGACGCCGCTGATCGACGTGATGCTGGTGCTGCTGGTGATTTTCATGATCACCGCGCCGCTGATGACCAGCAGCCTGAAGCTCGACCTGCCGAAAACCGATGCCGCGCAGCCCAGCGACGCGCCGCAGTTCATCGCGGTGGCGATCGACCCGCAGGGCCGCTTCTACGTCGGCGACGAGGTGGTCGATGCGGCCACCTTCGCCGCGCGGGTCACCGAGGTGGCGCGCAACCGGCCGCAGACCGAGGTGCAGTTGCGCGCCGACAAGGCGGTGCCCTACGGGCGTGTGGCCGAGCTGATCGGCATGGTGCAGAAGGCCGGCCTCAGCCGCATCGGCTTCGTCGCCGAAGCGCCGGCGGCGGGGCGCTAGAACACCTCGCGCACGCGCAGGAAACTGGCAAAGCGCGGCAGGCCGTTGGGCGTCAGGTCGCGGTAGCGGTAGGTGACCACGCTGCCCACGGCGGGTGGATCGCGCCGCTGGGCATCGCTGAAACCGCTGCCGAGCATGAACTGCCGGCCTTGCGGTGTGCGCAACTCCAGCGCGCCGAGTTGCCCGCTGTACTTGCCGCGGCCGGCCTGGTGGCCAATCACCGTGGCCTCGGTGTCCAGGCTGGGCTTGAGCTTCATCAGCGCGTCGCTGCGACCCGCGCTGTAAGGCGCATCGGCGCGGTGCAGCACCAGGCCTTCGCCGCCCTGGGCCACGGTGGCGGCAAGCAAGCGTTGCAGCGCCTCGCGGTTCGCGATGGGCGACTGATCTGCCGCCAGCAACTGCGGCCACGCCGCCTGCCGAACGACCTCGCGGATGCGCTGCGCGCGCGCTGAAAAACTGCCGTCGGCCCCGGGCAACTCGAACACCATGAAGCGCAGCTGTCGCCAGGCCGCATCGTCCGGTACGTGGGTTCGAACCACGCCCGACAGTTCATCGAAGCGGCCGCGCCCCAGCCACAACTCGCCGTCTAGCGGCACACCGGGCAAACGCGCGTTGAACCAGGCCGGCGCCGACACCACGCGGCCACTGCGAAAGCGCAGCGTGCTGCCGTCCCACACGGCGCGAACCCCGTCGTATTTCTCGCTAACCAGGTAGGCCGCCGGGTCGAGCCCGTCGTGCCAGAGCGTGGGCAGGGTCGGCGCCGGCACGGCCGCAGCGGCGCGCTGGCACGGGAGCGCGGCGGCGATCAGCGAGAGCAGGAGGTGTCGGCGCGTGGGCAGCATGCGGTCGTCCGGTGGTGGTGGGATGAGCGGCATCGTGCGGCGGGCCGCCGCCGCGCGCCATCCTTCGCGTGGGGGCACCCGCATGGGTCGCGGCACACCCCCCCGACAGAGGGACGCGCTTCCTATAATCGACGCACACCATCGAGGCTGCAGCCCGCGCCCGCCCCAGCCATGAGCCCAGACTTCAAACCCAACGACATCGAGCGCGCCGCGCAAGCCGCGTGGACCGCCGCCGACGCCTACCGCGTCACCGAGCAGGCCCGCGACAGCCGGGGTCAGCCCAAACCGAAGTTCTACGCGTGCGGGATGCTGCCTTACCCCAGCGGCAAGCTGCACATGGGCCATGTGCGCAACTACACCATCACCGACATGCTCGCGCGCCACTTGCGCATGAAGGGCTACAACGTGCTGCTGCCGATGGGCTGGGACGCCTTCGGCCTGCCGGCCGAGAACGCGGCCATGAAAAACGGCGTGCCGCCCGCGAAGTGGACCCGCGACAACATCGCCCACATGAAGGCGCAGATGCAGGCGATGGGCCTGGCCATCGACTGGAGCCGCGAGGTCACCACCTGCTCACCCGACTACTACCGCTGGAACCAGTGGTTGTTCCTGAAGATGCTGGGCGCCGGCATTGCCGAACGCCGCACGCAGATGGTCAACTGGGACCCGGTCGACCAGACCGTGCTGGCGAACGAACAGGTGATCGACGGGCGTGGCTGGCGCTCCGGTGCGCCGGTGGAGAAACGCGAGATCCCGGGCTACTACCTGAACATCACTAAGTACGCGCCGGAGTTGCTCGACCAGGTTCAGCACCACTTGCCCGGCTGGCCGGAACGCGTGCGCCTGATGCAGGAGAACTGGATCGGCAAGAGCGAAGGCGTGCGCTTTGCCTTCCCGCACCAGATCGCCGGGGCCGACGGACACCTGCTGCAAGACGGCAAGCTGTACGTCTTCACGACCCGCGCCGACACCATCATGGGCGTCACCTTTTGCGCGGTGGCCCCCGAGCACCCACTGGCGGTGCACGCGGCTGCCAGCAACCGCGAAGTGGCCGCCTTCATCAACGAGTGCAAGTCCGGTGGCAGCACCGAAGCCGAACTGGCTACACAAGAGAAGAAGGGCGTGCGCACCGGCCTGACGGTGAGCCACCCGTTGACGCACAACCCGTTGGAGTTGTGGGTCGGCAACTACGTACTGATGAGCTAGGGCGACGGGGGGGTGATGGGCGTGCCGGCGCACGACGAACGCGACTTCGCCTTCGCGAAGAAATACCACCTCGACATCCTGCAAGTGATCCATGTCGACGACGAGCCTCACTTCAGCTACGACCACTGGCAGGACTGGTACGCCGACAAGCAGCGCGGCGTCACCATCAACTCCGACTACTTCAGCGGCCGCAGCTTCAAGGCTGCCGTCGACGCGGTGGCCAGCGCCCTCGAACACAAGGGCCTGGGCGAAAAGAAAACCACCTGGCGCCTGCGCGACTGGGGCATCAGCCGTCAGCGCTACTGGGG
>JANNBZ010000353.1:0-9661 GCA_031386065.1 Burkholderiales bacterium
TCGACGCGGCCGGCCTGGTATTCGTCCCAGAAGATGCGGGTGTGGGTGCCGGCGCCGACGGTCATTGCCGCAGCGGGGGTTCCGTCCGCATTCTTACGATGATGCCGATCATTCAGCATCGGCCCGGCCGGGCAGAACAAGGTGGGCAGGCCCATGCTGATGGCGCCCATCACCGTGCCTGGCGTGGTCTTGTCGCAGCCGGCCAGCAGCACCGCGCCGTCGACCGGCAGCGAGCGCAGCAGCTCTTCGGTTTCCATGGCGAGGAAGTTGCGGTAGAGCATGGTGGTCGGCTTGACCATCACCTCGCCCAGGCTCATGGCGGGCAGCTCGAAGGGGTAGCCGCCGGCCATCAGCACGCCACGCTTGACGGCCTCGGCCCGCTCGCGCAGATGCGCGTGGCAGGGCGACAGGTCGCTCCAGGTGTTGACGATGGCGATGATCGGCCGTTCCAGCACGTCTTCGCGGCGCAGGCCCATTTGCTGCACACGCTGGCGGTGCGCGAAGGCCCGCATGTCGCTGGCGGAAAACCAGCGGCGGCTGCGCAGATCGGAGAGCGATTTCGTCATTCGCGGAAGGTGGCTGGTTGCGGTGGCGCTGCTTCGGGTTTTGTTGCGGGTTTAGCTGCGGGTTTTGCTGGATATCGCGATGTGTTGTTACCGCTAACATTAGGACTGAAGCGCCATGCCGTCCATCAAGACAAACCCTAGCGAACCCGCCGCCGCCGCCGCGCAGCGCGAGCCTTTGGTTGCGCCCACGCGGCGTGGCGCCGCTGAACCGCGCACCCGGCGCGATGCCGTTGAACCGCGCACGCGGCGCGATGCCGCTGAACCCCGCGCCCGGCGCGATGTCGCCGAGCCGCGCGCCCGGCGCGGGCATGGCCGCGTCACGCTGCAGCAAGTGGCGCTGCAGGCCGGTGTCACCTCGATCACGGTGTCGCGCTTCTTGCGCGAGCCGCAGGTGGTGGCGGCGGCCACGGCGCTGCGCATCCAGGCCGCGCTGGCCGCCACCGGCTATGTGCCGAACAAGCAGGCGGGGCACCTGGCGAGCGGCCAGTCGCGCATGGTCGCGGCCATCATCCCGAGCATTGCGCATTCGATCTTTGCCGAGACGGTGCAGGGGCTGAGCGACACGCTGCAGGCGTCGGGCTACGAACTGCTGCTGGCCTCGACTGGCTATTCGCTGGAGCGCGAGGAAGAGCAGATTCGCGCCGTGCTGGGCTGGTTTCCGAGTGCCCTGGTGGTCACCGGGCGCCACCACACGGCGGGCGCGCTGGGCCTGCTGCGTGCGGCGCAGGCTGGCCGCACGCCGGTGGTCGAGGTCTGGGACCAGCACCCCGGTGCCGAGGCCGACGGCTTCAGCCAGATCGGCTTCAACCACGAAGCCGTCGGCCGCGCGATGGCGCGCCACCTGCTGTCGCTGGGCCACCGCCGGCTGGCCTATGTGGACAGCGGCGTGGTCGAAGACTTCCGCGCCCACGAACGCGGCGCCGGCTTCGTCGCTGCGGCCAAGGCCAAGGGCGCCAGCGTGCGGCTGATCCAGTCGCCGCGCTGTGAGGCCTTCGACGCCGGCCGCGCGGCGCTGCGCGAACTGCTGGCCGGCAAGGGCGGCGTGGTCACGGCGGCGGCGTTCGCGAACGACCACCTGGCCTGCGGCGCCTTGCTGGAAGCGCAGGCGCGCGGCCTGGCGGTGCCGGGCCAACTCGCCTTGCTGGGCTTCGGCGACTTTGCGATCAGCCGCCAGTTGCAGCCCGCGCTCAGCACCGTGAGCCCGCCGCGCTACGAGATCGGGGTGGAGGCGGCGCGTGCGCTGCTGAGTGCGCTGGGCTCGGGCGATCCACCGGCGCACCGCGCGTTGAAATGGCAGATGCTGCTGCGCGGCAGCACCGTGCCCGGTGCTTCTCCGCCTCTCAGCCCAGTTCCGCCTTGAGGTAGTGCGCCCCGGCGATCGGGTTGAAGTAGTACGGCGGAATTTCCTCGAAGCCCAGCGCGCTGTACAGGCCACGCGCGGCTTCCATGTCGTCCAGCGTGTCCAGCAGCATCACCGAATAGCCGCAGCGCTGGGCTTCGTCGAGCAGCGTCTGCGCCATCAAGCGGCCGAGGCCGAAGCGTCGGAAGGCGGGGCGCACGTAAAGGCGTTTCATTTCGCAGGCGTTCGCGTAGTCCACGTCGGGCAGCGGCCGCATCGCGCCGCAGCCGGCCAGGGCGCCGTCGACGAAGGCCAGCAGCAGGTGTCCGTGCGGCGCGGCGTATTCGCCCGGCAGGCGCATCAACTCGTCGTCGAAGTTCTGGAAGCACAGGTCGATGTCCAGGCTTGCGGCGTAGTCGCGGAAGATCTGGCGCGCGTCTTCGAGCAACGGCGCCGTCTCGGCGACGACCAGTCGGATGTCGGGTACCTCGGGAGCGTGCATCCAGACAACGTGGCGTGGCGGCAATGCTCCAGTTTATCCGCCCAGGCTCACCAGCCAGGCCACGCCACCGGCACACAGCGCGAACAGCGCGACCGCCAGCGCACGCGTCATCGCGTGGTCGTTCGAGGCCGGCACCGAGGGCAGCAGCGGCTTGTCGCCGACCCACATCGGCCGCACCAGGTTGCGCTTCTTCTTCAACAGGTAGAAGGCGATGGCGGCCAGGTGCAGCACGACCAGGGTGATGATCAGCCACTGGCCGAAGGTCTTGTGCCAACGGGTGAGCAGCAGGCTGGTCGAGCCGCTGACGAACTTGATCAACGGACCGGTGCTGGCGATCTCGTCGTCGGCGAACAAGCCGGTACCCACCTGGGCTGCCAGGATGGCCAGCAGCCCGAACACCGACAGCGCGCCCAGCGGGCTGTGGCCCACATCGTGGTGTTCGTCGTCACGGCTCTCGCCGCGCAGGTAACGGCGCAGCGTGGCCAGCGGATAGACGAAGTTGGCGAAGCGCGACCAGCGCCCGCCGACGCATCCCCACAGCAGGCGGAACGCGAGCAGTGTGAACACCAGATAGCCGAGCCGGAAGTGCCAGACCAGGGCGTCGCCGCCGATCTTCGCGCTGACGATCGAGGCGACCACGCAGGCGGCCAAGGTCCAGTGAAAGATGCGTGTCGGCAAGTCCCATACGCGGGTGGGTTGCAGTGTCTCAACCATGGTGAGCGTCGCGTGGATGGAACTGAACGATAACCGCGAGTCGCGTTGTCGTGGCGTCGCACTCAGGTTTTCCCCGAATGCAACCCGACAGGGCGCCAACGGTGCATACACTCCGCGTGGCAATCTGGCCCCGCAGTATTCAAACCCTCCGTTCAACCGTTCCAGGAGTCACCGCATGAAACTTCCGATCCTCGCTCTTGCCGCCCTGATCGGCATCACGGCCGCCTGGCCTGCCGCAGCGCAGTTCCAGAAGCCCGAAGATGCCATCAAGTACCGCAAGGCGGCGTTCACCGTGATGGGCACGCACTTCGGCCGGCTCGGCGCGATGGCGAACGGCAAGATCCCGTTCGACGCCAAGGTGGCCGCCGACAACGCCGACATCGCGCTGATGATGTCCAAGCTTCCCTACGTTGCGTTCGTCGAAGGCACCGACAAGGGCGACACCAAGGCCAAGCCTGAAATCTGGGCCGAGCCGGACAAGTTCCGCGTCGCCGCCAGCAAGATGCAGGACGAAATGGTGAAGCTCAACGCCGCCGCCAAGACCGGCAGCGTCGACAACCTGAAGGCCGCTTTCGGCCCCACCGGGCAGGCCTGCAAGGGCTGCCACGACACCTACCGCAAGGAATAGCCGCCGTCGCTGGTGGCGTTGCCGCAGCCCGCCTTGGCGGGCTGCGGTCTTTTGGGAGGGCGATTTTTCGCTTCCAGTACCATCGCGGGCGGGTCGAATGGCCCGTCAGGCGCGCCCGCACGCGGTGGTCGTTTCACGCCGAAGTGCCGCCCCGCATTGTTCCTTGCCCGCTCCAGCACCCGCTTCCGAATGCAAATTCTTCATCGCCTCGCCCTCCCGTCAGTGGTGCTTGCCTTCGGCATGACCGGCCCGCTAGTGTGGGCTGCCGACGAGCCCGTCACGGGCGGCACCTTCAACGCACCGGGCTACACCCCGGCAGCACCGCAGAAAGCAGGCAACGGCGCTGCGCCGGGCACGGCCCCCGGCACGACCCAGGGCACTGGCGCGAACCCCGGCACGGGCCGCATCGTCAACCCGCAGCCCGACGGCACGCCGCAACGCCCCGGGCCACGCGGGGGTCGCACTGCAAGCGATGCCGCACAAGAGCCACCGCAGCGCCGCAGCGATGCGCCGCCGCCCGTGCCGAGTGAGTTCCAGAAGTTCGTCGAAGCCGCCACCGGCCGGCGCCTGCCGGTGTTCGGCGGCAGTTTTTTCAGCGACGCCGCCGACCGGCCGAGCGACCTGAGCAATGTGCCGGTGTCGGCCGACTACGCGGTGGGCCCCGGCGACGAACTGCTGATCCGCGCCTGGGGATCGATCGACGTCGACTACCGCACCACGGTCGATCGCAACGGGCAGGTCAACCTGCCCAAGGTCGGCAGCTTCAATGTGGCCGGCGTGAAGGCCGCCGATCTGGAAAAGCAGTTGCGCGCGCAGATCGGCCGCCTGTACACCAACTTCAACCTGAACGTCACGCTGGGCCAGTTGCGCGGCGTCACGGTGTTCGTGGTCGGCCCGGCGCAGCGGCCCGGGGTGTACACCCTGCCCAGCCAGTCGAGCCTGTTGTCGGCTGCCGTGGCGGCTGGCGGGCCGGCGTTGAACGGCTCGCTGCGCAAGCTCACGCTGCGCCGCGACGGGCGCGTGGTGTCGGAGCTGGACGCCTACGATTTTCTGGTCCAGGGCGACAAGTCCAAGGACGTTCAACTGGTGGCCGGCGACGTGCTGGTGTTCCAGCCGGCCGGCCCGCGCGTGGCGCTGACCGGTGCCATCGACACGCCGGCCATCTACGAGCTGCGCTCGGCGCAGGAGCCGCTGCGCGACGTGCTGCGCTATGCCGGCGGGGCCAGCGTGCTGGCGAACCCGAACCGCGCCCAGCTCGAACGCATCGACACCACCCAGGCCAAGGCAGCGCGCTTCGTCGAAGAGTTTCGCGTCGATGCGGCCGGCCTGCAAAAAACCCTGCGCGATGGCGACGTGCTGACGCTGCTGGCGATCTCGCCCGAGTTCGCCAATGCGGTGACGCTGAAGGGCCACGTGGCGCAGCCGCTGCGCTACGCCTACAAGCCCGGCATGCGCATCAGCGACCTGATCCCCGACCGCGACGCACTGATCTCGCCCGACTTCTACCGCCGCAAGAACCTGCTGGTGCAGGTGATCGAAGACGAAGACGAGTTCGAGAAGCCGGTCGTCGTCGACGGTGTGGCCAGCCCGCCGGTGCGCAAGTCGTCACGCCGCGCAACCGAGCGGCGTGACGACGAGATGGTGGTCAGCACCGCGCGCAAGCGGGCCGGCGTGCTGTTCGACGAATTGAACTGGGACTACGCCGTGGTCGAGCGCCTGAATGCGAAAGACCTGTCCACGCAAGTGATTCCTTTCAACCTCGGCAAGGTGGTGTTGCAGCGCGACCCGCTGAACAACATCGAGCTGCTGCCCGGCGACGTGGTCACGGTCTACAGCCAGAAGGACATCCGCGTACCGGTGTCGCGCCAGACGCGCCTGGTGTCGCTGGAAGGCGAGGTGTCGGCGCCCGGCATCTACCAGTTGATGCCCGGTGAAACACTGAAGCAGTTGCTGACGCGGGCCGGCGGCTTCACACAGCAGGCCTATGTGTACGGGCTGGATTTCAGCCGCGAGGAAACGCGTCTGCGCCAGCGCGAAAACCTGCAGCAGGCGATGTCGCGGCTGGAGGCCTTGTCGGCGACCCAGGCCGCCCGCGAGGCCGCCAACCGACGTGACGACGTGTCGGCTGACCGCAGCGCGGCGATCAGCAATGCCGCCACCCAGGCCCAGTTGGCGCGGCTGGCGCGCCTGCAGCCGAACGGCCGCATCGCGCTGGAGCTGACCGCCGAGGTGAACGTCGTCGACCAGCTTCCCGATGTGCCGCTCGAAAATGGCGACCGTATCTCGGTGCCGACCCGGCCTGGTTTCGTGACCGTGGCCGGCGCCGTGGTCAACGACAACGCGCTGCTGTGGAAACCCGGGCGCACCGCAGCCGACTACATCAAGCTGGCGGGGCTGGACCAGTCGGCCGACGAGGCCAACATGTTCATCCTGCGCGCCGACGGCACCGTCAGCAACACCAACGACAGGCGCGGTTTCTTCGGTGCCGGCAGCCTTGCCGGACAGCCCTTGCAACCGGGCGATGCCGTGGTCGTGCCCAGCCAGCTCGACTATGAAACCTGGGGCCGCGCGCTGGTGCGCAACCTGAAGGACTGGTCGCAGATCTTTTCGCAATTCGGTCTCGGCGCGGCGGCCATCCAGACCTTGCGCAAGTGAGGACCGGCATGAATCCTTCCGAGCGTGACCCTGCCCAGGCGCTGGACACCGACTTCGACGATGGCCCGTCGGTCGGGCTGATCGACCTTTTGACCTGGCTGGGCGAAGGCAAGCGGCTGATTGCCGGGGTGACGGCGGCAGCGGCGGCGCTTTCGTTGGGCGCTGCCTTTCTGATGACACCGATCTTCACCGCCCGCACCACGCTGCTGCCGCCCACCTCGCAAAGCTCGGGCGGCTCGGCGGCAGCGCTGGCGGCACTCGGTTCGTTGGGCGGCCTGGCCGGCGGACTGGGGGCCAAGAGCCCCGATGAGTTGTACGTGGCCCTGCTGAAAAGCGACGGCGTGCAGCGCGCCCTGGGCGAGCGCTTCGACCTGAAGACCCGCTACGAGGCGCCGAACCACGAGGCCCTCCGCAAAATGATGCCGGGCTACATCCGCGTGTCGTCCGACAAGAAGAGCGGGCTGATCACCGTCGAGGTCGATGACCGCGAGCCGAAGTTCGCTGCCGACCTGGCCAACGCCCACATCGGCGAAGTCACCAAGGTGCTGGGCCGGCTGGCGGTGTCCGAGGCGCAGTTGCGCCGCGTCTTCTTCGAGCAGCAGTTGAAGGACACGAAGGAAAATCTCATCAAGGCCGAGACGCAACTGCGCGCGGTGCAGGAAAAATCGGGCGTCATCGCGCTCGACAAGCAGGCCGAGGCCTTGATCGGCGGCGCCGCCCAATTGCGCGGCCTGATCGCCGAGCGCGAGGTGCAGCTCAAGGTGCTGCGCAGCGGCGCCACCGAACAGAACCCCGACGTGATGCGGCTGGGCGCCGAGTTGCGCGCGCTGCGCTCCGAGCTGGCGCGCATGGAGTCGTCGCAGGCCGGCAACCCGGGCAGCGCGGTCGACATGCCGGTGGGCAAGCTGCCTGAAGTGGCCATCGACTATGTTCGCGCACGGCGCGAATTGAAGCTGCAGGAAACCTTGCTCGAAGGGATGATCCGCCAGTACGAGATGGCCAAGCTCGACGAAGCCAAGGAAGGCCCGGTGCTGCAACAGGTCGACGCGGCCCTGCCGCCCGACTACAAGTCCAAGCCCGCGCGCGGGATGATCGCCGCAGCCAGCACGCTGCTGGCCCTGCTGGCGTCATCTGCCTGGGTGGTGTGGCGGCGCTACTCGGTGGTGTCGCGCGAGAACGATCCCGAAGCGCAGGCCGCTCGCCTGTCGCTGGCACGCGCCTGGCGGCTGTGAGGTCGAGCGTGGTTGAGCGCGGCTGACCGCAGCGCCGTTTCTTCAGCTCACGCGCGACCGAACAGCGCCTTCAGCGGCGCGGCCTGCTGCAACGTTTGTTCGTACGCCGCCTGCGCAGTGTTGACGCGGTATTCGCGGGTCAGGTTCACCCAGTAGCCGAAGTACGGGTGCAGCACCAGGTCGGCCAGCCGGCCTTCGGCATCGATCTGTTCGCGCTTGGCGCGGTCGCTGACTTCATAGCGCTCGGCACCTGCGGGCCGCGGTTTGTCGGGTTGCACCGCGATGTCCACCGCCAGCACGCGGCGCGCGCCCAGGCTGCGCGCAATGCGCACCGGCATCGGGCTCGACACGTCGGCGTCGGCCACCTCGCGGCCGCGAATGCGCACCGGCGCAAAGCGACCCGGGATCGCGCACGACGCTTGTATGGCCACGCCCAGATCGCCCTGGTTGAAGGCCACCGGGCGGGCGTCCTGCACATCGGTGCCCACCACCACCAACGGCGTCTTCAAGTCGGAGAACTTCGACACCCCGAGCGTCTCGCGCACCATCGTCGCGATCATCGCGCCGTCGAGTTGCAGGCCGTCTGACGGCGACCAGCGCGCGAGCTTGTAGAAATCGAAATCGAAGGCCAGTGCTTCGATGCGGGCGATGGGCAGCCCGGCGGCCAGCGCGCCGCCCAGTAGCGAGCCCACCGACGCGCCGACGATCAGATCGGGCCGGATGTCGAGCTCGTGCAGGGCCTTCAGCACGCCCACGTGGGCGAAGCCGCGCGGGCCGCCCGCCGCCAGCACCAGGGCCAGGTCGGGGGCGCGCGACGGCGCCACGAACGAGGGTGCGTCGGGCCCGTCGGCCACCGTCGTCTCGACGCCGCAGCCGCCGAACAGCGTCAGCACCGGAGAGCCGGCCAGGGCCGTCAGAAGAGAGCGTCGCAACATGCGTCGAATGATAGCGACGCGGCCGGTTCCGCTCGGGTCAGGGCGGCGATGGCTGCATGCGCAGCACGTCGGCAAAGACGGCGCTGTCGACATTGCCGCCGCACAGCGTGATGCCCACGCTGCTGCCGGCCCAGCGCGCACGCTGTTGCAAGGCGCCGGCGAGCGACGCGGCCCCCGCACCTTCGGCGACGTTGTGGGTGTCGGCGAACAGCGCGCGCATCGCCTCGGCCACCTCGGCGTCGGTGACGGCGATGATGTCGTCGACGTTTCGCAGCATCAATTCCAGCGCCTGCGGATCGGGCACGCGGCAGGCCAGTCCGTCGGCCAGTTGCGTCGTCACCTCGGCTTCCACAACCCGGCCGGCGCGATACGAATCGAGGTAGGACGTGGCATGCGCCGACACCACGCCGACGATGCGCGTGTCGGCGCCCAAGTGCGCCCGCGCGCAGACGCAGGCGCAGATGCCCGAGCCCATGCCGATGGGCACGAAGACCACGTCCGGCTGCACTTGCTCGAAGAATTCAAGCCAGTAACTCGCCACGCCGCGCACCAGGTCGCGGTGAAAGCTGGGCACCATGTGCAGGCCCTGCTCAGCGCTGATTTGCGTGGCGCGTTCGCGCGCGGCCTGGAAGTCGCTGCCGTGCTCAATCAAGCGGGCGCCCAGAGCCCGCATCGCGGCGTTCTTCTCGATCGAGTTGCCGTGCGGCGCGACGATGGTGCACGCCAGACCATGGTGTGCGGCGGCCCGTGCGACCGACTGCCCGTGGTTGCCGCGCGTGGCGGCGATCACGCCTTTCACAGTCGGCTCGCGCAGCAGCAGGTCGTGCAGGTAGACCGCGCCGCCGCGCACCTTGAACGCGCCCAGGGGTGTGTGGTTCTCGTGCTTGACCCAGGCCGAGGCGCCGAGCCGCACGTCGAGCAGCGGCCAGCGGTGGGTGGGGGTGGCGGTCATGTGCCGGTAGACGATGGCGCGGGCACTGGTCAGGTCTTCGGCTGTGATGGTTTGCATTTCTTTGGCGCTGTTTGTTCTGGAACTGGGACGATCATTTTCACTGCGTGAGTCCGTGCCGGGACTCGGCCCGGCTGCCGA
>JANNBZ010000382.1:0-4913 GCA_031386065.1 Burkholderiales bacterium
GGGCTTGCAGGCCGGCGGCAGCATGCTGCCGTTCACCGTGCGCGATGCGGCGGGAAAGGTGGTCGGCATGACGACCTTCATGAACATCGACGCGACAAATCACCGCGTCGAGATCGGCTCCACCTGGACCGCCACCAGCGCACAGCGCGGCCCGCTCAACACCGAGTGCAAGCTGCTGTTGCTGGCGCATGCCTTCGACACGCTCGGCTGCGTTGCGGTCGAGTTCCGCACCCACGTCTTCAACCAGCAAAGCCGGCGCGCCATCGAACGCCTGGGCGCCAAGCTGGACGGCGTGCTGCGCAGCCACCAGCGCGCCAGCAACGGCACGTTGCGCGATACGGCGGTCTACAGCATCGTGGCGGCCGAATGGCCCACGGTGCGCGCCCACCTGCAATGGCAGCTGGTGCGACCGCGCTGAATTTCGAGTCTTCACTTCACCCCACGGCGGACGGCATGGCAAACAAGAAAACACTGATCACCGTCGACGACCTGTGGGCAATGGAACGCGTCGGCGGTCTAGCGCTGTCGCCCGACGGCGCGCAGGCGGTGTGCTCGGTCGCGAGTTTCTCGATGGACGAGAACAAGGGCAGCACCAGCCTGTGGCTGTTGTCGACCTTCGGCGGCGGACCACGCCGGCTCACCAGTGCCGGCGACAAAGACGGCCAGGCCGCGTGGTCGCCCAAGGGCGACCGCATCGCCTTCGTCGCCAAGCGCGAACAGCAAGGCCACAAAGACGAAACCCCTCAGCTCTACCTGATTGCGCCCGATGGCGGCGAGGCGCGCCGCAGCAGCGACTTCGCGCCCGGCATCGAGGCCTTCAAGTGGTTCCCCGACGGCAAGCGCGTCGCCTTCATCGCCTGGGTCTGGGCCGACACGAAGGGCAACAAGGCGCAAGCCAAACGCTTCAAGGAATTCAAGGAGCGCAAGGAAACAGGCTACGTCACCAGCGAGGCCTGGTACCGCTACTGGGACCACAACCTGCCGATGGGCCGGGTGCCGCACCTGCACGTGCTCGACCTGGCCAGTGGCCGCGTGCGCGACCTCTTCGAAGGCAGCGATTTCGAGCTGCGCCGCGGCGACGTCGACAGCAGCCTGTTCGACATTTCGCCCGACGGCCGCCACATCGTGTTCACCCACGACCCGGCGCCACAAAAGCAGCTCGACCACTGCAAGGCGCTGGTCGAGATCGACGTGCGCAGCGGCAAGACCCGCAGCGTGGCGCTCGACGTCGACTGGGACTTCGACGCACCGAGCTACAGCCCCGACGGCAGCCGCATCGCCTTCGTCGCCAGCCACCTGGGCCTGAAGCACACCATGCCATCGCAGTTGGCATGTGTGGAACGCGGCGCAGCGTGGGCGCTGCTCAGCGAGGTGTCTGACCCCGCCGTCAACGCGCCGCTGCGCTGGTCGGCCGACGCTGGCGCGCTGTTCTTCACCGCCGAAGACCGCGGCCGCTGCCATCTGTACCGCTTTGACATCGAAGCGCGCAGCGCCAGCGTGGTGGCGGCTGGCGGCTGGGTGCACGGTTTCGATGTGGCCAGCGACGTGATCGTCAGCGCGGCCGACGCGATGGACCACCCGGCCCGCGTGCAGGCGCAGCGCCCTGGCAGCGCAGCGCTGCGCATCGAGCAGTTCAACGATGCGCGGCTGGCCGGTTTGCGCTTCGGCCACTGCGACGACGTGACGTTGAAAGGCGCCAACGGCGACGCGGTGCAGATGTGGGTGGTCTACCCGCCCGGCTTCGACCCGAAGAAGAAGTACCCGGTCATGCACAGCATCCACGGCGGCCCGCACGCCGCCGCCGGCGACACCTTCCACTACCGCTGGAACAACCAGTACTTCGCGGCCCAGGGCTACGTGGTGGCCTGCGTCAACTACCACGGCTCCAGCGGCTTCGGCCACGCCTTCCTCGACAGCATCACGCACCGCTGGGGCGAGTTGGAACTGCAGGACGTGGAAGCCGGCACCGACTGGCTTCTGAAACATGCGTGGGCCGACAAGAAGCGCGTCTACGCCACCGGCGGAAGCTACGGCGGCTTCATGGTGGCCTGGATGAACGGCCACGTGAAGCCCGGCCGCTACAGTGCCTATGTGTGCCACGCCGGCTGCTTCGACTGGGCCGGCATGTTCGCCGACGACGCCTACACCTGGCACGCGAAAGAGCTGGGCGCCTGGTTCTGGGACGACCCCGCGAAGGTCAACGCGCAAAGCCCGCACGCCTTCGCGCAGCACATGCAAACCCCCACCCTGGTGATCCACGGCGCCCTCGACTACCGCGTGCCCGACGGGCAAGGCTTGGCCTACTACAACACGCTGAAAGCGCGCAAGGTCGAAGCCCGGCTGCTGTGGTTCCCCGACGAGAACCACTGGATCCTGAAGCCGCACAACTCGAAGCTTTGGTACGGGGAGTTCTTCGGGTGGCTGAAGCAGCACGGGGCGAAGACGGGGCGCTGAGGCTGGGCGACCTCGGCAGGCATCACATGGACGCGTGCCCGACTTGCAAAGCGTTGAGCGTCAGCTTCTGGCGAAAGTGGCTCTCGTACCCCACGCTCCCAGCCCACTGCGGCATTTGCGGCAGCTATTCGCATGCGCAGCGCTCTTCTGGCGGGGTCGGGCTGGTCGTGGCAGTGGTCGCCATCACGGCCGGCGGATTTGCGGCCGTAGCGGTCAAGGCTGCCTGGCCGCTCTTACTGGGTATCGGTGGCGCAATCGCCTTCTACCTTTGGCACTGGCACCACGTCGAGCTTGAAGCGCTCTCTCCACAGGCGGTCTCGCGGGCTCGAAAGACAGAAGTTCTTGGCTTCGTTGCACTGCTGATTGCATTCCTCTCCAATTAGAGCCGGAGCGTCAGGGGGCGTGATCGGCTGCAAAAGCGACGGCTCTGACAGACTCGCAGCGCAACGTCGAAAATGCGGCAATGCGAATGAGCTTCCCCAGCGTTGCCGATGCTGACTGAAGCCACATAGCTCGGCCCACATGGGCCAGCGCGCGGGCGTTGAGGCATGCGTATATACTTCGCGTATATCCATCAGTGAGGAGTTGATCGTGACGAACACCACCGTCTTCCAGTCCGGCAACAGTCAGGCCGTGCGGCTTCCGAAAGAGTTTCGGTTCACATCCAAGACCGTCGAAATTTTCCGGCGTGGCAACGAAGTGGTGCTGCGCGAAAAACCTCGCACCATGGGCGATCTGATCCGGGACTTGCCAGCCATCGGCGACGACTTCACCGAGCACAGCAGCCACAGCCCGACCGAGCCCGTGCCGTCGTGGGACGAGGTCAAGTGACCCGCTACTTGCTGGACACCAACATCTGGATCTACGCGATGCGCAATCGGCCACCGCGAGTTCGAACCCGGCTTGCACGGCTGTCGCCCGCCAACGTGGTGCTGTCGCCGGTGGTGCTCGGCGAGCTGCATGTCGGGTGGCGCAAGAGCATCCACACAGAGGCGAATCGGAACGCACTGCAGCAGTTCACCGAAGGCGCCACGTTCGAAGCGTTGGACGCCAACGCGGCGATGCACTACGGCGAGATTCGCGCCGAACTCGAAAGGCTCGGAACCCCCATCGGCGAAAACGACCTGTGGATCGCGGCGCAGGCGCGTGCCAGCAAGTGCGTGCTGGTCACTCACAACGTCGCCGAGTTCCAGCGCGTCGCCCGACTGAAGATCGAAGACTGGGCTGCGCAGTGACCTGCGTTCACCGGCCACGCGCTGCCGGTTGATCACGCCGCAACCGCATCGATGCCGGCCGACGCCACTTGGTCGCGGCCCGATCGCTTGGCCTGGTACAGCGCGGCATCGGCGCGCACCAGCAGGCGCAAGGTGTCCTCGCCGGCGCCGGCCCATTCGGCGATGCCGATGCTGACCGACAGCGGGATGGTTGTGTCGGCATGCTGCAACGGGGCGGCTGCGATCACGGCACGCAGGCGTTCTGCCAGCGGCAGCGCGCCGGGCAAGGTCAGCCCCGGCAGCAGCACCAGAAATTCCTCGCCACCGAAGCGGGCCAGGCGGTCGACCTCGCGCATGTGGTCGAGCAGCAGCGACGACAGGTGCTTCAGCGCCAGGTCGCCCACTGCATGGCCGAAGCGGTCGTTGATCTGCTTGAAATGATCGGCGTCGAGCATCAGCACACAAAACGGTTCGCCGTCGCGGCGGCTGCGCCGCACTTGCAGCGCCAGCGCTTCTTCCAGCGCACGGCGGTTCAGCAGGCCGGTCAGGCCGTCGTGGCGCGACAGGCGCTGCAAATGCACCACCAGCCGCGCAACGACCATCACCATCAAGGTGGCGTGAAACGACAGCGCCAGCACGACGTAGGCGAAGGCAGACGCGACGTTGAGCCCGCTGCTGACCGTCATCTCGGCCAGCACCGCGCCCGGCGCGAACCAGGCCCGCAGGCCGCGCGCAGCGAAGGCCCCGCCCGCCAGCAGCACCGGCAGCGACAACAGCACCGGCCAGCGCAAGCGCAGCGCATCGCGGCCATGGCGGTACAGGTCCAGCGAAATGCCGAACGCGACGATGGCCATGACGCCTGAATTCACGCCGACGCGAATGTGCGCGCCCGAAGGCTGCAACCCGATCCACGAGGCCGTCAGCGCCGCCATCAGCGCCAGCGCCTGACCGCCGTTGCGCAGCGGCTGGCCGGTGAACAGCCAGATGCCGCGCTGCAGCGCCATCATGCCCAGCACGCCGCTCAGGTTGCCAGCGGCGCGCAGCCACTCGGCGGTCGGCGCATCGTCGGCCTGCATGGCCAGCACCAGGAACACGAACGAGACGGCGCTGAGCCGACGCAGCGAAGCACCTGCGAAGCTGTGCAGCGAAGTCGGCTCACCTCAGGCCTGCTCTGCGCAGTTGACACAGGCGCTTCGTTCCGGCCTGAGCCCGGCGAAGGCCGACCAATGCGTGGCCGCCCGCTGG
>JANNBZ010000447.1:0-8311 GCA_031386065.1 Burkholderiales bacterium
TTGGATGTTCGCGCCTTCGCGCACAGATTTCGGGATGACGATCTGATGCCTCGATGAAACCTTGACGACGTTGGCGCTCATCTCGATCAGGTCAATTGATCGCGGCCGATCCCGGCGCCTGATCCAGCGGCGAGGTGAACAAGCCTCCCACGTCGACCGGGTCGAAGTGGTATTTCACGCCGCAGAACTCGCAGGCGATCTCGACGCGGCCTTGCTCGACCAGGATGCTGTCGACCTCGGCGCGGCCCAGTCCCTTCAGCATCGAGCCCACGCGTTCGCGCGAGCAGGTGCAGGCAAAACGCGGCGCGAAGTCGCCGGCCAGCGGCGGGAAGCGTCGCAGCGTTTCTTCCCAGAACAGGCGGTGCAGCAGGGTGTCGGCGTTGAGGTTCAGCAGCTCGTCGGGCGTCAGCGTGGCGGCCAACATTGCGATGCGTTTGTAGTCCTCGTTGCGGCCGATCTCGTCCTCGTTGCGCTGGCTGGTGACGGCACCCGCCAGGTTGCCCTCGCCCTGCACCGGCAGCCGCTGGATCAGCAGGCCGGCGGCCACGCTGTCGTTGGCGGCCAGGATCAATTTGGTGTCGAGTTGCTCGGACTGCAGCATGTAGTGTTCGAGCACCTCGCTGAGCTGCTGCAGCGGCTCGCGGTGGTCGCCGTGCAGCGACACCACGCCCTGGTACGGCTGCTGGCCCGGGAACTTGTTCTGCGGGTCGAGCGTGATCGCGCAGCGGCCCTTGCCGTGCACGTTCAGCATCGCTTCGAGCTGCGCACCGGCCGGCACCTCGCCGAGCACGGTGGCCGTCACGCGAAACGCCAGGTCCGACTGCACCTCGGCCACCGCCAGCTTGACCGGCCCGTCGCCGTGCATCTGCAGCACCAGCGCACCGTTGAACTTGATGTTGGATTGCATCAGCACACCGGCTGCCGCCATCTGGCCCAGCAGCTCGCGCACCGGCGGCGCAAAGGCGGTGCCGGCCTGCGTTCGGCGGCGCAGCAGTTCTTGCCAGCCTTCGGTCAGGCGCACCAGCATGCCGCGCACCGGCAGGCCTTCGAAAATGAATTTATGCAGTTCGCTCACGGGTCAGCCGATCTTCTTCAAGCTGTTTCTGAAGCGACGCGCGTTCTCGACGTAGTTTTCCGCGCTGCGGTCGAGCCCGGCCATCTGCTCGGGCGTGAGTTGGCGCACCACCTTGGCGGGCGAGCCGATGATCATCGAGCCGTCGGGAAACTCCTTGCCCTCGGTCACCAGGGCGCCGGCACCCACCAGGCAATGCTTGCCGATCTTCGCGCCGTTCAACACCACCGCCTGAATGCCGATCAGCGAGCCGTCGCCGATGCTGCAGCCGTGCAGCATCACCTGGTGACCGACGGTCACGTTCTCGCCAATCGTCACCGGGAAGCCGATGTCAGCGTGCACCACGGCGTTCTCCTGGATGTTCGAGCCGCGCCCGACACGGATGACTTCGGTGTCACCGCGCAGCACCGCACCGAACCACACGCTGCTGTCGGCCGCGAGCTCTACGTTGCCCATCACCTGCGCGCTGTCGGCGACCCAGGCGGTGTCGGCCAGGCGCGGGCTGATGTCGTCAAGTTGGTAGAGGGACATGGGCGTGGCCTTCGGTGGTCGGGGTCGATAATTCTAGGGTTGCACTTCACCACGCCTTGCCCGGAGCCCGCCGACCATGCCAGAAAGCCCTTTCCCGGTTCGCAGCGTGGCGGTTCCGGCCCAGTCGCGCATTGCCGACTTCTTCGAACACACCTGCCTGGCCGACGCCTACGAGATTCGCCTGCCGCCCGGCACCAGCACCGATCCCGAAGCGCTTGCGCGTTTCGTGCTCTCGCAGCAGGCGCCGTGGATGGCTGGGCTGATGCGGGTGCGCGATGCGCTGGTGGCTGGCTTCGGCCTGAAGACCTCGCGCATGCTGACCGACCCGCCCGACGCCAGGGCGACCCGGCGGATCGGCATCTTCCGCATTTTTGAGACGCACGCCAACGAGATCGTGCTCGGCGAGGACGACAAGCACCTCGACTTCCGGCTTTCGCTGATGCGCCAGACGCAAGGCTCGGCGTCGGGCGACGAAGCTACGTTGACCTTGTCGACCACGGTGCACTGCCACAACGCGCTCGGACGTGGCTACATCCTGCTCATCGCGCCGTTTCATCGCCGCATCGTGCAGGCCATGTTGCGCAGGGCCGCGCGTGCCGGCTGGCCGCAGCGCGCCTTGGCTTGATTCACGCACGATGACGCCAAGACAGCGCGCGCTGGTTGCTCTTTGCACCAGCGACCCGACCGCGAAGGTGTTGCTGACGCGCGAACTGTTCGACACGCTCGACATCGATGCCATCGACCCCACCGAGCGAATCGCCACCCCCGACGCCCTGCCCGGCCGGCCCGCGCTGCCGCGCCTGGTGTCACCGAAAGACGTGCCCACGCGCTCGCCGTTCACGCTGGAAGGCCGCGCCGCGCTGCTGCACGCAATTGCGCACATCGAATTCAACGCGATCAACCTGGCCCTCGACGCCGCCTGGCGCTTCCCCGACATGCCGCCGAAGTTCTACCGCGACTGGTTGCAGGTGGCGAGTGAGGAGGCGCTGCACTTCACGCTGCTGCGCGAACACCTGCAAAGCACAGGTTTCGACTACGGCGACTTCGATGCGCACGACGGGCTGTGGGTGATGACGCAGCGCACCGCGCACGACGTGCTGGCGCGCATGGCCCTGGTGCCGCGCACGCTGGAGGCGCGCGGCCTAGATGCCACGCCTCCGCTGCAGGCCAAGTTCGCGAAGGCCGGCGACGCGCGGGCGGTGGAGATTCTGGGCATCATCCTGCGCGACGAGGTGGGCCACGTCGCCATCGGCAACCACTGGTACCGCTGGCTGTGCAAGCGCGACGGGCTCGACCCGGTGGCGCACTACGCGGTGCTGGCCCGACAGCACGACGCGCCCCGGTCGCGCCCGCCGTACAACGTGGAGGCACGTCGCGCGGCGGGCTTCAGCGATGAAGAGATTGCGAACCTGACTTGAACCGAAGGCCCATGAACATCTTCATCGCCGGCTTCCACCACGAGACCAACACCTTCGCGCCGTCGCCGGCCGACTGGGCGGCGTTCGAATCAGGCTCGGGCTACCCGGGCTATTGCCGAGGCGCGGCCATGCTCGAGAAGATGCGCGGCGGCAGCATGGCGCTGGCCGGCTTCGCCCGCGTGGCGAGTGAACTGGGCTGGCGCTTGCAGCCGTCGGTGTGGGCCGGCGCGGTGCCGTCGAACCGCATCACCCGAGACGCGTTCGAGCGGATCGCTTCCGAGATGCTTGAAGACCTGCGCGTCGGCGGCTTCGACGCGATCTACCTCGACCTGCACGGCGCCGCCGTGGCCGAGGGCGTGGACGACGCCGAGGGCGAGTTGCTGGAACGCATGCGCGCGGTGGTGGGGCCGCAGATTCCGCTGGTGGCTTCGCTCGACCTGCACGCCAACGTGACCGCGCGCATGCTGCGCCACACCACGCTGATGACGGCCTACCGCACCTACCCGCATGTGGACATGCACGCCACCGGCGCACGCGCCGCGCGTCGCTTGCAGGCGGTGCTGGCCGCGAACGCCGCGCCGCGCGCAATGCACAGCGAACGGGTGCCGTTTCTGCTGCCGCTGAATGCGCAGTGCACGTTGATGGAGCCGGCGCAGTCCATCATCGAGTTGCTCGAAGCCACGGAACGCGAGACCGGCGTTGACCTCGACTTCGCGATGGGATTTTCTGCGGCCGACTTCGCCGAGTGCGGCCCGGTGCTGTTCGGCTACGGCAGCGACGCGGCGGCCACGCGAAGCGCCGTGCAGCGGCTGCACCACGCGGTGGTGAGCCGGCGCAACGAATGGGCGCTGGACCTCTTGGAGCCTGCGGCTGCCATCGAGCAAGCGATCGCCATGGCGTCAGACGCCAGCGGGCCGGTGGTGATCGCCGACACGCAGGACAACCCCGGCGCGGGCGGCGACTCCAACACCACCGGCATGCTGCGCGCCCTCATCAACGCAAAGGCCGGCCAGCGCTTGAACGGCCAGGTCGCCATCGGCCTGCTGTTCGACCCGGGGTCGGCTGCGGCCGCCTGCGCCGCCGGTGTGGGCAGCGCGCTGCCGCTGAGCCTGGGCAAGGCGGTGCGCACCTGGACCGGCGAACTGACCGAGCCACCCGTCGAGGCGCTCGCGCGGGTGCTGGCGGTCAGCGACGGCGTGCTGCCGCTGCATGGGCCCATGACCGCCGGCAACACCGCGCAGCTGGGCCTGTGCGCCTGCGTCGAAGTGGACGGCATTCGCGTGCTGCTGAGCAGCGCCAAGGTGCAGATGCTCGACCTCGACCTGTACCGATTCCTCGGCGTCGAGCCGGCGCAGATGAAGCTGCTGGTGAACAAGAGTTCGGTGCACTTTCGCGCCGCGTTCGGGCCGGTCGCCTCGCACATCCTGGTGGCGAAATCGCCGGGGCCGATGGCGGCCGATCCGGGCGATTTGCCGTGGACGAAGCTGCCCGCCGGCATGGCGCCACGGCCCTGATCGATGCGACCGCCCGACAGCGTTCACACTTACCGGTTTTCCCGAACCCGAACCTGCTCTGCATGACTGCAATTTCCACCGCCGCACCCGGCACCCATCAGCCCATTCCGCACCACGGCCTGCCGCACGCCCGCCACGCCGGTCGGGTGCCGGCGCACCTGAACACCGAACAGGTGATGGCGATTCGACAATCGGCCTACAACCTGCCGCAGGTCGTCAAGCCGGCCGACTTCATCGCTGAGGGAAGCACCGGATTCGAAGAGCACCTCGACAAGTTGGGCTACATCCTGCTGCAGAAGCCCGCCGCCGGCGCGCGGCCCAGCCGCTGGATCGCGCCCGCCGACATGGACATCGCGCTCGATCACCTGGCCGCGGTGGGCAGCGGCCGCGACGTTCGCGCGCTGATGACGCAGCGCGGCATGGCGCTCGAAACCCTGGGCATCACGCGCCAGGGCGCCGGCTGGCGACGGCTGGTGTCGCAGCCGCTGACCCTGGCGGAAAGCGGCTGGAAAGTGCCGGTCGCGTTTCGCGTGGCACAAGACGCCGCGCCGGTCTGGGACTTCTATCGCTGCGGCGACGCGGCCGCCCTGCAGGCCGCGCTGGGCGCAGCCCCCGCCTACCCGCACGCGGCAGAACTGACAGCACACCTGGAATCGCTGGCCGCCCGCAGCGAGGCGATGAACGCGCCGCAGATGGGTTCACTGCTGCCGCGCCTGCAGGCCGAGTGCGCTACACCGCAGCCGCTGGCCACCTTGAAGGCGGCGTGCACGCGCGCGCAAGACCGCTGGGAACACCGCGTCGCCGAGCTCGCCACGCTGAGCGGGCTGAGCAGCGAGCTGGCCTTCCAGGGCTACCCCGACACCTTCGAGAAAGCGCGCCGCCTGCAACGCAGCGTCACGCTGTATGTCGGCCCGCCCAACAGCGGCAAGACGCACGCGGCCTTCGAGCGGTTGGCCCAGGCCAGCAACGGCGCTTCCCTGGCGCCGTTGCGCCTGCTCGCGCTGGAAGGGCGCGACCGGCTGGTGGCGCGCGGCGTGGCGTGTTCGCTGTTGACCGGCGAAGAAAACGTGCCGGCCGAAGGCGCGCGTGTCGTCTCCAGCACCATCGAAATGGTCGGCACCAACAAGCCCATCGAAGTGGCGGTGATCGACGAAGCGCAGATGATTTTCGACGTGTCGCGCGGCTGGGCGTGGACGCAGGCCATCGTTGCGGTGCCGGCCAATGAAGTGATCATCATCTGCTCGGCCTACGCCGTACCGGCGCTCGAAAACCTGCTCGGCCTGTGCGGCGAGAAGGTCGAGGTGCGCCACTTCGAGCGCAAGCAGCATGTGCAGTTGCTGAGCGCGCCGGTGCCCATTTCTGCCCTGCACATGGGTGACGCGGTGGTGGCGTTCAGCCGCCGCGAGGTGCTGATGCTGCGCGACCAGATCGGCGCCAGCGGGCACCCGGTGTCGGTGATCTACGGCGCGCTGCCGCCCGAGGTGCGGCGGCGCGAGGCCGAGCGTTTTGCGCAAGGCGCCTCGCACATCCTGGTGGCCACCGACGCCATCGGCATGGGCCTGAACCTGCCGATCCGCCGCGTGCTGTTCAGCACCATGACCAAGTTCGACGGCCAGGGCGACCGCGCGCTGAGCGAATCGGAGGTGCACCAGATCGCCGGCCGCGCCGGCCGCTTCGGCATGCACGACGAAGGCTTCGTCGGCGTGCTGCGCGAGGCCGAGCCCACCGCCGCGAAGATGCTGAAGGACCTGCTGCCGCGCACGCCGCGCGCACCACGCGACTTCAAGGCCCCGGTGGCGCCGAACGGCTGGCATGTCGAGACCATTTCGTCGCGCATGGGCCTGAGCAAGCTGCGCGAGGTGCTGGGCGTCTTCATGGACCAGCTGCAACTCGACAACGCGCACTTCGAGGTCGCCAAGCTGGAGCAGATGTTGGAACTGGCCGAGAAGCTGGACGTGACCGCCGCCTCGCTGTCGCTGAAAGAGCGCTTCACCTATGCGCAGGCGCCGGTCGACAGCCGCACCGAATCGCAGGTGCAGGAATTCCTCAGTTGGGCGCACAGCCACGCCCTCACCGGCAAGGCCGGCTCGCCCTGGTTTCTGCAAGACGTTGACGAGCACAGCCGCCTCGAACGCATGGAGCAGGCGCTGCGCTCGTGCACGCTGTGGCTGTGGCTGGACCTGCGCTTTCCCAACGTGTTCGGGCATGTCGAATCGGTCAACGACATGCGGCACCGGCTGAACGACGGCATCGAGCGCCAGCTCAAGGGCAAGAAGCCGTTGTGGCAACTGCGCGGCGGCGCGCGCCGCTGAGCCGGCAACCGGCACGCCCCCTGACCCGGGGGTCGAATTGCAACCGCCAAACGGCTGCGGCGCAGCTGAAAGCGGGCATCCGTCACACACCTGCGAAGAACGCAGCATGGCGCACCACTGGTTCGGGGTCTGGCGGCGATTCGTGCCCGCTTGAACAATGGCGGCATGAAACAGAAACCGCATGTCTTCACTTGGGACAACGAACCCAATACCGAGCGCCCGAGCATCTTCGAGTCCTCGACCTATGCGCCCACCGAGTCCTGGTTCGACGCCATGCCCGACAACCGCGCCAAGGCACCTCGGAGCGCACCGCGCACATCGCGCAAACAGAGCACGCCGTACGCCGGCTTGGCCAAGATGCTGATGTCGTTCGTCTTGCTGCTGTCGTTGTGCGGCTTCGTGCTGTACGGACTGTCGACGTTCCTGCGCGGCTGAACCGGCTCCGATCAGCCCGCGCGGTCGCCGAAGTCGCCGTGGCGCCCCTGGCCCTGGCTGAAGCGGCCGGCGCCCTGAACCGTCTCGCCCGAAGCCAGCGTGGCCAGGCCGAACTGCAGCTCGCGCTGCATCGCCGCTAGCTCGTCCAGGCCCCACTGCGCCAGCACCGACAGGCGATCGTTGCGCATGCAGGTCTGCGGGAACGCAGCGATCTGCTTCGCCAACTCGACCGCCGCTGCCAGCGCCTGGCCTGACCCCACCACCCGGTTCGCCAGCCCGATGGCCAGTGCCTCGGCGCTGTGCACCGCTCGCCCGGTAAGAATCAAGTCCATCGCCCGCGACTGGCCGATCAGCCTCGGCAGCCGCAGCGTGCCGCCGTCGACCAGCGGCACGCCGAAGCGCCGGCAATAGATGCCCATCACCGCGTCGTCGGCCATCACCCGCAGGTCGCACCACAGCGCCAGTTCCATGCCTCCGGCCACCGCGTGGCCTTCGATGGCGGCGATGACGGGTTTGCTCAACTGCATTCGAGTCGGGCCCATCGGGCCGTCGGCGCCGATATCGTCGTCGATCTGGTTGGCCTGCCCGCTGGCGATGGCCTCGGCACCGCCCGCCAACACCTTCAGATCGGCGCCGGCGCAAAAGCAGCCGCCCTCGCCGTGCAGCACGGCCACGTCGGCGTCGGGGTCGGCGTCGAAACGGCGAAAGGCGTCAGCCAGCGCGCGCGCGGTGGGGCCGTCGACAGCGTTGCGTCGCTGCGGCCGGTGCAGGGTGATCACGGCCACGCGGTCGGTGACTTCAATGGATGCGAGCGTCATGGTTTGTCCTCGGTGGTCGGCGTGCGAAGTCGCTTGATCGGAAGCTGCCAGTGAGGCTAGACTTTACGCAAAGCAAGCGCTTTGTGAAAATAACTCTCCCACGAATGACGACCTCGCTGCGCACATCTTCCGCCCCGCCGACACGGTCGCTCGCCGTCACGCCCAAGCGGCCGCGCGGCCGGCCGCGCAAGACGGCCGACGAGCGCGACGA
>JANNBZ010000071.1:0-11795 GCA_031386065.1 Burkholderiales bacterium
ATCTCCTTTTCGATCACTTCCAGCTCGACGATCACCTTCGCCGGCGCAGTGCGCCCGGTGGCCGGCGGCACCAGCGGCGGGCTGGTCAGCACCGCCTTGATCGGATCGCCCTGCGGCGGTCCGAAGTCACCCTTCAGCGAGCCGCCGCTGTCGGAGGCGGCACCGTCGGCCTTCGCCGCAGGCGAAGCCGCGTCGCGGGGGTTGCAGCCTGCGAACAGGAGCAGGGCGGACAAGCACAAGGTTGTCGTCAGGCAGCGGTGCATGGTGTGTCTCCGGGTGCGCGGGCCGTGCGGGGTCAGCGGTGAACTGGAGCTTGCGGCGCGGGGCGCGTGAGTGACTTGATGCGCGTCAATCGAGGGGGTTTGTTTGCGGCATCGGGTGGGGTGGAAATGGGCTTGGGTGCAGCTGGCTGCGGGTCCAGCCGAAGGGTCGAGCTTGCCAAATTTTGCCAATCCACCTGGCATCGAAAAATGGGCACGATGAACATTTCTCTCCCCGATTCGCTCAAGTCCTTTGTTGACGAGCAGGTTTCCCGGCGCGGCTTCGGGACCAGCAGCGAATATGTGCGTGAGTTGATCCGCAAAGATCAGGATCGGCTGCATCTGCACGAACTGCTGCTCGACGGCGCAAATTCCAAATCGGCAGCACCGGCGAATGCCGCCTACTTCGCTTCTCTGCGTGAACGCGTCCACCATCGCGCCCGGCGTTGAACGCCAAGGCCGTCATCCCGCGAGAGTTGGCCAGCCGAGACGTTGACGAGACCATCCCACATCGGTCGACAGCCAGCCTCCGGTTCGCCGCGATACGCCCACGAACTGAACCTGCCGGGTTTGAGGTTTTGGCCCCTGACGCGTTTCCCCTACTTGGTTTTCTACTTCGAGAGCGACGACTGCGTCGATGTCTGGCGCTTGCTGCACGGGCAGCGTGACATTCCTGCTTGGATGAACGAGCCTTGATGCACCGACACTGACGCGACGTGAGTCGTCGCGTGCGGTAGGGTGGCTCGGAGGCAGGGGGACTTGCGGAACGGTGGTTTTGCGGTGCCGCTGGCGCGTGTCGACTCACTGCGGTCGGTTATTTCACGGAACTGCCGGCTGCAAAGCGGACATGGCTAAGGCCTGTCCTCGACCTTCGAGCCGTGCGGCCTGGGCTACTCATGGGGCACGTCTGCTGCCCGTCTGCCGCTGCACAGGTCCCAGTCGCAAACACGCTCGCTTGTACCCGGCCAACGCCTTTAGCACTGCTCACAGTTGGTGGTTGAGTAGCTAGGCCATTGAGCTTCATGCGCTCGCAATGTGAGCGCGGATTGTCCAACAAGCCAAGGCAATGCGAATCTCAGCACCCGCCGCAACTGCTGCGCGTGCCAAGGCGCGCCTGTGCTGAATGACAAGTAGTGTGCGCCGCGAGCAGGTACGTCTGCACCAACGCTTTCCACGGCGCTACGATGGTCGCTTCGCCTCCACTGGTGGTGGGAGCCGCTGCTGGCAGCTGTGTCCATTCCGACCGGAGCGGCAGGAAGCCGCAGCGCTGCGATCTCACTATGCTGCAGTCTCACCTTCGCCACTGCGAACGCTACGACGACGTACGATGAACCTCACAGCGGCCAGCCCCGCCAGCATCAGCGCGTAGGTTTCCGGTTCGGGTACTGCCGTCGCAAAGATCGGTGGCGCTTGCGAAAGGAAGGTACCCGAGGTCGTTGTGTAGGACTCATCGGTGCGAAGGAAAAGCCTGGCCGTGTTGCCGAAATCGGCTGTGTCACCGAATGACGTGTAAAGGGAGAGGGAGGCACCAATGTTGGTCGGCGCTGCCTCAATAGTGAACTCAAAGGTTCCCTTGGTATCAAGCGTGGTTACCGGCGGGCAGGCATCTCCGCACGTCGTGTAAGGAGACACGGTGATGTACTTTCGTGTCGATCCAGTGAAGAGAAAGAACTGCGCAAAGGTGGCATGCCCATAGGGGTAACCCGCCAACGCGAAATTCCCATGGATGGAGTAGTCGATGTATGCCTTCTTCCCGAAGCCACTCGTGAACGTGATCCCTTCAATGATCGCGGCAGAGACGTCGCTGGCATAAGGTGTTCCGAACACGTTGGCGGCCGTCGCTGTGGCCCGCAGAATTCCCGTGTCACTGTTCGCGTATCCAAAGATTGAGGCATTGCCGTTCACGAGACTCAACGAAGTTTCGATTGGCGCGCTTGAAATCTGCTCGGTAGACGGCGCTGTGTTTTGTGCGTTTCCACGGACGTCAACGATTGCATTCGCAGCCAGGGGACTAAGGAGTGCAAGGGACGCGCTAGTTGCGGTGAAGGCTGCCAAGGCGCGACGCACAGAGACGACACGCATATGGGCTTTCAGGATACCGCTCGCTAGGAGCAACGATGAGGTGCGGCGCAGACTTGGTCGTGCTCCGAAAGAATGTGGCATGGGTGGCCTCCTGGGATGGTGTTCGTTGCCAATGAGACGGTGAGTCTCGTCTGCATCCAACTCTGTACAGCAGACGTGGCGGATTTTCGTTTCCACCGCTTGCCACCGTCATCACCCGATCGGATGAGGCGGGCACCATACCCCCTGATCGAGGGGTGCCGTGAGGCGAAAGCATTGCGTGGTTCGCCGGCGAATACCGGCTCGCGCAGACTCCCTTGCTAACCTGGCGCGGCGGTGGCTCGATCGATAGCCCGCAGCCCGATGCTCAGCGTGTCGACGAAAAACCCATGACGAGCCGCACGAGTTCTGACCGACTTGCCGCGCCCGTCTTCGCGTAGATCTGCTTCAAGTGGCTCTTGGCAGTGTTGAGTGCGACACCGACGTTTCGCGCGACGTCCGGCAAGGATCCCGCCGCAGTCGCGGCGATCGCCAGCCGCGCCTCGGCGGGCGTCAGTCCGTAAGTGCTGCACAGGAACTCGGGTGCGATGTCGAGCGGCCTTTTGACGTTGTTGAGGAAGACGATCACTTCGGGCACGCACCCGTCGGCCAGCATCGGTGAGCCGGGAGAGACCCGCGAAAACTGGATCGACCAGTCGCCCTCGCCGAGATTGCCGGGAACTTCAATCAGCGAGGAGAAATGTTGAACGTCGTCGATCCGGCGGACGGTCGACAACGAGCGCGCGATTTCTCGATTGACGCGTGGCAGCTTTGCGGTCAGCTTGCCCAGGCCATGCTTCCTCGCCGTTCGATCAACGCGCAGGACGTCTGTGCTTGCCAGCAAAGCTGTCGCAGCCCTGTTGCAGAACAGAACCTCGCCGGCGACTGACGTCAGCATCAACGCCACCGGCAGTTGGTCGAGGGACGACAGGCTCGCTGCGACCTTCAAGTCGCTCAAGCGAAGCCGGGACATGACGCCCAGGGCGCGCGACAGGTGCGGCAGCAGGAGGGCCAGCTTGCGCCGATCGACTTCCGAATACCTGTCGTCGCTCGCGCCGCGGTAGAAGGAGCACGCGGTGGGCATGTCGCACGAGGGTGTGCCCGGCGGCTTGAGCTCGAACACCACACTCGTGAGCAAATGCGAGATATCGCCGTGGCGCAGGCATTCGTCATACCACGGCGAACTGATCAGCGTGTCGTGTGGAACAAGGTCCGTCCCCAGGATGACGTTTCCTTCCTTGAACTTGTCGAGGCGAACGACTTGCTGTGTCCACATGTCCACCGACTGATAGCGGGACTTGTAGAGTTCCAGGAAAAAGTCCGGGAGCCCATGCTGAAAGTAGATACCGCCCTGCTCCGGGCCGTGCAGCGGCGTGTACAGCATGCCCTTAGGAGAGTCGAGCCACTCGGTAGCGCCCGCCACGATATCCGGCCACATGTCCGGCTCGGTCGCACCGCGGTAGATGGTGTCGACGAGCACACTCAGGTGCTCCAGTTCGGATACAGGATTCAAGGTGTGCCCCGTTCCAGCCCGACTGCCCAAGCGCTGGTCGGACAACTCTAACGTTGTTCATAAGCAGATGAACGAATGTCGGGAAAATCATGCTCCCTGCCATTGACCGCCTCGGACAGCAGATGCCTCGGGTGAGATGTCCGGAAGCTGACTGTCGCCAGCGGCAGGAATTTGCCGGTACCTGCCGACCACCCGACCCGTCCAGCATTCGGATGCTCCCCTGCCCATCGATGCGGCCCCGCGCTCACCTCGGGTTACAACGCGACGTTCGCCCCAGCACAAAGCCCGCAATTCGGCAGTGTCCTCACGCATCAGCCCAGCCAAGCGTCACCCGCGCCCACGCCTTCTCACCCCACCCCCGCCAGCCACCCCAGCGGCTGATGCGTTTGCGCGATGCCGAACATCGCTGCGTAGACGCCCAGCGCCGCTGCAAAGCACAGCGCGCGCATGCGCGCACTGCGGCCGCGCTTCAGCGCCAGGCTGCCCAGCACGATGTAGATCACCAGCAGCGTCAGCTTCACCGTCAGCCAGTGGTTGGCGAACAGCGCTGCCGGCAGCACGGCGATCAGCATCAGCGCGGCCGTCAGCAGCACCGTGTCGATGCTGTAGCTCAGGTAGCGCAGCGGCGTGGCCAGGGGCCAGCGCGCGCCGCTCAGCACGCCCGCACCGCGCAGCGCGAACAGCGCGCCGCTGGCGATGACCGCGCCGATGTGAACCGCGCGAATTTGCGGATAGAACTCGATCAAGCCGCCTGCGATTTGATCGGCAGCACCAGCAGCGGCTCACGCTTCGGTGCCACCCACAGCCTGAACACGAACCACGTGATCAGCAACGCGCCGATGCTGAACACGGTGTCGCCGGGCACCCGCATCCACACCAGCAAATGGATCAGCGGCTTGCCCATGAACTCGGCCGAGCGCGCGTACCAGTAGCCGTTCTCCAGCGCGGCCTGCAACTGCAGCACGCCCATCGGCAGCAGCGTCAGCAGGCCCATCAGCGCGAGGCCGATGTTGAGCGACCAGAACGCCGCTGCCAGCGTGCCGTTGTTCCAGTGCACATCGGGCTTCAGGCCGCGCAGGCAGAACAGCATCAGGCCCAGCCCCAACATGCCGTAGACGCCGAACAGCGCGGTGTGGCCGTGCAGTGCGGTCAGGTTCAAACCCTGCATGTAGTACAGCGCCAGCGGCGTGTTGATGAGGAAGCCGAACAGCCCCGCGCCGACCAGGTTCCAGAAGCTCACCGCCAGGAAGAACACGATGGGCCAGCGGTAGCGCTGCATCCACGGCGTGGCCTGGCCGTGGCGCCAGGTCTCGTACGCCTCCAGGCCGATCAGCGCCAGCGGCACCACTTCCAGTGCCGAGATGCTGGCCCCCAGCGCCACCACCGCCGTGGTGGTGCCGGCGAAGTACAGGTGGTGGAAGGTGCCCAGGATGCCGCCGGCCATGAAGATGATGGTGGCGAACAGCACGTTGACGGTGGCGGTACCGCCGCGCACCAGGCCCAGCTTGACGAACAGGAAACTGATAACCGCGATGGCGAAGACTTCGAAGAAGCCTTCAACCCACAGGTGCACCACCCACCAGCGCCAGTACTCCACCATCGACAGGTGGGTGTGCTCGCTCCACATCAGCCCGGCGCCGTACAGCAGCCCGATGGCCACGGTCGACAAGAACAGCAGGCCGACGATGGACGACATCTCGTCCTTGCGGCGCAGCGCCGGCCACAGCGCGCGGCCCACCAGCACCAGCCACAGCAGCAGCCCGATGAACAGGAACCACTGCCAGAAGCGGCCGAGGTCGGTGTACTCCCAGCCCTGGTGGCCGAACCAGAAGTTGTAGTCCAGACCCAGCTTCTGCATCACCGCGAACCACTGGCCGGTGAAGGCGCCGACCACGATGACGACCAGGCAGACGAACAGCGCGTTCACGCCCAGCCGCTGGAACTTCGGTTCGTGGCCCGAGATCGCGGGGCCGATGTACAGCCCGGTGGCCAGCCACGCGGTGGCAATCCACAGCACCGCCAACTGCGTGTGCCAACTGCGCGTCAGCGAATACGGCAGCACCTCGGACAGCGCCAGGCCGTAAGCGTCCTGGCCCTCGACCTGGTAGTGCGCGGTGGTGGCGCCCAGCAAAATCTGCACCAGAAACAGCGCCAGCACCAGCCAGAAGTATTTGGCCGTGGCGCGCATCGACGGCGTGGGCACCAGGCCCTGCAGCGGGTCGCGCAGCGGCGGTGCCAGCGCCTCGGCCTTGTCCTTGTGGTGCCACACCGCGTTGTGCCAGCCCAGCAGCGCAATGCCGGCAATCATGAACAGCACGCTGAACACGCTCCAGATGAAGGTGGTCGAGGTGGGCGCGTTGCCCACCAGCGGCTCATAGGGCCAGTTCTGCGTGTACGTCATGGCCTCTCCCGGGCGTTCGGTGACGGCCGCCCAGCTGGTCCAGAAGAAGAACGCACCGAGCGCGCGGCGGTGCTGCGCATCGGGCACGGTGTCTTCGCGCATCGCGTAGCCCACGCGCAGCGCGTGCGTTGCCGGGTCGTTCGAGAACAGGCTGGCGTAGTGCGCCGCCACCTGCGCGATGGCCTGCGCCCGCTGCGGTGGAATCACGATGCTGTTGCTGGCGGCGTTGTAGGTGTTGCCGCGAATCAGCGGGCGCAATTCAGCCTGCACACGCGCCTGCTGGCCGGCGTCGAGCCGGTCGTAGGCGAGGGCGTCTTTTTCGCGTGCGCGCAGGTCCAGCCAGGCCAGCGCTTCGCGGTGCAGCCAGTCGGCCGTCCAGTCGGGCGCCACCAGCGCGCCGTGGCCCCAGATCGAGCCCAGCTGCTGGCCGCCGATGCTTTGCCAGACCTGTCGGCCCAGCTCGATGTCGGCGCGCGTGTACACCGTGTCGCCGCCGGTCGTGACCACCGCGTCGGGCATCGGCGGCGCTTGCCGGTGAATCTCGGTGCCCATCCACAACAGGATGCTGAAGCCGACGACAAGCAGGGTTCCCAGACCGATCCACAGTCTGCGGGTGATGGACATGTTGGGTCTCCTTCCGAGTGGACGCGGCCGATGATGGCGCGCGGCGCTGCGGTGAGCACTGACGCAGATCAAACCGGCGTCAGCCGAGGTCGCGGCCCTTTCGGTTCCACAACAACCACAGCCCCACGCCCGCCAGCGCCACATAGTTGGCCGCCATGAACCACGGCGTGTTCCAGGCCAGCCCGTCGAAGCCGCGCTGCGTGAACGGGTACAGCACCGGCGACGGGTAGAAGTCGACCGAGTGCGTGAACACGTCGATCACGATGTGCGACCACCAGCCCAGCAGCGGAATCCACAGCCGGCGCTGCACCGCCCACAGCACCGCCGTCACCACGCCCGCCACCACCGCGCTGTGCGCCGTGCAGTGGAGTTGATGCGACCACATCGCGACCGTCGGTGGCAATGGCGGCTCGGTGCTGGGCAGCGCGATGGCGTACGCATGCAGCGCGTCCAGCGAGCCGCCACCGAACAGCCACCAACCGATGATGGGCAGCAGGTGAAACAGGTCGGGCAGGGCGGCTAGCGTCATCGTCAGCACCACCACGCGCGGCGTGATGCGCGGCGCAATTTTTGGACAGTGCTGGCGCGCCAGCAGCGCGCCAGCGCCGGCCCACAAGGCGTGCGCGAAGATGTCCATGGTTGACGCTGACTTTACGGCGCACGTTTCACACGCGGCCTGACCTGGCGCAACTCAAGGCGCGGTATAGCGCCGCGCCGGCCGTTCAGCGGCTGCCGAGAACCTCTTGCACCAGCACCGGCAATGCCCGCTGGCCCACGACCCGCCGCGTTTCACGACCCGCTTCGAAAACAACGATGGCGGGCAGGCCGCCGAGTTGCAATGGCCGCACCGCCGACAAGTCGAGCACGCTGCGCCAGGGTGTGCCATGCACCCGCACGAAACGCGCTTGCCCCGCATGCGCACCGGCCAGGTCGTCGAACACCGGGTTCGCGCGCACGCAATAGCCGCAGCCGGCGTCGAAAGAGGTGAACTGCACCACCACACGCCCCGCAGTCGAGGCGAGCAAGGCGTCGAGGTTTTCGCCGCTGACCACCTCGACCGCCGCGCCGGCCGGCGCCGGCACCGACGCAGTTGCAGTGACGGCTGCGAGCACGGCCCGACCCGGCTCGTCGATCAGGATCATCTGGCCATTGCCCAGTGCCCAAGGCCGCCCGTCCGGACCGATGGTGATGGCCGACGGGTTGTTGCCGCAGCGGAATTTTTCAACCGCACCTTGCGGTGTGACGCGCCCCGCCATCGACCAGCCCTTCATCGTGAACCACACCGTGCCGTCGTCGCCGACGACCACATGGGTGGCGGCTTCAGGGCCGACATCGAGCTCGCGAATCTCGCCCTCGGGGCTGATGCGGCCCAGCTTGCGAGCCGCGAACATCGTGAACCACAGGCTGCCGTCGGGCGCCGCCGCGATGGCCTGCGGTTGGGCGTTCGGCGACGCGATGTCGAAACGGTTGAATGCGCCCGCCGTCGACACGCGGTAGACCGCGTTGTGCGCCACCGACGTGAGCCACAGGTCGCCTTGCCGGCCTGCGGCGAGGCCGTTCGCCGAGAACGGTCGGCCCTGCACCGTCGGCCCCTTGAGCGATGACAGCGCACCGCCGGTCGAGATGCGGCCCACATAAGCCTGCACCGGGTCGTGGAACCACATCGCGCCGTCGGGTCCGGCAACGATGTCGCGCGGAAACGGTGGCTTCTCTGTCGTCGCGTATTCGGTGCCGGTGCCACCGCGCGGCGGCAGCTTGCCGATGCGGCCGGCCGAGTCTTTTGTGTACCAGAGGTTGCCGTCGGGTCCGACGGCCAGTCCCGACAGGCGCGTGGTCTGCGCGTCGACCGGAATGACCGCCGTGGCCTGCCGGTCGGGTCCGACGCGCACGAGGCGGTTCCCGGCAATGTCCGTGTACCAGACGCTGCCGTCGGGCAGGGCCACGAGCGCCGGGTCGGCCGGACCGCCACCGCGTGCAAAGCTGCTGCACACCGGCGTGGCGGCGCTGGCCGCGCCCGCAACGGCGACAAGGAAAACGGCGCACAGCGATGTCGGTGTTTTTGTCGATGTCTTTGTCTTCACGCACTCACCTCAAAGGTCTGGCTGTCCGGGGTTTGCCAAGCGCCGCGTCGCAATGCGGGCAGGGGCAGGCGGTGCGCAGTCTAGCGTCGAGTTGTGACACGTCGAACAGCCGATGCTGCCCGGGTGCGTCACCGAGGGCGGCTTGGCGCTTGACCTGCATCAAGTCGGGCCGGCCCTACCCGGCGGATGCTCGGTGTTCGAGGCCTCGCATGCGCCACCCTGCCGTCACCATCATTCTTCATGAACACATGGCGTTCTCGGCCATGCTGCGTTCGATTCTGCTGCTGCTTGCCGAGCACCGGCGCCGTGGCAGCGTGCCCGACTTCGACGCCCTGCGCGCGATGCTGTTCTATGTCGACGAATTCCCCGAGAAGCTGCACCACCCGAAAGAGAGCGCGCTGCTGTTCCCGAAGCTGCGTGGGCACGGTGCGCGCACCGACGAGATGCTGGACCGGCTCGACCGCGACCATGCGCGCGGCGAGCAGGCGATTCGCGGCCTCGAACATGCGCTGCTCGCCTTCGAGATGATGGGCGACGGCGGTCAGCGCGAGCAGCGCCGCGCTGTGTTCGAAACGGCGATGCACTTGTACGCGCGCTTCTACTTGAAGCACATGCAGATCGAAGAGACCGAGGTGCTGCCGCTGGCCGAGGCGGTGCTGGGCGCCAGCGACTGGGACGAACTAGACACCGCCTTTCTGCTGAACCGCGACCCGCTGGCCGGCTTCGAGGCCGAGGCCGCCTACCAGCCGCTGTTCAAGAAAATTCTGGCGGCCCTGCCACCCGACAGCGACATCGGCGGCGTGCTGCAGGCACTGGCCGGCGCCGGCCCGCCGAAGTTCGTGCCGCCCTGGTAGCGCATCAGCGCATCAACGCATCAGCGCGTGACCGGGAAGCCTGCCGTCGTCAGCATCTCGACCGCGGCGCGCTCGCCTTCGGTGGCGCCGCCTTCCATGAAGCCCTGGAAGTCGAACGAGCAGTGCTCGCCGGCGAAGAACACATTGCCCTGGCGCACCCGTTCGTAGCCGGCAATCGTTTCGTACTGGCCGGTCTTGAAGTACGAGTACGAGCATTTCATGTTCGGGTCCAGGTGCGGCAGGCCTTGCGCCGACAGGCCGTTCCACAGCGCACCCAGGCCGGGGTACACCGGCTCGGCCTGCTGCAGAAAACGCTGCGCGTCGCGGCGCACGTTGGCCGCCGTGGCGTTCGATGTGGACGACGTGGTCGAGAACGCGACCGTCGAATTCATCGCATCGGCGAACGGCCCGCCGGCATAGCCGACCAGGATGCCGCTGTTGCCCGCCTGCGCGCGCGAGGCCTCCCACGTGGCCTGGTAGCCGGTGTCGCCGTAGCTCGATCCGTTGCCGCGCTCGGGCTTGCTGCCCAGGTCGTTCCAGACCCTGCGCGTGAACTGCAGGTGCTGCTTGCTCTGCCGGCCCGCACCGAGGTTGGCGATGGCGAAGTTCTTCATCGTGTCGAAGCCGGCCAGACTGGTGTCCAGCTCGCGCAGCACCGCGAACGGCGTGGTGATCAGCACCAGGTCGGCCTGCACAGTGTGCAGGCTGTTACCTTGCCGCAGGCTCAGGTCGTAGGCACCGTTCGCAGTGCGGCGCAGCGCTTCCATGCGCATGCCCATCTGCACCGCGTTGGCACCGAGCTGGCTCGCGATGGCCGCCGGAATCTGCTGGTTGCCGCCGCGCACGCGGTACTTCTCGTCCGAGATGCCGAACATGTGCAGCTCGTTCCAGCTCGGCTGGTAGCCCAGCAGGTAGACCAGGTTCAGCGCCGACTGCTCGCGCGTGTCGCTGTTCAGTTCGATGAAGTAGGCGGTGTCCAGCAGCGCGCCCAGCGGCGAGGCATGTCCGCCCGGCACGCGCGACTCGATCCAGTCGTACACGCTCATGCGGTTCAGCATCTGCCCGGCCGGCGTGCTTGCGAACACCGTGGTCTGCGGACCGGCCATGCGCAGGTCTTCGCGCAGCAGCGGCGCAATGCCCTTGAAGTCGCGGTCGGCGTCGGCCTTGGGGTAGTACTGGCCGAAGAAATAGTAGGTCTCTTTCGAGCCGGCGGGCTCGGCCGACAGCAGGTCGTCCAGCGCCAGCCCGAAGCGCGACGCGAGCCGGCGGATGGTGGTGTGGCCCGAGTCGATCAACTCGCCACACCACTCGAACGCCTGGCCCTGCGCGAAGTAGCTGGTGTTCGAGTACATGCGCCCGCCCACGCGGGCATTCGCCTCGTAGACGGTGCTGGCCACGCCGTTGTCGGCGAGCTTCAGCGCAGCGCTGAGGCCGGCAATGCCGGCGCCGATGATGGCGATGCGCGGCTGCGTTTGCGCCATTGCGAAACGTGGTGCGGCGAACGACGCTGCCGCGGCCGCCGAGGCGCCGATGAAGCCGCGTCGACTCAGGCTGCCGGCGCGCCAATCGGCCTCGCGAACGGCCTCGGCGGGCAGGCCCAGCGCGTCGGCGCGGTGGTGCTCGCGGGCGAGCTGGACGATGGATTTCAACAGCGGGGTACGGGCCATGGCGGGGGCATCCTCAGTGCAGTGGGGACGCTCATCGTAGGCGGGCTGCCCGCCACGGCTTCGCGCACATGAGGCGGCTTTGCCCCGCTGTTCGGTGGATGGCCGCCGCCGCTGGCGGTTATGGTCCGGGAGTCCCGAGCTCGGGTTGTCCCATCGTCGCCAGGCTTTGTTCATGACTCCATTCCCTGTCTTTTTGCGCCGTGCGGCCGTGGCTGCGGCGGTGCTCTGGCTGCCGCTGGCGTGCGGGGCCGCCGGCCCGTCGCCCAGCGATGTCGAAGACCTGGAACTGCTGCTC
>JANNBZ010000109.1:0-7372 GCA_031386065.1 Burkholderiales bacterium
TGATCGGCGGCACGATGGACCTGATGTTCGACAACCTGCCGTCGGCGCTGCCGCAGATCAAGGCCGGCAAGCTGAAGGCGCTGGCCGTGACCAGCGCACAGCGCAGCGCCGCGATCCCCGAGTTGCCCACCATCGCCGAGGCCGGCCCGGTGAAGGGCTTCGACGCCAGTTCGTGGTTCGGCCTGCTGGCACCCGCCGGCACGCCGGCCGACATCGTCAACCGCCTGCAGCAGGAAAGCGCCAAGGCCCTGAACGCGCCGGCGCTGAAGGAGCGTTTGCTGTCGCAAGGCGCCATCCCCAGCGGCATGCCGCCGGCCGAGTTCGCGGCCTACATCGCGGCCGAGACCCGCAAGTGGGCGCAGGTGGTGAAGAACTCGGGGGCGAAGGTCGACTGACTTGCGATGATGTAATCGCTTCCGTGACACCCCGCCCCTCCGCAGGCGCTGCCTGGAACGACCCGCGCCGCGTGCTCTCGCTGCTGGCCGTGTGGCTGCTGGCCACGCTGGGTGTGCGGCCGCTGCTGCTGCCCGACGAAGGCCGCTATGCGAACGTCGCGCGGGACATGCTGCTGTCGGGCGACGGGCTCTCTTTCCTCACCCAGCCGCCGCTGCTGAACGGCCTGCCCTTCTTCCACAAGCCGCCGCTGATGTACTGGCTGGACATGGCGGCGATGGCGCTGGTCGGCGTCAACCAGTTCAGTGCGCGCTTTGCGCCCTTCGTCGGCGCCTGGGTGATGGGCGCGGCGCTGTTCATGGCGGTGCGGCGCTGGCACGGCGCGCGGCAGGCGCGGCTGGCCTTGCTGGTGCTGGCGACCTGCCCGTTCTTCTTCATCGGCGGCCAGTACGCCAACCTCGACATGCTGGTCGGCGGGCTGATCACCGCCACCGTGCTGGCCTTCGCGCGCGCGGTCGACGGGCCCGCGCGCTCGCTGCGCTGGCTGCTGATCGGCTGGGCTTTCGCGGCGGCGTCGGTGCTGGCGAAGGGGCTGATCGGCTTCGTGCTGCCGGCGCTGGTGATCGGGCCGTGGCTGCTGGCGCAGCGGCGCTGGCGCGACGTGCTGTGGCTGCTGCACCCGACCGGTCTGGCGCTGTTCGCCGCGCTGGCGCTGCCGTGGTTCGTGCTGATGCAGCTGCGCCACCCCGGCTTCTTCGACTACTTCATCGTCGAGCAGCACTTTCGCCGTTTCGCGCAGGCCAACTTCAACAACGTGCACCCGGCCTGGTTCTACCTGGCGATCTTGCCGGCGCTGACGCTGCCGTGGAGCCTGTGGCTGCCGGCGGCCGTGCGCAACGCATGGCGCGAGCGTGCCGGGCCGCAGCGCGTGCAGCTCGCGTTGTGGGCCTGGTGGGGGCTGGTGGTGGTGGGATTTTTCTCGCTGCCCAGTTCCAAGCTGGTCGGCTACGTGCTACCCGCGCTCGCGCCGTGGTGCCTGCTGCTGAGCTTTGCGCTGATGCGGGTCGACAAGGCACCGCGTTGGACTGCCGCCGCGGCAGGACTTGTTTGCCTGAGCGCGGTGTTGCTGCTCGCCCACGCCGACGTGGCGGCACTGTTCAAGCTGAAGCTGCCTCTGTCGTCGAAGGCCGCCGCCGCCGATCTGGCCACGCAGATCGCTCCCGGCGACCGGGTGGTGTTCGTCGACGAGATGTTCTACGACCTGCCGTTCTACGCCGGCCTGACGCAGCCACCGGTAGTGGCCAGCGACTGGGCCGATCCCGAGCTGGCCAAGCGCGACAACTGGCGCAAGGAGCTGTTCGATGCGGCGCGTTTCGACCCGGCGCGCGGGCGCGAACTGCTGTGGCCGATCGACCGCCTGAACGAACTCACCTGCCACGCCGGCACCGCCTCGCATGCCACCTGGTTCGTGCTGACGTCGGCAACGCAAGCGCGCATGGCGCAGGTTCCGACGGCCGTCTCGATGGGCTACCGCGTCTACCGCGACCGCGAAGCGCTGCTGATGCGCGCACCGGCCCGGGCCTGCCCTTGAAGCGCCGCATCGCATGACGCGTTTCTTTCGCTACGTGGGCGTCGGCGCCATTGCGACCGCCGTTCACTACGGGGTGCTGGCCGCGTGCGTGGAGCTCGGCCACTGGCCGGCGTGGTGGGGCTCGGGCGTGGGTGCGGTGGTGGGCGCGCAGGTGGCCTTCTTCGGCAACCGCCGCTTCACCTTCGACCACAACGGCGCCGTCGTCCCGGCGTGGCTGAAGTTCATGGGCACTGCCGGGGCCGGCGCACTGCTGGGCATGGCGGTGGTGGCGCTGGGTGTGGCGCTGGGTTGGCACTACCTGGCCGCGCAGGTGGCGGCCACACTGTGCAGCCTGCTGCTGACCTACGCCGTCAACCGCGCCTGGACGTTTCGCTGAGCTGCCACACCGGCCCGAGCTGCACCTCGGCGGCGGCCAGGTCGTCGCTGAACGCGGGGCTGGCCAGGTAGGCCAGCTCGCGCGCGCGGGCCGCTGCGATGGGGTCGTCACCAGCGTCTGCGCCGGCCGCGCCGGGGTGGCAGAACAACAGGCCGCCGTCTACCGGCAGCAGCGCCAGCCAGCCTTGCATCAGCGCGCGGTAGTCGACGGCCTCGAAGTCGTAGACACCCAGCAGCGACACGTTGTGCCGGATGCGCCGGCGCGCCAGCCGCCGCTGCAAGGCGACGCCACCGGTCTGCGCAATCAGGAATCGCTTCACACCGAAGCCTACGCCGAGCGGCCGCGCCGTGCTGCGCACCGCCGGTGGCGCGGCCATGCGGCTCAGCGCGGCCAGCAGCACGTCGCGCACGCCGGGCAGGTGGTGCACATGCTGGTGGCCGTCGATGAAGTCCGGCGCCTGCCCGGCCCCAGCGCCGAAGGCCGCGCGCTGCGACTCGAACTCCGCCGCGATGGCGGCTTGCGGCAGCCGGCCCAGGTGCGCTTGAAGAATCAGCCGAGGCAACGGCGGGAACACGGGCCAGACGCGCCGCAGCTCGGGGCTCAGCGGCGCGCCTTCGGTGAGGTTGAAATGCAGGCCGCGCTGCACGGCTCGCGGCAGCGCCCGCAAGCGGGGCGACTGGGCCTGCCAATGCCCGCCATTCGTCAGGCAGGCCGTGGCCGACAGCCGCCCGGCGTGCGCCAACTGCGCAATGCCTTGCGAGATGCCGGCCGACTGGCCGAAGTCGTCGGCGCACAGCATCAGCGTGCGCAGGCGCGCCGTCATGGCGCGGGCGGTGTGTGGATTGCGCCGCGTCCGCTTTCGCGGCCGACGATATAGACCGGCCGCTGCTTCACTTCGTCGAAGATGCGGCCCACGTATTCGCCCAGGATGCCGATCGACAGCAACTGCACGCCGCTGAAAAACATCATGCTCGTCACCAGCGTGGCCCAACCGGGCACGTTGTTCCCGAAGACATAAAACTCGATGATGATCCAGAAGCCGAAGGCGATGGCGCACAGCGCAATCACCACCCCCACCGCGCTCCACAAGCGCAGTGGCGCATTGGTGAATGCGGTGACGCCGGTGAACGCGAGCCGGGCCAAGCTGCGCAGGGAAAACGTGCTGGTTCCCGCCAGCCGCTCGGCCGGCAGGTACGGAATGATCACGTTGCGAAAGCCGACCCAGGCGTACAGCCCCTTCATGAAACGGTTGCGTTCGGGCAGCGACTTCAGCGCGTCGACCACACGCCGGTCCATCAGGCGGAAGTCGCCCGCGTCGACCGGAATCGGCACCTTCGAATGGCGGTTCACGAGGCGGTAGAACAGCGCCGTGCCCAGGCGCTTGGCCAGGCTCTCGTCGGCGCGCGAGGCGCGCGCGGCACACACCATGTCGGCCCCGCCGCGCCAGGCGGTCAACATGTCGGGCACCAGCGAGGGCGGGTGCTGCAGGTCGGCGTCCATCAACAGCACCACCTCGCCTTCGGCGCGGTCGATGCCGGCCGTCAGCGCCGCCTCCTTGCCGAAGTTGCGCGACAGCGCCAGGTAGCGCACGCCGGGCCGCTGCGTCCAGCGCAGCATTTCCAGCGGCGTGGCGTCGACGCTGCCGTCGTCGACCACGATGATTTCCCAGCGGTCGGACAAGGCAGCCAGCTGCGCCGTCAGGCCGCTCAACAACGGGCCCAGGTTGTCGGCCTCGTTGAACGCCGGCACCACGCAACTGATGGAGGGGCGCGCGGCGCGGGTGACAACGGGCGCGGATGGAACGACGGTGGGCAGATCGGGCATGGGCGTGGCGTGGGTTAGCGCAGAACTGTACGACGCGCCCGGCAGCGTCAGAAGAACAGCCCCTTGACCAGACCGATCAGCGCGCACGCGGCAATCAGCCGGATCACGTTGACGTTGAAACGCAGCAGCGCCACTGCCGCAGTCACACCGATGGCCAGCGAGCCCCACTCGAAGCGCCCCGCCAGCCCCTGCGGCCACAGCACGTGCAGCGCGAAGAACAACGCCAGGTTCAGGATCACGCCGACCACCGCCGCGGTGATGGCGGTCAGCGGCGCGGTGAACTTGATGTCGCCGTGCGTGGCCTCGACCAGCGGGCCGCCGATCAGGATGAACAGGAACGACGGCAGGAAGGTGAAGAAGGTCACCACCACCGCCGCCGCCGCACCGGCCAGGAACAACTGATCCGGCCCGAACATCGGCCGACCCCAGCCGCCGACGAAGCCGACGAAGGCGACCACCATGATCAGCGGGCCTGGCGTGGTTTCACCCAGCGCCAGGCCGTCGATCATCTGCGGCGCGGTGAGCCAGCCGAACTCGGTCACCGCGCCTTGGTACACGTACGGCAGCACCGCGTAGGCACCGCCGAAGGTGAGCAGCGCCGCCTTGGTGAAGAACCAACCCATCTGCGTCAGCAGGCCCTGCCAGCCGAACGTGGCGGCCAACGCGCCCATCGCCGCCAGCCACAGCAACAAGCCCACTGCGACGAAGCGCAGCAGCCGGGCGCGCGAGAAACGCGCGTGGGCTGGCGTGGGCGTGTCGTCGTCGATGACCGCCGGCGCGCTGGCGACGGGCTGCGCGCCGCCGTGCCCGCCACCACCGCGAAACCACTGCGGCGCCCAAGCGCCACCGGCCGCGCCGATGGCACCAGCTGCCAGCACGATCAGCGGGAACGGCAGGCTGAAGAAAAAGATCGCGACGAACGCCGCCGCCGCAATCGCCCACAGCGCCGCGTTCTTCAACGCACGCGAGCCGATGCGCCAGGCCGCGAACAGCACGATGGCGGTGACGGCCGGCTTGATCGCCCACAGCACCCCCGCCACCACCGGCGTGTTGCCGAACGCCATGTAGACGGCCGACAGCGCGATCAGGATGAACAAGGAAGGCATCACGAACAGCGCACCCGCCGCGATGCCGCCGCGCACACCGTGCATCAGCCAGCCGATGTAGGTGGCCAGTTGCTGCGCCTCGGGGCCGGGCAGCAGCATGCAGTAGTTCAGCGCGTGCAGGTAGCGCCGCTCGGAAATCCAGCGCCGTCGCTCCACCAGTTCCTGGTGCATCAACGCGATCTGCCCCGCCGGCCCGCCGAAGCTGACAAAGCCGAGGTTCAGCCAGAAGCGCAGCGCTTGGCGGAAGGTGGGGGTGGGAGGAGCGGGGAGTGTGGCTTCGGTCATGTTGAGGCAAGGATACTCATGCCGCGAATGCAGACCCTGCTCGACACAGAAATCTGTACCATCTTGGCATGAAGACCACGCTCAACATCAACGACCACCTGCTGGCCGACGCCAAGGCGCTGGCGGCGCGTCAACGCACCAGCCTGACGCGCCTGATCGAGGAAGGGCTGACGTTGCGGTTGCGCAGCCCGGTGTCCGCAAAACCGCGCGGCAAGCTGCGGTTGCCGGTGTTCAAGGGGCACGGTGGGTTGGTCGCCGGGGTCAACCCGCTCAGCAACAAGTCATTGCTGAACGCGCTGGACGATGACGCCTGACGTCAATGTGCTGGTGGCTGCGTCGCGCAGCGACCATCCTCACCACGCGGTGGCCCGGGCCTGGCTTGAGCAGGCAGTGTTCCCTGCTGCGGGTGGTGCTTCGGTGACGCTGATGCCGATGGTGATCGCCAGCTTCTTGCGGCTCGTCATCAGCCCGAAAATTTTCAGCCAGCCCACGCCGTTGGCAGACGCTGTCGGCTTCGTCGACGCGTTGCTGGGTGCGCCCGGCGTGCAACTCGCGCAGCTGGGTGCCGAATGGCCGGTGCTGCGGCAGTTGTGCCTCGTCAAGAACCTCAGCAGCAACGACCTGCCCGACGCCTGGCTGGCGGCGGCCACCCATCAACTGGGCGAGCACCTGGTCACGTTTGATCGCGATATCAAGAAATTGCTCGGGCGGTCGCAAGTCACGGTGCTGATCCTGCCGTCAGTGGACTGAGCTCGCGGCCGCAGTCGCCAAACGACGGGCGCGACGACCCGTCACGACACCACCGCTTCGTCGCTGCGGGTGTCGCCCCTGTTGTCTTTCCAGGTCACGCCGATCGTGTCGCCGGCCTTCGCGCCGTTGACGGTGAACTGCATGAACGGGTTCTTCGACACCGCCGGCCCCCACTGCGCGGTCAGCACCGGCTTGCCGTTGAGTGAGGCGCTGACTTCGGTGATGTGCCAGGCCGGCACCGTCTTGCCGGCGGTGTCCTTGCGCAGGCCGGTCTCCATTTCGTGGCCCATCAGCACGCGAACGACGGCGTTGCCGGTTTGCGATTGAGCGCGAATGCGCATAGCGTCTGCCATGATTTTTTCTCCAGCGGATTCGGTGAAAGCAGTGCGAACGGTCTCAGGCTCTCAGCCTCTCAACCACCGCAGCCGCCGACCGTGACCTTGACTTCTTTTTGCGTGAACAGCACCCGGCCGTCGGCCATCATCGCGACCGCGTAGACGGTCGAGGTCTGGCCCATTTTCACGTTGATGCGCGTGAGCGCGCTGGCGTCGACGAACTCGCTGAACTCGAACAGCGCCGACAGCGCGTTCGGGTTCTTCTCGACCAGCAGCGCCAGCCATTTGACGCCGGGCAGCGCGGTGCTGGCCCCGAGCGGCACCACCGCCCCGTTCTCGGCAATGTCGGGTGCGACCAGGCTGATGTCCTTGCTCTCGACCGGCCTGGCCGCGCCCAGCGCCTTCATCACCTCGTCCAGCGTCTTGACCTCGAACGCCAGCTTGTTCCAGCCGGCCTGCGCCAGGGCCTGGGTCGGCAACAGGCCGACACCGGCCAGCAGCGCGGCCAGTGCGGCACTGCGTTGCAGCACGTCACGACGGGTATGCGGCATGTTCATTTCTCCTTCAGGAGATCGAATCATCGTTCAACCACGACGCCGACGCCGGCCCCGTCGAATCCTGCCCGCCCGAAAGTCCACCACCTGGGTGCGTGCAAAAGCGCATCGGCGCTTGCTTATCCGCCCCGCGCCACCGCCGCCTCGATCTGCTGCTG
>JANNBZ010000120.1:0-11253 GCA_031386065.1 Burkholderiales bacterium
ATGGGCGAGCCCGAGCTGGAAGCCGCGCGGCCGATGCTGGAAACGCAGCTGCGCTTGTCGCGACTGCCCACGCCGGCCACGCTGCTGATCGAGCGCTTCCAGTCGCGTGAAGGCCAGCACCTGTTCATCTACCCGTTCGCCGGCCGCAACGCGCACATCGGCCTGGGCAGCCTGCTGGCCTGGCGGCTGGCGAAGGACGCGCCCAACACCTTCAGCATCTCGATCAACGACTACGGATTCGAGCTGTTGAGCGCTGAACCGGTGGACGTGGCGCCGTTGCTGGACAAGCGCTTGTTCAGCGTGGCCCACCTGCTGCACGACGTGCTGGCCAGCCTGAACAGCAGCGAACTGGCGCGGCGGCGCTTTCGGGAGATCGCGCGTGTGGCCGGCTTGATCTTCACCGGCTACCCGGGGCAGCCCAAGAGCACGCGCCAACTGCAGGCGTCGAGCAGCCTGTTCTTCGAGGTGTTTCGCAAGTACGACGCCGACAACCTGCTGCTGACGCAGGCGCAGACCGAGGTGCTGGGGCAGGAGCTCGACATCGCGCGGCTGCGAGACACCTTGCTGCGCATCGAAGCGCGCCGCATCGACTTCGTCGAGCTGCAAGCACCCAGCCCGTTCTGCCTGCCGCTGATGGTGGAGCGCCTGCGCGAAAAGCTCAGCACCGAGAAGCTGGCCGATCGATTGCAGCGCATCATTCGCGATGCTGAAAAAGTCGCCGATCGATGAACCAAGAATGAACAAACTGACCCGCGTCTTCCGCCTCGCCAACACGGCCCGCCTGGGCACGATGTTGATCGCGCTGTGGAAGCTGTTCAAGCACCCGCAGACGCCGCGTGGTGCCAAGTTTCTGGCCATCGCGGTGCTGGCCTACGCCGTCAGCCCGATCGACCTGATCCCCGATTTCATTCCGGTGCTGGGCCTGCTGGACGACCTGATCCTGGTGCCGCTGGGTGTGGCCCTGGTGGTGCGCATGACGCCGAAGCCGCTGTGGCAGGCCTGCCTGCGCGAGGCTGAGCTGTCGAGGGACAAACTGCCGCGCCTGTGGTGGGGCGCGGCCGTGGTGGTGCTGGCGTGGGTGGCGGTGGTGGGCGGGGTTGCCTGGTGGTGGCTGCGCTGATGCGCCTCGCATGCGCGCTGCGCGGCGCGGTGATGGTTTCGGTGCTGCTGGCCGCGTGGACGGCACAGGCCGACACCCTCGAAGGCATCGTCGTCCGCGTGGTCGATGGCGACACGCTGTGGCTGCGTGCCGATGCGGCCGGCAGTGGCAAATTTGCCAAGCCGATCAAGCTGCGCCTGCAAGGCATCGATGCGCCCGAGCGCTGCCAGGCGGGGGGCGCGCAGGCCACCGCGGCGCTGAGCGAGCGCGTGCTGCACCAGCGCGTGCAGGTGCACACGCGCGCCAAAGACGACTACCAGCGCACGCTGGGCAACCTGCTGCTGAACGGTGAAGACATCAGCGAATGGATGGTGCTGCAGGGCCACGCGTGGAGCTACCACTACCGGCACAGCCACGGCCCGTATGCCGACCAGGAGCAGGCCGCGCGCGGCGCAAGGCGCGGCTTGTTCGCCGACGCCGCTGCCGTCGAGCCGCGCTGGTTCCGGCGCGACCACGGGCCCTGCGATTGACCTGAGGCGCAGCGGCGGCAACAACTTCGGCTACAGTGCCGCGGGCCGCGTTGGCCCCCATCAAAACCGACCCAAGGACCGTCCCCATGAAGCTCACTTTCCTGCACCGAAACCTGCTGGCCTGTGCCCTGCTGACAGCCGGCGCTGCCGCCCACGCGCAGGCCTTCGACGCGGTGCGAATCTTCGGCCCGGTGGAGGCCGACAGCAAGGGTGCGGTCGGGCTGGCGGTGATCTCCACGCCGTCGTACACCGGCTCGCGCAAGCACCGCACCATGGTGCTGCCGGTGTTCGATTACCGCTGGAAAAACGGCTTCTTCGCCGGCACCAGCAACGGCCTCGGCTACCTGTTCGACTCGGCGCCGAACATGCAGTACGGCCTGCGCGTGACGGCCGACTTCGGCCGCAAGGCAAGCCGCTCGCAGGCGCTGAACGGCATGGGCGACATCGACGCGGCGGCCGAGTTCGGCGGCTTCTTCAACTACTTCGTGTCGCCGCAGGTTTCGTTGACTTCGTCCCTTCGCTACGGTGCCGGCAACGACAACAAGGGCATGGTCGTCGACCTGGGCGCGAACTACGCGGTGCAGTTGGCACCTCAGTGGCGCGGCGCGGTGGGCATCGGCGCCAGCTATGTGAACGCCAAGACCATGCAAAGCGCCTTCGGCGTCACGCCGGCGCAGTCCATCACCAGCGGCTACGCGCCCTACAGCCCGGGCGCAGGTTTCCGCGACGTGCGCGCCTCGGCCTCGCTCAATTACTTCGTGAACCGCCAGTGGGCCGTCACCGGTGCCGTCAGCGCCGGCGCGCTGCAAGGCGACGCCAAGCGCAGCCCGCTGGTGCGCGACCGCTCGCCGGTGAGCGGGGTACTGGCGCTGACTTACGAGTTTTAGGCAGTCCCGAACCTGAGGCTGCGCGTCACTTCCGCATCAACGTGCTCTTCCCGAACAGCGACTCCACCAGGTCAACCGCCAACTCGGCAGTGGCGTTGCGCACGTCGAGCGCGGGGTTCAGTTCCATCACGTCGAGTGACGCGAGGCGGCCGGTGTCGGCGATCATTTCCATGCACAGCTGGGCTTCGCGGTAGGTCGGTCCGCCTTTGACGGTGGTGCCGACGCCGGGGGCTATGGAGGCGTCGAGAAAGTCGACATCGAAGCTGACGTGCAGGTGGGTGTTGGTGTCGAGCGTGGCCAGCGCCAGTTCCATTGCGTGGCGCATGCCCATCTCGTCGATGTAGCGCATGTCGAAGACTTCCAGGTCCATCTCGTGGACAAAGCGCTTCTCGCCGGGGTCGACGCTGCGGATGCCGATCTGGCGCACCCACTTCGGGCTGATGGCGGGCACCACGCCGCCGATCTCGATCAGCGCCTTCGGGCCGTGACCGCACAGGCACGCCACCGGCATGCCGTGGGTGTTGCCGCTGGGCGTGAGGGTGTTGGTGTTGAAGTCGGCGTGCGCGTCGAGCCACAAGACGCGCAGCTTCTTGCCGGTTTCGCGGCAGTGGCGCGCCACCGCGCTGATCGAGCCGATGCCCAGGCAGTGGTCGCCGCCCAGCAGGATGGGCAGGCGGCCCAGCGCCAGTTCGGCGTGCACCGCGTTGTGCACCGCCACGTTCCACGCCACCACTTCGTTCAGGTGCCGGTAGCCGTCGACCGGCGGCTGCCAGGGATTGGCCGGACCACTGAGGTTGCCGCGGTCGAGCACCTCCAGCCCGTGGCCTTGCAGCACGGGCACGATGTCGGCCACACGCAGGGCCTCGGGGCCCATGCCCGCGCCTCGGCTGCCGGCGCCGATGTCGGTCGGCGCGCCGATGATGCTGATGTGCGTGTTCATGCGGCGCGGGCTTTCAGATGTCGTCGGCGAACTCGCCTTTGTGGTCGTTTGGAAGGTCGAATCCGTATTCGGCTTCGAGGATGCTCCAGGCCTCTTCGGCGGTCTCGACGAAGCGGAACAGTTGCAGGTCGAGCGCGCTGATCATGCCGGTCTCGACCAGCAGGTCGAAGTTGATCAGCCGGGTCCAGAACGCGCGGCCGAACAGCAGCACCGGGCGGCGACGCGACTTGCCAGTTTGAATCAGCGTCAGCGCCTCGAACATTTCGTCCAGCGTGCCGAAGCCGCCGGGGAAGCACACCAGTGCGACCGAGCGCATCAGGAAGTGCATCTTGCGCAGGCCGAAGTAGTGGAACTGGAAGCACAGCTCGGGCGTGATGTACGGGTTGGGCGCCTGTTCGTGCTGCAGCACGATGTTCAGCCCGATGCTCTTGCCGCCCACGTCGAAGGCGCCGCGGTTGCCGGCTTCCATGATGCCGGGGCCGCCGCCGGTGACCACGTAGATCGGCGTCTGCAGGTGCTTCGATTGTTCGGTGACGAGGGCGGCGAAGCGGCGTGCCTCGGTGTAGTAACGCGACATCGCCAAGTGCTGGTTGGCAATCGCCAGCACGCTGGCGTCGCCGGCGGCGGTGGCGTCGTCGACCAGGCGCTGCGCCACGTCGGGCGGCACGATGCGCGCACTGCCGAAAATCACGATGGTCGACTCGATGCCCTGCTCGCGCTGCACCAGCTCGGGCTTCAGCAGTTCGAGCTGCATGCGCACCGGACGCATCTCTTCGCGCAGCAGGAAATCGGTGTCGGTGAAGGCCAGGCGGTAGGCGCTTTCGGGCCCGGTGTAGCGCGACGAAGGCGGCGTGGCGCCTTCGGCGTCTTCTTGCGCGCTGGGGAAGTTGCGTGCGGTCAGGTCGGTGCGTTTGTCCATGGTGAAGCAGCTTACCGCGTTGGCGCTACACGGACGGGCCGGCGCACGGGCCCAGCAGCGACTCGAAGGTCGACAACAAGCCCGGCGTGCTGGCCATCAGCGAACGGCTTTGCAGCAGGGGCAACGCGTCGCGCGCCTGCACCGCTGCGCCGCTCTCGCGCAGCAGCAGGATGCCGGCGGCGGCGTCCCACACGCCCATGTCGTGTTCCCAGAAGGCATCGATGCGGCCAGCCGCCAGGTAGGCCATTTCCAGCGCCATCGAACCCGAGCGGCGCACCCCGCCGAAGGCGCGCAACACGCGGCCCAGCTCGGCCATGTAGCTGGCCATGCGCGGGCTGCTGGGTTTGGGGAAGACGGTCGAAGCCATCGCCTCGAGGGTGGGTCGGGGTGGCGCGCAACGAATCAGCGCGCCGTTCAGAACCGCGCCGCGGCCACGAATGGCACCGAAGAATTCATTGCGGCAGGGGTCGTAGACCACGCCGATCTGCGGCTCGCCTTCGACCACCAGCGCGATGGACACCGCGTACTGCGGGTAGCCGCGCAGGTAGTTGGCGGTGCCGTCCAGCGGGTCGACGACCCACAGCGGGCGGTCGTCGTCGAGTGCGCCGCCGCCTTCTTCGCCAACGAAGCCGTGGTCGGGGAAGCGTTTCAACACCACACCGCGGATCAGCGCCTCGGCCTCGCGGTCGACCTCGCTCGCCACGTCGCCGGGCTGCTTGTGGGTGATCACCATTTCAGCCAGCCGCGAACGCGATGCCAGCAGGTGCGTGCCGGCGGCGTAGGCCGCCTGTTCGGCGGCTTGCGAGGCTTTGCTGAGGTCGATCATCGGGCGGTCTCCGGGAAGGCAATTGTGCGGTTCATTCGTGCTTTTCATTCGCCGGCCACGCGTGGCCGCGACAGCAGGTTCACGTAGTCGTGGTGGGCGGTGTTGATGGTGGAACTGCGGTACTCGACCGGCCGGTCGCCGAAGGTCAGCGCCGTGCGCCGCACCTGGATCACCGGCATCCCGACCGGCAGCCCCAGCACGCGCGACACCGTGCGGTCGACCGCCGTGGCGCGTGCGCGTTCCAGCGCACGCACCACGGTGATGCCGAACTCGGCCTGGTAGAACTGGTAGATGGTGCCGGCGCGTTCGCGCAGGCGCTTCTCGGTCAGGCCCTTGAACATCGCGGCCGAGAGCGTGAGGCGGTCGTAGATGACGGCGCGGCCCTGCAGCAGCAGCCGGTTCTCGAACTGGATGACCGGGTCGCCGGTGCGAAGTTGCAGCGCCTGCGCCACCTCGTCGTCGACGCGCAGCCGTTCGAACGACACCAGCTCCACGCTCGGCGCTTCGCGCAACCCGTCGCTGCGCTCGACATGGAAGAACTGGAACAGGAAGCGGTCGGTCGAATGGGTGGCGACGAAGGTGCCGCGGCCCTGTCGGCGAACCAGGATGTGTTCGGCCGACAGCTCGTCGACCGCCTTGCGCAGCGTGCCGATGGAAACACCGAAGGCGGTGGCCAATTCGGTTTCGCTGGGCAGCGTGCTGCCGGGCGGGTAGACGGCGTCTTCGATGGCCGCCAGCAGTGATCGCTTCACCACCCGGTACAGCGGCATGCCCGCCGCCTCGGGGGCGATCAGCGAGAAGCCTGGAGCCGCACGGGCGGCGAGCGCTGAAGACATGTGCGGCGATTGTACAACTGCATGATATGAATCATGCAAGTCATACAGATGACACGTTTGACACGCGTGCTTGCGTCAATACACTGCGCCTCGTTGCACCAGAATTCAACCCAGCGCGCTTGACGTGCTCAACGCGCCCAACGCAAAAGCAGGAGACACCCGATGATTCATTTCGTGTTGCACGACGCCCGGGACACCGTGGCCGTGGTGGTGGTCGAAGGCGTGAAGGCCGGCATGGCGATGACCGGCTGGATCATGGATGAAGACCGAATGATCGACGTGCAGGCACTGCAAGACATCCCCATCGGCCACAAGGTGGCGCTGGCCGACATGGCCACGGGCGACACGGTGCTGAAGTACGGCATCGACATGGGCAAGGTGGTCGCGCCGATCAAGAAGGGCGAGCACGCCCATGTGCAGAACATCAAGACCAAGCGTTGGTGATTTGGCATGCCATGCGGCTACTGCGCAAACGCCAGGCGTCGTTGCAAATCCTTGCAAGTCACTGGCCTTGCTGCGGTTTGCGCCTAGCCTGACGCCCGCTCGCTACGCCCCCTGGCACACCAAATCCGGCTCGTTGATCACCAGGAAACCTCACCATGTCCATCATCTCCAAAGACACCACCTTCCTCGGCTACCGGCGTGAAAACGGCCGCGTCGGTATTCGCAACCACGTCATCATCCTGCCGCTGGACGACCTGTCGAACGCGGCGGCCGAAGCGGTGGCGCACAACATCAAGGGCGCGATGGCCATTCCGCACCCGTACGGCCGGTTGCAGTTCGGGGCCGACCTGGACCTGCACTTCCGCACCCTGATCGGTGCCGGCTGCAACCCGAACGTGGCGGCGGTGGTGGTGATCGGCATCGAAGACGGCTGGACGCAAAAGGTGGTCGACGGCATCAAGACCACCGGCAAGCCGGTGGTCGGTTTCGGCATCGAAGGCCACGGCGACCACGACACCATTCTGCGGGCCAGCAAGGCGGCGCGCGACTACGTGCAATGGGCCAGCGAGAAGCAGCGCGAGGCCTGCGCCATCAGCGAGCTGTGGGTCTCGACCAAGTGCGGCGAGAGCGACACCACCAGCGGCTGCGGCGCCAACCCGACAGTGGGCAATGCCTTCGACAAGCTGCACCCGCTGAACACCACGCTGTGTTTCGGCGAGACCACCGAGCTGACCGGCGGCGAGCAGATCGTCGCAGCCCGCTGCGCGAACGATGCGGTGCGCGAGCAGTTCATGTTCATGTTCAACCGCTACCAGGACGTGATCAACCGCCACAAGACCAGCGACCTTTCCGACTCGCAGCCGACCAAGGGCAACATCGCCGGCGGCCTGACCACCATCGAGGAGAAGGCGCTCGGCAACATCCAGAAGATCGGCAAGAAGTGCACCGTCGACGGCGTGATCGACAAGGCCGAAATGCCCACCCACCCGGGCCTGTGGTTCATGGATTCCAGCAGCGCGGCGGCAGAGATGGTCACGCTGTGCGCGGCGTCGGGCTACGCGGTGCACTTTTTTCCGACCGGGCAGGGCAACGTGATCGGCAACGCCATCGTCCCGGTCATCAAGATCTGCGCCAACCCGCGCACCGTGCGACTGATGAGCGAGCACGTCGACGTCGACACCTCGGGCCTGCTGCAACGCGAGATCACGCTCGACCAGGCCGGCGACCAGTTGCTCGAATGCATGCTGCGCACCGCCAACGGTCGCCTGACGGCCGCCGAGGCGCTGGGCCACCGCGAATTCGTGCTGACGCGTTTGTTCGAGAGCGCCTGAGCGCACGCCGAGTATGCGAATCGTCATCACCGAATTCATGGACGAGCCTGCGGTCGCGCAGCTCGCCGCGCAGCACGACGTGCTCTACGACCCGAAGCTGGTCGACGACGCGCCGCACCTGTTGCGCGAGGCCGCCGGTGCCGACGCCATCGTGGTTCGCAACCGCACCCAGGTGCGCGGCGAATTGCTGGGGGCGCTGCAACGGTGCCGCGTGGTCGGGCGACTGGGTGTCGGGCTGGACAACATCGACGTGGCGGCCTGCGAGGCGCGCGGCATCACGGTGATCCCGGCCACCGGCGCGAATGCGCTCAGCGTGGCGGAGTACGTGGTCGGCACCGCGATGCTGCTGCTGCGCGGCGCCTATCAAAGCGCCGCAGAGATGGCGGGCGGCCAATGGCCGCGCACCGCGCTCAGCAACGGCCGCGAGGTGTCGGGCAAGACGCTGGGGCTGGTCGGCTTCGGCTCCATCGGCCAGTTGACGGCCCGGCTGGCGCAGGGTTTGGGCATGACGGTGGTGGCGTTCGACGCGATGATGGATGCCGCGAATCCGGTGTTCGCGCAGACCGGCGTGCGTTGCATCACGCTCGATGAACTGACAACTTCAGCTGACGTGATCAGCCTGCACGTGCCCTTGCTGGCTGCCACCCGCAACCTGTTCGATGCGCAGCGCATCGCTGCCATGAAGCCGGGTGCGGTGCTCATCAACACCGCGCGCGGTGGCGTGGTCGACGAGGCAGCGCTGGCCGCCGCGTTGAAGGCCGGCCAGCTCGGCGGCGCGGCGATCGACGTGTTCGTGGTCGAGCCGGTGCCGGCGTCCAACGTGTGGGCCGGCTGCCCGAACCTGCTGCTCACACCGCACATCGCCGGGGTGACGGCCGAGGCCAACGAACGCGTCTCGGCGTTGATCGCCGAGCGCGTGCTGCAGGCCCTCAACTGATGGCACAGATCACGCTCGATGAAGCGCGCGGCCTGGTGTCGGCCGCATTGCAAAAAGCCGGTGCCGGCGCTGCCATGGCCGACGCCACGGCCCGTGCACTGGTGCTGGCCGAGGCGCAGGGACTGGCCTCGCACGGCTTGAGCCGCGTGGCCCAGTACAGCACCCACCTGCGCAACGGCCGCGTCAACGGCGCGGCGCAGCCGGTCGTGCGCTCGGCGAAGCCGGCCGCTGCCGTGGTCGATGCGCAAGAAGGCCTGGCGTTTGCGGCCTGCGACCTGGCCGTGGCGGAAGCGATTCGCCGTGCCGGCGAGTGCGGCATCGCCATCGTCGGCGTGGCCAACAGCCACCACTGCGGCGTGGTGGTCGACCACCTGCGCGCGGTGGCCGAGGCCGGCATGGTCGGCCTGGGCTTCGCCAACTCGCCGGCGGCCATGCCGGCGGCCGGCGGCAAGCACCCGATCTTCGGCACCAACCCGGTGGCTGCGGCATTTCCGCGCCGCGGCGCCGACGCGTTGCTGATCGACCTGAGCCTGAGCGAAGTGGCACGCGGCAAGTTGATGGTGGCCGCGAAAGAGGGCAAGCCGATTCCGCTCGGCTGGGCGCTCGACAGCGCTGGCCAGCCCACCACCGACCCGAAGGCCGGCATGGACGGCTCGATGTTGCCACTGGGCGCGGCCTCGTCGCCCAAGGGCGCGATGCTGGCGCTGATGGTCGAGCTGCTGGTGACCGCGCTCATCGGCGCGCAGTTCGGTTTCGAGGCGTCGAGTTTCTTCGTCGATGCGGGGAATCGCCCGCGCATCGGTCAGACTTTCATCGTGATCGACCCGGCTGCGCTGGCGGGCCGCGAGGCCTTCCTCGACCGGCTGGAAGTGCTGGTGCTCGAAATGCTGAGCGACGACGGCGTTCGCCTGCCCGGCGCGCGCCGCGAGTCGCTGCGGCGCAGCGCCGAAGCAAACGGCCTCAGCGTGAGCGAGGCCATGCTGAACAGCCTGCGTGACGCCGGCTGAACCTTGAAAGAATTGCCGAATGCAACGACGCGAACTTCTGATCGGTGGTGCTTCAACGCTGCTTCCACTTCTGTCCACCACCTCGGCCTGGTCACAGGCCACCGACTATCCCAAACCCGGCGCCACCTTGCGCTACGTGGTGCCGTTCCCGCCCGGTGGGCTGACCGACGTGATGGCGAGGCTGGTCGGCCAGCAATTGGGTGAACGCTGGAAGGTCAGCGTGGTGGTCGACAACAAGCCGGGCGGCGGTGGACAGATCGGGGCCGACGCGGTGGCCAAGGCGCCGCCCGACGGCAACACCTTGCTGGCCATCACGCTGACGCATGCGGCCAACGTCACGCTGTTCCCCAAGGCGCCGTTCAGCTTCGCGAAAGACCTGCGGCCGGTGGCCTTGCTCGCCGGCTCGCCGATGCTGGTCGTGGTACCCGCAGCCAGTCCCATCCAGACCTTCAAGGACCTGGTGGCGGCGGCCAGGTCGCGCAACGTGAATGCCGGCTCCAGCGGCAACGGCACACCACCGCACCTGACACTGGCGCTGTTCAACGAACTGAACCAGACGCGCATCCAGCACGTGCCCTACAAGGGCGGTGCGCCGGCTATGACCGACCTGATCGGCGGCCAGCTCGACGTGGTGTTCTCGAACATGCCCGAGAGCATTGCGCACGTGAAAAGCGGCAAGCTGCGCGCGCTGGCCATCGCGAGCACCGCGCGCCATCCGCTGGTGCCCGAGGTGCCGACCACCGCCGAGGCCGGCATGCCGGCGCTGCAGGTCGAGAACTGGACCGCGCTGATGGCACCGGCCGGCATGAACGATGCTGCCGTCGACAAGCTCGCTGCCGAGGTGGTGCGCATCATGGGCACGCCCGAGCTGGAAGAGCGCGCACGCACGCAAGGCTTTCGCATCGACGCGCGCGGGCCGCAAGCCTTCGCTCCCTTCCTGAAAAGTGAAACCGAGCGCTGGGCCAAGGTGATCGTCGCGGCGAAGATCAGCGCCGACTGAGCGCGCGCGGGCGCCGCTCAGCGAGGTGCGGGTCGGTGCCCGCACACCGGGCAGTCGGCGTCGCGCGCGGTGCGAATTTCGCTCCACTCCATCGTGCGTGCGTCCAGCATTTGCAGCCGTCCGGCCAGCGAGGTGCCCACGCCCGCCAGCAGCTTCAGCGCTTCGGCTGCCTGGATGCTGCCGATGATGCCCACCAGCGGCGCGAACACGCCCATCGTGGCGCAGCGCGTCTCTTCGAACGTGGATTCGGCCGGGAACACGCAGGCGTAGCACGGCGTGTCGGCGCGGCGGGTGTCGTCGCGTGTGTCATAGACCGAAACCTGGCCATCGAATGCAATCGCGGCCCCCGACACCAACGGCTTCGCGTGCGCCACGCAGGCGGCGTTCACCGCATGGCGCGTGGCGAAGTTGTCGCAGCAGTCGATCACCACGTCGGCCTGCGCCACCAGCGCGGCGAGCCGCGTGGCATCGGCGCGCTCTTGCAGTGCGACGACCTG
>JANNBZ010000122.1:0-12078 GCA_031386065.1 Burkholderiales bacterium
TCGTACAGCCAGCCGCGCAGCGAACTGCCGCCGCTGGTGGTGCTGATGGACATCTCGGGCTCGATGGACCGCTACTCGCGCCTGTTCCTGCACTACGTGCACGGCCTCACGCGGCGCCACCCCAACGTGCACACGCTGACCTTCGGCACGCGGCTGACCCACATCACCCGCTGCCTGAAAAACCGCGACCCCGACGTGGCGCTGCAGCAGGCCGATGCACAGGTGCACGACTGGAAAGGCGGCACCCGCATTGCGTCGAGCCTGGCGGCGTTCAACAAGCACTGGGCGCGCCGGCTGCTGGGCGGCAATGCGGCCGTGCTGTTGCTGACCGACGGCCTGGACCGCGACGAGAACGGCCAGCTCGCCGAGGCCGCCGCGCGCCTGGGCCGCACGGCGCACCAATTGGTGTGGCTGAACCCTCTGCTGCGCTTCGACGGTTTCGCGCCCAAGGCGGCCGGTGTGCGGGCCTTGCTGCCGCATGTCGACCGCATGCTGCCGGTTCACAATCTGGCCAGCCTCGCCGATCTGGCGAGTGCGCTGTGCCGGCCCGCAGGCCGGTCCGTTTCTTCATATCGAACTTCCTGAGGCCCAGCCATGGAACTGCAAGGCGAAAGACTCATTCCCGCGTCGGTGGACGCGACCTGGCAGGCGCTGAACGACCCCGAGTCGTTGAAGGCCTGCATCGCCGGCTGCGAGTCGCTGGAGGCCACCGGCCCGGACGCCTTCGCGGCCGTGGTGGCACTGCGCGTCGGCCCTGTCAGCGCGCGCTTCAAGGGCAACCTGCAGATGACCAACATCGTGCCGCCCACCAGCTACACGATCAACTTCGACGGGCAGGGCGGCGTGGCCGGTTTCGGCAAGGGCTCGGCCGATGTGGCGCTGACACCCGAGGGCGCGCAAACGCGGCTGAAGTACACCGCGCGGGCGCAGGTCGGCGGCAAGATGGCGCAAGTGGGTTCGCGCCTGATCGACGCCGCCGCCGGCAAGATCACCGACGACTTCTTCAAGGCGTTCGAAGCGCGTTTGCTGGCCTTGTATCCGCCGGTCGAAGGCGCGGTCAGCGAAGCGGCTGTGCCCACTTCGCCCGCCTCGACCGCAGCAAGCGGCTCGCGCACCACCTGGATCGTGGTCGGCGTCGTCGTGCTGTTGGCCGTTGTGTATTTCCTCTCACGCTGAGGAGCGAATTGCATGGACAGTCTGGACCTTCAAGTGCTGGCGCAGGCGCGCGATTGGCACACCCAGGGCCACAAGGTGTGGCTGGTCACCGTGATCGAAACCTGGGGCTCGGCGCCGCGCCCGCCCGGTGCATTGCTGTGCCTGCGCGGTGACGGGCTGGTGGTGGGCTCGGTGTCGGGCGGCTGCGTGGAAGACGACCTGATCGACCGCGTGCGCCACGGCGAGCGGGTCGACCATCCCTCGCTCATCACCTACGGTGTCAGCAAGGAAGAGGCCGCGCGCTTCGGGCTGCCCTGCGGCGGCAACCTGCGCCTGGTGCAAGAGCCGCTGACCCGCGTCGACTGGATCAACGAGGTGCTCACGCGCACCGCGCGCCACGAACTGGTGTCGCGCACGCTGAGCCTGGCGACCGGCGAGGTGGTTGTTCAAGCCGCCTCGCGCGGCGACAAATTCGAATTCGACGGCAGCACCTTGCGGGCGCTGTTCGGGCCGCGCTGGCGGCTGCTCATCATCGGCGCCGGGCAGCTTTCTCGCGTGCTCGCGAACATGGCGCTGGCGCTCGACTTCGAGGTCATTTGCTGCGACCCGCGCGAGGAATACAACCTCACCTGGGACGTGCCCGGCAGCAGCTTCAGCAAGGCCATGCCCGACGACCTGGTGCTCGAGTTGCAGCTCGACCCGCACAGCGCCGTCGTGGCCGTCACCCACGACCCCAAGCTCGACGACATGGTGCTGCTGGAGGCGCTGAAGTCGCCTGCGTTCTATGTCGGCGCGCTGGGTTCGCGCTTGAACACCGCCGTCCGCAAACAGCGCCTCGCCTTGTTCGACCTCAGCGCTGCCGAGATCGAGCGGCTGCACGGCCCGATCGGTCTCGACTTGGGCAGCAAGACACCCGCCGAGATCGCGGTGTCTATCATCGGCGAGATCGTGGCGGTGAAGAATGGCGTCGCGTTGACGCAAAAAAAAGAAGGCTCGGCGATGCCGCAAAGCAGCGGTGTGTGCGCCAGCCCACGGGGGTGACCAGGCAATGATTTCTGAAACACGCGTCAAGCGCCGACGCGGCTTTGCCGTGATCACCGCGACCAGCCTCGCGGCCGCCAGCCTCGCCGCTGCCTCCGCGCCGGCGCAGGAAGCCACGCGGCTGGACACGGTGGTCGTCACCGGCTCGGTTACCGAACGCCGGCTGGCCGACGCGCCGTATGCGATCGACACCGTCGGTGCCGACGCGCTGCGCGCCGGTGGCGCGATGGTCAACCTGTCGGAATCGCTGGCGCGCGTGCCCGGTCTGACGGTCAACAACCGCAACAACTACGCGCAAGACCTGCAGATCAGCTCGCGCGGCTTCGGTGCACGCGCCGGTTTCGGTGTGCGCGGCCTGCGCCTGTACACCGACGGCATCCCTGCCTCCATGCCCGACGGCCAGGGCCAGGTCACGCACTTCGACCTCGCCGGCGCGCAGCGCATCGAGGTGCTGCGCGGGCCGTTCTCGGTGCTCTACGGCAACAGCTCGGGCGGCGTGATTGCGCTGTTCAGCGCGCCGCCGAAAGAGCGCCGCGCCGGGCTCGATGTGGACGTGGGCAACTTCGGGCTGCGCCAGGTTCGCCTGGGCGTGCAGGCGCCGCTGAACGACGCGCTGGATGTGAAAGCCCAGGCCTCGCAGTTCGAGACCGTCGGCTTCCGGCCGCACGCCGAGGCGCAGCGTAATCTGGGCAACCTGCGGCTGGGCTGGCACAACGCGAGCGACCGCGTCACCGTGATCGCGAGCGACATCACGCAAACTGCCGACGACCCGCTGGCGCTGAGCCGCGCCCAGCTCGACGCCGACCCGCGCCAGACCACGCCGCAAGCCACCGCCTTCGACACCCGCAAGACGGCCCGCCAAAGCCAGGTCGGCGCGCGCTGGCAGCACGCCTTCGAAGGCGACGGCGCGCTGCGCGAAAGCGCGGTCACCACCTATGCCGGCTCGCGCGGCGTCAGCCAATGGCTGGCGATTGCGCCGGCCACGCAAGCCGGCGCCAAGAACGGCGGCGGCGTGATTGATTTCGACCGCAGCTACCACGGTGTCGACGCGCGACTCAGCTGGCGCTGGAGCGGGGTCGACCTGGTCACCGGCGTGTCCATCGAACGGCAGGGCGACGAGCGCCGCGGCTTCGAGAACTTCACCGGCGCCGGCGCCAATCAGCTGCTGGGGGTGACCGGTACGCTGCGCCGCGACGAGACCAACACCGTGCAGACGCGCGACGTTTTCGCGCAGGCCGAAGCGCTTCTGACCGACAGCCTCAGCGCCACCGGTGGGCTGCGCGGCGGCGACGTTCGCTTCAAGGCCGCCGACCGCTACCTGTCGAACGGCGACGACTCGGGGACGTTGAAGTTTCACTACGCGAACCCGGTGCTCGGCCTGGCGTGGAAGCTGCAGCCAGGCCTCACGCTGCACGCCAGCGCGGGGCGCGGCTTCGAGTCGCCCACGCTGAACGAACTGGCCTACCGGCCCGACGGCAGCGCTGGCTTCAACAGCGCGCTGAAGCCGCAGACCAGCCAGCAGTTCGAGCTGGGCGCGCGCTGGAACCGGGCTGGCCTGAACGTCGACGCCACCGTGTTCCAGGCCCGCACCGAAAACGAGATCGGCGTGCTCACCAATGCCGGTGGCCGCTCCAGTTTTCAGAACGTCGGCCGCACCAAACGCCAGGGCGCCGAGCTGGGCGCCGGCTGGCAAGTCGCGCGCAACCTGCGCTGGCAACTGGCCCTGACCTGGCTGGACGCGCGCTATGCCGACAGCTTCCTGGCCTGTGCCGGCATCCCTTGCACCGCGCCCACGCTGCCGGTGCCGGCCGGCAACCGCATCGCCGGCACCGTGGCGCATGCGGCCTTCAGCGAAATCGCCTGGCGGCCCTGGGCCGACCAGCCCACCACCTTCGCCGTGGAGTGGCGCGCGCAGGGGCGCACCGCCGTCAACGATGTCAACAGCGACTTCGCCGGCGGCCACGGCGAAGCGGCGCTGCGCGCATCGCATGTGTGGACGTTGAGCGGCGACACTGCCACTGGCCAGCGCGTGGAACTGCTGGCACGCGTCGACAACGTGACCAACCGCAGCCATGTCGGCAGCGTGGTGGTGAACGATGCGAACGGCCGCTACTTCGAGCCCGCAGCGCCGCGCAGCGCGCTGATCAGCGTGCGATACAGCGCGGGCTTCTGAGTGAGCTGCCCGACGGGACTTTCGCGCTGGGCGAGCCGCTGGCCGCTGCTGGTGGCGGCCCTGTGCCTGACGCCGCAGGCGCAGGCCAATGACCGGCCCTTCCTGCTCACATCGAACGCGGCCGCCGAGGAAGACGACGACGCCGTGTGGTCCGTCGAATCGTGGTGGCAGCGCGCCGGTTCACAGCGCGCGTTCAGCGTGGCGGCCGAGTACGCGTTCGACCCGGTCACCTCGATTCAACTCGAACGCTCGCACACGCGCGACCGCAGCAGCGGCGACACGGCAAACGTGTTCGAGCTGCAGTTCAAGCACCTGTTCAATCGCATCGGCCGCGACGGCTGGGGCTGGGGTGTCGATGTCTCGCTCGGCGCCGCCAGCGCCAACGGCGCAGCCTGGCGCGCCGACAGCCTCGCCGTGAAGCTGCCGTGGACCTGGCAACTGCGCCAGGGCGAGGCCAAGTGGCACGTCAACGTCGGCCTGCAAAAGCAGCGCGACGAACGGCGCGAATGGGTGGCGTCCAGCGCCTTCGAGCACCAGCTCGGCAGCCGCACCACGGTCTTCGTTGAACTCGGCCGCGAAGACCGGCAGACGCTGCTGCACGGCGGCGTGCGCCACTGGCTCAAGCGCGACAAGCTGGCGCTCGACTTCAGCGTTCAGCAGCTGCGCGATGCAGGCGGCACGTCGCGGGGTGTGGTGGTGGGTATTGGGTGGTACGACTTGTAGAGGCGGGAAACTTCAAACGCTTTCGCGACGCAAGTACTCATTTTCCGATGTTGCCGACCAGGCCTAGATGCTTGGCCGAGCGCCATGCGCCGGCCAAGCCCGCGACGCACACCAAGACGAAGAGGTACGCGGGTCGATCGGATTGCAAGGGTGAAGCCAACTTGGCAATCAGGCCCAGCATCGCGTAGATAAACAGCGCCACTGAGACGATGAGCGAGAACCATTCGACGGGACGAAGCGCCGTCGGGATGGCTGGAGAACTCTCAGCGACCTGGGCGGATTGAATTGCGCGCCGCATTGTTAAAAAGCCGACCAGTCCCACCAACAGGGCGGTCACACCCAGCCCGATGAAAGCCAGCCCTGCCGCCGGCCCTGGCAGCAGGGGCAGCGCACGCGAAGCGGTGGTGAACGTGGCGACGAGTCCGAGGCCCAGCAGTGAACTTCCCAACGCGACGATCAGCGCGAGGACTATCTTCATTCGAGGTCGGTTGCTCATGCGGCCACGCAACCTACGGCGCCTTCACCAGCCCCAGCCGCTCGACCGTGCGGCGCTCGGCAGCAAACGTTTCGCGCATGGCGCGGGCGTAGTCGTCGGTTCCCAGGTAGACCAGTTCCTGGTCGAACTTGGCCAGCTCGGCGATGTGCACCGGGTCGAACATCGCGGCCTTGAAGGCGTCGTGCAGCGTGCGCACGATGGCCGGCGGCAGGCCGCGCGGGCCGGCCAGGCCGTAGGGCGACGTGGCGACGATGCCGTGGCCCAGTTCCTTCAGCGTGGGCACCTGGGGCCAGCGGCGCGTGCGGTGTTCGCCGAAGGTGACCAGCAGGCGCAGCCGGCCCGAGTCGACGAAGGGCGCGAAGCCGTTCGAGTTGACGCCCGCCATCACCTGGCCCGACGACACCGCGATCATCTGTTCGGACGTGCCCTTGTAAGGCACGTGGATGTAGCTGAGGCCGCGCTGGCCGAACAGGTCGTCCATCACCACGTGCGGCGTGGTGCCGGCGCCGTTGGTGGCGATGCTGATCTCGCCGGGGTGCTTGGCCGCGTACGCCAGCAGGTCGTCGAACTTGCGGAACGGGCTGGCAGCGGGCACCACCACGCCGAAGGTGACGCCGCTGATCTGGATGATGGGCGTGGTGTCGCGGATCGGGTCCCAGAGCAGCTTCTGCGTGTGCGGCGCACGGAACACCGGCTGCGGCATTTGCGCGATGGTGTAGCCATCGGGCGCGGCCTGTTGCAGCACCGGCATGGCCAGTGTGCCGCCGGCGCCCGAGCGGTTTTCGATCAGCACGCGCTGGCCCAGTTGCTTGCCCGCCAGTTCGGCCAGCAGGCGCAGTGTGAGGTCGGTCGCGCCACCGGCCGGCCACGGCACCCACAGCGAGATGGCACGCTGTGGAAAGGCGTCTGCGCCGGGTTGCGCGTGCAGCGCCGGACTGCCGATGAACGCTGCAGCGCCGAGCGCCTGCAGCACGCGGCGGCGCTTCATGCCGGCCCACCCCGCTTGGTCAAGCCGCCGAAGCCGCGCTGCGGGTCGTAGCCCCAGCAGGCCAGCGTGAAGCACACCGCCAGCGTGGCCAGCACCACCCACGGTGCCAGGCCCGGGTCTTTGCCGTAGAGCGCGAAGCGGATCCACTCCACCGCGTGCGTGAACGGGTTGAACTGCGCCACGCGATAGACCCAGGTGGCGCCCGACTCTTCCAGCTTCCACAGCGGGTACAGCGCGGTCGACAGGAAGTACATCGGGAAGATGACGAAGTTCATCGTGCCGGCAAAGTTTTCCAACTGCTTCACGTAGACCGACAGCAACAGCCCCAGCGACGCCAGCATCAGCGCCGCCGCCAGCGTAGCCACCAGCGCGTGCAGCAGCGACCAGCCGGCCAGTGGAAGGCTGGTGCCGATCAGCGCAGCCACGATCACGAAGGCCACCACTTGCAAGAAGCTCAGCAGCGCGGTGGCACACAGCTTGGCGAACAGCAGCCACCAGCGCGGCAACGGCGCGGTCAACAGCAACCGCATCAGACCCATCTCGCGGTCGTACACCATGGCCAGCGACGACTGCATGCCGTTGAACAGCAGCACCATGCCGATCAGGCCGGGGGCGATGTACACGTCGTAGGGAATGTAGGTGTCGTAAGGCTCGACGATGGCCACGCCGAACACGTTGCGAAAGCCCGCGGCGAACACCGCCAGCCACAGAACCGGCCGCACCAGGGCCGACAACAGCCGGCCGCGCTGCTGCACGAACTTCAGCACCTCGCGCATCACGATGGCGCGCAGCGCCTGCAGCGCATGCGACACGCCGCCCACGCGGGGATCGATGCCTGCAGCGGCCTTGACTACTTCTGTTTGCATAGTGACTCCGGCGCATCGGCACCCAGGGTGTCGAGCACGTTCTTCGGGTGCATCACGCCGTCGACCGGCGCGCTGCCGACCACGCCGACGCCGTCGGTCAGCAGCAGCGGTTGGCGCAGTTGGCGATCCCAGGCGCGAAAGCTCAGGCGCACGCCCTTGAAGCCGTCGAGCGTGAAGTCGGCGCGTGTCAGCGCCTTCATCACCTGCGCGGCGCCGGCGCTGGCCGGTTGTTCCAGTGCGGCCTGCAATACCGCCTTGGCGGCCATGTAGGCGGCCCAGTCGGGGCCGGTCATGGGGCGTTGCGCGGCACGCGCGAAACGCCGCGCGAGTTGCGGCGCGCCGAAGCGTTCGAAGTGCGGTGCCCAGGCCTCGGCGACGAGGCCGGCATCGCCCACCACCGGGCGCGGCAACGCGGTGCGGTAGGGCAGGCTGCGCGCGAATTCGAAGTCGCTGTCGACCACCCACACGGCGTCGTAATCACCGGTCGATGCACCGCCGGTCAACAGCAGCGGGTTGGCCAGGTCGCGCTCGCGCGGGTCGGCCGACAGCTTGAAGGCGCGCACCGCCACCGGCTTCAGGCCGTAGCGTTTCAGCGCCGCCTGCACCAGCGCGAGCCGCGTGGCGTCGGCCGGCGCCAGACCGTGCAACACCAGCACGCGGCTCCATTTGCGCGCCAGCAGGGTCTGCGCCACGGCATCGGCGCGCATGCGCTCGCCGGGCAGGGTGTGGAACAGGTTGGCGCTGCACGCCTGCTGGCGCGGCGCCTCGTCGGCCTCGCCGGCGTTCAGCAGCGGCAGGCTCACCGACGAAGCCGCCGCGGCAATCCACGCGGCCGGCAGGTCCAGCACCACGGCGGCGGCGCCGGCCTTGGCGAGCTGCTGCAACTGCAGCTTGGCGTCGTCGGCCGAGCGTGCGCTGCGCAGGTCGACCTTCACTGGCAGCTTGGCCGCGTCGAGCTCGAACGCGCTCTCTTTCAGCGCCACTTCGACCGCCTGCGCCAGCGACCCGCCGGGCTGCGTTGGGTACGCGAGTTCAACGCGCTTCGGGTCCAGCCGCTCGTCGTCGGCGCGCTGCAGCACGCCGATCAGCAGCGTGGCCGCACCGGCGTGGCCCGCCGTGAACAGCAACCACAGCAAGGCCGCGCGACGAAGCTGCGCGCGCGCCTCAGTCATCCACCACCACCATGTAGGGCACGCGCCCCACCGGCACCGTTTTCAACGCCTTCGCGCTGGCGGTGTCGACGATGGTCATGTCGTCCGACAGGCCGTTCACCACATACACCTTAGAGCCGTCGCGGTTCACCGTCACGCCCCAGGCGCGCTTGCCCACCAGCACCAGTTGCGTGGTCTTGCGCGCCGCCATGTCGACGAAGGCCAGGTGGTTGGCGCGGCCCAGGCCCACGTACATGGTCTTGCCGTCGCGCGATGCCGCAATGCCCACCGGCGTGATGTCGTCGGCGCGCATGCCCTTGACCTCGAACGCGATCGTCGCGACCACGTTCAGTTCCTTCGTGGAGATGATGCTGACGCTGCTGCCCAGTTCGTTGGTGACCCACAGCTCGCTGCCGTCGGCGTTGAACGCGAAGCGGCGCGGGCGCTTGCCGACGGCGATGTTCTTGACGATGGCGTAGCTGGCGGTGTCGATCACGTGCACCATGTTCGCGACCTCGGAGGTCACGTACACGCGCTTGCCGTCGGCGGATACCTTCACGCCCTCGGGCTCCTTGCCGACCGGCACGCTTTTCAGCAGCTTTTGCGTGGTCAGGTCGAACACGTTGAGCGCGCCTTCTTCCTCGGCCGACACGTAGGCCAGCCTGCCGTCGGGAGACAGGTCGAAGGCCTCCGGGTCGTCGCCCAGCGGAATGCGGCCCACCGACTTGCGCGTGGCCAGGTCGATCACATCGGCCTGGTTCGAGTCGCCGCAGGCCACCATCAGTTGCGCGCCGTCGCGCAGGGTCTGCATGTGACGCGGGCGCTTGCAGGTGGCAATGCTGCCCACCACCGCGAGCGTCTTCACATCGACCAGGGTGATGGCGTTGCCTTTCTCGGTCGACACGTAGGCGATGCCGGTGTCCTTGGCGTGCGCGCTGAGCAAGGGCGCGGCCAGCAGGCAGGCGATGAGGGTGAATGTTTTCATGTGCATTTCATGGTGGTGGCCCCGCCGCCGCGCGGGTGGCAGAAATGAAGGCCGACTCCAGCGTCGGCCCGCCCAGGGCGGCGGTCACCTCGGCGGGCGTGCCGTCGGCGATCAGGCTGCCCTTGTGCAGCACCAGCACGCGGTCGGCGGTTTCGGCTTCGGGCACCAGGTGCGTGGCCCACAGTACGGTCACGCCGCGCCGCGTGACTTCGTCGCGCAGGCCGGCCAGCAGGTCGCGGCGCGACTGCGGGTCAAGCCCGACGGTGGCTTCGTCCATCAACAGCAGGCCGGGTTGGTGCAGCAGCGCGCGCACCAGTTCCACCTTGCGCCGATTCCCGCCCGACAGTTCGCGCACCGGCCGCGCCATGTCGCCCGCCAGCCCGAAGCGCGCCGCTTCGGTGGCAATGCGCACCGCCGCCAGCGCATGCGGCAAGCCGTGCAGGTCGGCCTGGAATTGCAGGTTGCGCGCCACGCTGAGGTCGAGGTCCAGCGACTGCTGCTGGAACACCACGCCGATGTGCGCCAGCGCGCGCCGTGCGTCGCTGCGCATCGACAGCCCGGCCACTTCCACATCGCCCTCGTCGGCCGCGAACAGGCCGGTCAGCACCTGGAACAGCGTCGACTTGCCCGCGCCGTTCGGCCCCAGCAGCGCGTTGAAGCCACCGCGCGGCAAGCTGAAAGCCAGCGCCTTCAGCGCGGTGCGCTCGCCGTAACGCTGTGTGAGATTGCGGACCTGGAGCATGCGGGCAATGGTGGCACAGCGGGCGCTTGGCGATGGTCAGGGAATGCCCAGTTCCATGGCGGAACAGGAGCTGCGCCGGCGGCCCGTGAATGATGCGGTGCTGGTTGATGAGTCCGACTCATCGAACGTGCGTCACCTCCCCACGCCTCACCTCCCCACGCCCGATTGCGCCGCTCACCCTGCGCTGCAACTCTTGTCGCCGCGCACCGCAGCCACGGTCTATTCTCTAGAACCACAAACAAGGAGGGAGGTGATGACTTTCGTTGACTCGATTCGAACGTGCTTTACCAAATACGCTGACTTCAAAGGCTGCGCCAGTCGGTCCGAGTTCTGGTGGTGGGCGTTGTTCACCGTCGTTGCCACTGTTTCGCTGGGCGTCATCAGCGACAAGCTTTCAATTGCTTTCACCTTGGCCACGCTGCTGCCGTATTTTGCGGTCACGGCACGACGACTTCACGACACAGACCGAAGCGGTTGGCTCCAACTTGTGGGCCTCATCCCCATCGTCGGGTGGATCATCCTGATCGTCTGGTGCGTACAAGAAGGCAAGAGTTCAACCCGCTACGCGCTGCCACACGCCGCGCAGGCCTGACCGCGTTGAACATGCAAACGATGCCGAACGCAGCAAGCTGTTTCCTGCACAAGACCGTCAACGCCTGCCGCGTGCGGGGCGACAACAACGACGCAGACGACACGGAGCCAACTCACCAACTAACGAGTCAGCTGTCATTGTCGGAAGGTGGCGTTCGAGGTCGAGGGAGAGATCCAGGCCGCGATGTCTTGCAACGGCTCCATGTGCCAAAGATGGGGCTCGTTGCTTTGGTTCGTTCCGCACGATGCGCTGAGGCTTCTGACGCCGGACGCCAACGCCAGCACTGACCGAAGTAGGCGTTGGATGCGCCAGCCATGTTGACCGCAACGTTCGACTGCGGCGCCGCGATAGACTTGTTCCACCCCGGAGGTACACGTGAAGTTCAACCTTGAATGCGAACGCGAAGACGACGGCCGCTGGCTTGCGGAGGTGTCGCAGCTACCTGGTGTTCTCGCCTATGGAAATTCGGCGAACGAAGCGATGGCCAAGGCCGAGGTGCTGGCGCTTCGGGTTCTGGCGGAGCAGCTCGAACACGGCGAAGTTCAGCCCATCGAGATCAGCATTTCCCTTCCAGCCGCTGCATGAGCCAGTGGCCTTCCGCGAAGGCCAAGCGTGTACTCGCAGTCTTGCTCAAGCTCGGCTGGCAGCTCAAGCGACAAACCGGCTCGCACCGCACTCTTTCACGTTAGGGGTGGCCCAATTTCGTATTCGCCTTCCACGATGGTGAAGAACTCGGACCGCGCATGCTGGCGGGCATCGCCGAGCACACGGGCTTGCGGTCGGAAGATCTGTGGCTTGCTGGCGATGGCGCTGGGGCCGCGTGGGTGTCGAGGCGCCGCCAGAGGCAAAGCTTTGGCTCGATGTCAGAACAGCCTATGTCGAGACTCGAACCGTGATGGCTGAGCCGCGAAGGCGCAGGTCGTCTTATTCGCGAATTTTTGGCCGATCGCTTGGTCCGTCAGTGACTCGTTGAGGTCGTGTACTTCCAGGCACTTTCAGGTGAGGCTCCATGCCATGACTTTTTCCTCGAACATCTCAAAGAAGGACATTGAACCGCCCCGGATTTTGAGGAGGCTCCTTCGATTGAGAATGGAGCCATGATGAGGAAGTCCCCGAAGTTTTCCCCCGAAGTGCAGGAGCGTGCGGTGCGCATGGTCTTCGACGCC
>JANNBZ010000161.1:0-9082 GCA_031386065.1 Burkholderiales bacterium
CGCCAGCGCGACCGCCAGCACGCCCATCGACTTGCCGAGCGTGGTTTCGGTCAGCGCGGCGGCCAGCATGGCGCCCACGATCACGATCGCCGAGATGGCGTTCGTCACCGCCATCAGCGGCGTGTGCAGCGCGGGCGTGACGGTCCACACCACGTGGTAGCCCACGTAGATGGCAAGTACGAAAATGATGAGGTTGAGAATGGTTGGCGAGACGGCGTCCATGCGGGGCTCCTTCTTGTTCTGTTCGCGTTGTGCACGCGCTGTTGGCGATCTATTTGCGCTTGACTTCGCCAGCCTGCGTCATCAGGCAGGCGGCAACGATGTCGTCGTCCATCGGCACGTTGAAGGTGCCTTCCTTGGTGATCACGAGCTTCAGGAAGTCGAGCACGTTGCGGGCGTACAGCGCGCTGGCATCTGCGGCCACACGGGCGGCCAGGTTGGTCTCGCCGATCAGCGTGACGCCGTGCTTGACCACGGTCTTGTCGGGTTCCGACAGCGGGCAGTTGCCGCCCGTCATGCCGCCATTCGCGTCGGGCCCCTTGCCCGCCGCGATGTCGACGATCACCGAGCCGGGCTTCATCGCCTTCACCATCTCTTCGGTGATCAGCGTGGGCGCCGCGCGGCCAGGAATCAGCGCGGTCGAGATCACGATGTCGGCCGCCGCCACGCGCTTTGCCACTTCGACCTTTTGCCGGTCGAGCCAGCTTTGCGGCATCGGCTTGGCGTAGCCGCCCACACCCACGGCCGCTTCCTTTTCTTCCGGCGTGTCGTACGACACGTCGATGAACTTGCCGCCCAGCGACTCGACCTGTTCCTTCACACTGGGCCGCACGTCGCTGGCTTCGATCACCGCGCCCAGCCGCTTCGCGGTGGCGATGGCCTGCAGACCGGCCACGCCGACGCCCAGGATCACCACGCGCGCAGCCATAACCGTGCCCGCCGCCGTCATCAGCATCGGGAAAAACCGCTGGTACGTCGTGGCCGCAATCATCACCGCCTTGTAGCCAGCGATGTTGGCCTGGCTGCTGAGCACGTCCATGCTCTGCGCGCGTGTGGTACGCGGCGCCGCTTCGAGCGCGAAGCTGGTCAGCCCGGCCGTGGCCAGGCGCTGCAGGCCGTCGCGGTCGAACGGGTTCAGCATGCCGACCAGGGCCGCGCCGCTTTTCATCGCGGTCAACTCGTCGGCACTCGGCGAGCGCACCTTCAACACCAGTTCGGCACCCAGCGCACCGGCCCGGTCGGTGATCTCGGCACCGGCCGCCTCGTAAGCTGCATCGGTCACGCTGGCGGCCACGCCGGCACCGGACTGAACCTTGATCGTATGGCCTTGCGCCTTCAGCTTCTTGGCCGTTTCGGGCGTCATCGCAACGCGCGTTTCACCGGCCGCTGTTTCTAGCGGTACCCCTATCAGCATGGCTGCCTCCTCAGGCGCATTGAACTTCTGGATTTTGCCGGAGCTTACACAAACAAGCGTCGATCACAGCCGGTATTGATCGGCACACGCCACCGCGCGGAGGTGCCGGATACCATGCCCGCCATGAGCAAACGCTGGAAGCCAAGCGTGACCGTCGCCGCGATCATCGAGCGGCGACGCGACGGCCTGTCCGAGTTCCTGCTGGTTGAAGAACACACGCCAGAAGGCCTGAAGCTCAACAACCCGGCGGGCCACCTCGACCCGGAAGAATCGCCGCAGGAAGCGGTGGTGCGCGAGGTGCTGGAAGAGACCGCCGGCGTGTTCACGCCGGACCGCCTGGTGGGCGTCTACCTGTCACGCTTTCAGCGGCCGGCCACCGATGAAGATGTGACCTTCCTGCGCTTCGCGTTCGGCGGCACGGTCGGCGAGCCCGACCCGCAGCGCCGGCTCGACGACGGCATCGTGCGCACGCTGTGGATGACCCTGCCCGAGTTGCGCGACAGCCGCGCCCGACACCGCAGCCCGCATGTGCTGCGCTGCATCGAAGACTACCTGGCGGGGCGGCGCTACCCGCTGGACGCGATCACCACCGACGCCTCGGTGTACCGGCCGGAAATCAAGCGTTGACGGGATCGCCGTCAACGCGGCTCAGCCGCTCAGGTCTTGGCCGACTTGCGGTCCGACTTCTTGGCGGCTTCCAGGTTCGCGGCCTTCTTCACCGACTTCTCGGCACGCGACGGCTTGTTGTCCTTCGCGGTCTTGGCGGCCTTGGGTTCCTTCGCGGCCTTCGGTGCCTTCGGCGCCTTCGGGGCCTTGGCCTCCTTCACCACCTTGACGGCGACGACCTTCGGCTGCTTGGCCTGTGCGTGCCGCAGCGCCTTGGCTTCTTTCAGCGACCGGCGCTCGTCGAGCAAGGCCTGTTCATGCTCGGAAGGTGCTGCGTCCGCGCCCTGCGAATGAGCCCGGCTGGCCATGGCCAGATGCAGCCGTGCGCCGTTCTTTTGAATCTGGTTGGTGAGTGTTGCGGTACGAATCGGCATGTGAGTGCTCCTGATGGGGTGAACAGGGAAATGTAGGCGACGCGGGGGCGCGGTGTGTGCGGTGGCGGTCTTCACCCGCCCCGCGCCGGCTTCAGCAGCACCAGCGACAACGCCGCCACGCTGCAACCCATTGCGATCCACTGCAGCGGCCCGAGCGGTTCGCCGTGCACGATGGCGCCTGAGATCATCGCCACCACCGGCACCATCACCACGGCCAGACCCGCCACGTTGGCGGGCAGCATGCCGACCACGGCGAACCAGCTGACGTTGCCGATGCACATCGGCACCAGCGCGATGTAGCCGATGACGGCGATGGATTGCCAGCCGGGCACGAACCAGTGGCCGTCGCCGAAGACGAAGGCGCCGACGGTGATCGGCACGGCGGTGATCAGCAGTTGCCAGCCGGTCAGCACCGTGGCCGGCACGTCGACGCTGCTGCGTTTCAAGATCAGCGTGCCGACGGCCCAGCCCAGGCCGGCCAGCAAGCCCAGCGCCAGGCCCAGCGGCGCCTGTGCGTAGGCCGAGAAGCTGGGCACCATCAGCAGCGTCACCGCCGCGCCGCCCAGCAGCACGGCCAGCAACAGGCGGCCGGTCAGGCGTTCGCCGAGCACGGCCCACGAGATCAGCGCCGACCACAGCGGCATCGTGAAGCCCAGCACCGCCGACTGGCCCGACGGGATCAGGATCGCCGAATAGGTGCTGGCGATGTTCCACAGCACCAGGTAGAAAAACGTCGCGGTGCAGATGGTCGGCCAGTGCCGGCGCGGGATCACCAGCGATTGGCCACGGACGCGCGCCACCATCAGCAAGGCGACACCGGCGATCAGCACCGCCACCGCGCGAAAGGTCCACACCGACACCTCGCGCACCGCGAACGGGAACAGCGGCCAGTTGGTGCCCCAGACGATGGTCAGGATCAGCAGCAGGACCAGGGCGCGGGGCGGAATGGTGCGGGCGGTCATGGGGCGTGATGCTCGCACGCAGCGCCGTGTTGCGTCGGCGTGGCGTCGGTCAGCGAGTCGGCCGGTGCCGAGCGAGGGCAAGGCAGCCCACCTAAAATCGCGTCGATGAAACCCCAGCGTGTCGTCGTCGGCCTGTCGGGCGGCGTCGACTCTGCCGTCACCGCGCACCTGCTCAAGCAGCAGGGGCACGAGGTGGTCGCCGTCTTCATGAAGAACTGGGAGGATGACGACCGACCTGCCGGGTCGGGCGACGACGACAGCAATTACTGTTCATCGAACATCGACTTCATCGACGCGGCGGCGGTGGCCGACGTGCTGGGCATAGCAATCGAGCACGTCAACTTTGCGGCCGACTACAAAGACCGCGTGTTCGCCGAGTTTCTGCGCGAATACCAGGCCGGCCGCACGCCCAACCCCGACGTGCTGTGCAATGCCGAGATCAAGTTCAAGGCCTTCCTCGACCACGCGATGCGGTTGGGCGCCGAGAAAATCGCGACCGGGCATTACGCCAGGGTGCGCGAACGCGACGGCGCCTTCGAGCTGCTGAAAGGCCTGGACCCGCTGAAGGACCAGAGCTACTTTCTGCACCGCCTGACGCAGGCGCAGTTGAGCAAGACGCTGTTCCCGGTCGGCGAGCTGCCGAAGACCGAGGTGCGCCGCATCGCGGCCGAAATCGGGCTGCCGAATGCGAAGAAGAAAGACAGCACCGGCATCTGCTTCATCGGCGAGCGGCCGTTCCGCGAATTCCTGAACCGCTACCTGGCGCACGCGCCGGGGGCCATCAAGGACGACCGCAACCGCCCCATCGGCGAACACGTGGGCCTGAGCTTCTACACGCTGGGCCAGCGCAAGGGCATCGGCATCGGCGGGTTGAAGCCGGCCGGCGCGGCGCGCGGCGGCAACGAACACGCGCCGTGGTTCGTCGCCCGCAAAGACATGGCCACCAACACGCTGTACGCGGTGCAGGGCCACGACCACCCGTGGTTGCAGTCCACCACGCTGGCGGCTGACGACACCAGCTGGATCGCCGGCCGTGCACCGAACCCGTCGGCGTCGGCGTCGGCCCACCTGGCGGCGAAAACCCGCTACCGCCAGCAGGACGCTGGCTGCGTCTACTCAGACGCGGCGAACGGCGCCTTCACGCTGCGCTTCGAGGCGCCGCAGTGGGCCGTGACGCCCGGCCAGTCGGCGGTGGTCTACGACGGCGAGGTGTGCCTGGGCGGCGGGGTGATCAAGACCTCGGCGTGACGCACTGGCGGCTCAAGTGGCCGCACGAAGCGCCGATAGATCAGGCCATGCCCAGCCTCCGCTCGGCCCCACCTGATTCGTCGCGCCGCCATGAAGTCACTGCCCGTCTTGTTCCTGTTGTCGATGGCCCTCAGTGCGGCGGCCCACGCGGCGGTGGTCAATGTGAGCGTGACCGACAGTGCCGGCAAGCCCTTGCCGCAGGCGGTGGCGGTGCTCGAACCGATGAGCGGCAAGCTGCCGGTCAAGCCGATGGCCGGCATCGAGGTGTCGCAGGCGAAACGCCAGTTCCAGCCAGCGTTCACCGTCGTCACCGTCGGCACGCCGGTCACGTTCCCGAATTTCGACACCGTGCGCCACCACGTGTATTCGTTCTCGCCCAACAAGACCTTCGAGTTGAAGCTGTACGCCGGCGTGCCCAACGTGCCGGTGGTGTTCGACAAACCCGGCATGGCGGTGCTGGGCTGCAACATCCACGACAGCATGGCGGCGTGGATCCTGGTGGTCGACAGCCCGCTGCACGCCCGCAGTGGTGCCGATGGCAAGGCCCGCCTCGCAGCGGTGCCGCCGGGCGCCTACCGGCTGCGCGTGTGGCACCCGGGCCAGCCGGCGAATGTGGAGCCGGCAGCGGTGCAGATCAGCGTCGCCGAGGCTGACGCCGACCACCCGGTGCGCCTGAACGTCACGCTCAATTCGCTGGCCGCACTGCCATGACCGCGTGGCTGCGCGGTTCGCTGTCGGCGCGCATCGTCGCGCTGTTCCTGGGCTTGCTGCTGGTGGTGCAGGTGGCCAGCTTCACCGCCATCCGCGCCGGCTTGTCGGACCGTGCGCACCGCGTGCTGCCCGACCGCCTGCAGGTCGGCGACCGGGTGCTGCAGCGGCTGCTGGAACAGCGCGCACAGCGGCTGACAGAAGGCGCGCGCCTGCTGGCCGCCGACTACGGTTTCCGCGACGCGCTCAGCTCGAACGACGCGCAGACCATCGTCTCGGTGCTGGCCAACCACGGCGCCCGCATCGGCGCCACCGAAGCCGCCTTGCTGGGCACCGACTTCCAGTTGCGCGCGGCCACCGCCGGCAACCCGCAGGCGCTGCAACCGCTGACGCAGCGGCTGGCCGAGATGGCCGCACGCGACGGCCAGGCCAGCGCCATCGCGCTGTGGGACAGACGGGCGTTCCAGGCCGTGCTGGTGCCGGTGAAGGCGCCGGTCACGGTGGCCTGGATCATGATGGCGCTGCCGCTCGATCAGCAGCTCGCCACCGAGATGCACAGCCTGTCGGCACTCGACCTGACGCTGCTCACGCGGGCCTCGGCCAGCGCGCCGTGGACTGCCAGCCTGAGCGGCCTGCCGGCCCGCGCGGCCGACAGCATGGCGGCGCACGCCTGGAGCGCCGACATCACCGCCGCACCGATGGCCTCGGTGACGGTGCAAGGCGAGGAACTGGGCGTGCGTGGCAGCTGGCTCAGCCGCACCAACAGCAACGCCAACGCGAACGCCGACGTGCCCGCCGTGCTGGCCCTGGTGTCGCTGTCGGTCGACGAGGCGGTGCGCCTGCCGCGCGACCTGCAGCTCGGCCTGCTGGCCATCACACTGCTGGGCCTGCTGGCGTTCGGCGTGGGCAGCGCGTTCGCCGCGCGCCGCGTGACCACGCCGCTGCGCCAGTTGGCGGCCGCTGCCGAGCGACTGGGCGCCGGCGACTACGCCACGCCGATCGCCGACCTGCAGCGCCACGACGAGATCGGCGACCTGTCGAACGCCTTCGAGCGCATGCGCATCAATGTGTCCAGCCAGCAGGCCGAGATCCTCAAGCTGGCCTACTGGGACAGCCTGACCGGCCTGCCGAACCGCACCCAGTTTCGCGACGCGGTGCGCGATGCGATTGCCCAGGCCGAGGCCGCTGTGGCAGCGAGCGGCGAGGCCGCATCGGTCGCGGTGATCATGCTCGACCTCGACCGCTTCAAGCATGTCAACGACGTGCTCGGCTACCGCTTCGGCGACCTGCTGCTGAGCGCTGTGGCCGAGCGGCTGAGCCAGCAATCGGTGCGCGGCGGCGACCTGGTGGCGCGCCTGGGCGGCGACGAATTCGCGGTGCTGCTGCGCGGCGGCAGCGCCGAGCTGGCGGCCAGCGTGGCGCAGCGCATCGAGCAAAGCTTCGACGCCCCGCTGACGCTGGAAGAACACAAGGTCGACATGGGCGCGGGCATCGGCATCGCCTGCTGGCCGGCGCATGCGACCGACGCCGACGTGCTGCTCAGCCGCGCCGAGGTGGCGATGTACAGCGCCAAGCGGCGCACCGCCGGCCCGCTGATGTACGACCCATCCATCGACGCCGGCAGCGCGCAGACCTTGTCGCTGCTGACCGAGCTGCGCCAGGCGCTGGCCGAGGGCGAACTGCGCCTGTACCTGCAACCCAAGCTGGCGCTGGACACCGCCACCGTGGTGGGCGCCGAGGCGCTGGTGCGCTGGCAGCACCCGACGCGCGGCCTGGTGCCGCCGATGCAGTTCATTCCGTTCGCCGAGCAGACCGGTTTCATCCGCGTGCTGACGATCTGGATCTTCGAGGAAGCCGCGCGCCACTGGCAGATGCTGCACGACGAGGGCCTGCAACTGGTGCTGTCGGTGAACCTGTCGACGCGCGACCTGCTGGACCTGGAGCTGCCGCAGAAGTTCGAGGCGCTGCTGATCAAGCACCAGGTGCCGGCCGAAGCGTTCTGCCTGGAGATCACCGAGAGCGCGATCATGGACGACCCGCAGCGCGCGCTGAACACGCTGAACGGACTCAGCGCGCTGGGCTTCAAGTTGTCGATCGACGACTTCGGCACCGGCTATTCGTCGCTGGCCTACCTGAAGCGGCTGCCGGTGGACGAGTTGAAGATCGACCAGTCTTTCGTGCGCAGCATGGAGACCGACCCCGACGACGCGAAGATCGTGCGTTCGACCATCGACCTGGCGCACAACCTGGGCCTGTGCGTGGTGGCCGAGGGCGTCGAGAACGCCAAGGTCTGGGACATGCTGCGCGAGCTGAACTGCGACCAGGCCCAGGGCTACCACATGGGCAAGCCGATGCCGGCCTCGGAGTTCGCGCAGTGGTCAGCCGGCTGGCTGGCGCGGCAGCGACCTGCCGGGCCGCGCAGCGCTTTCATGCTGCACTGACTTGAGGCACTGACCAACGCACGCGCGGCGCGCGAAAAGCGCGTGCCGGCGCCGCCGCACGGCTTGTGGAAAACTCCGGGGGTTACCGCACCCACTGCACCCACCACGCCCCGGAGATCGTCATGCTGCAACTGCGCCCCAACTGCGAATGCTGCGACCGCGACCTGCCGAACGAGTCGACCGAGGCGCGCATCTGCAGCTTCGAATGCACCTTCTGCGCTGACTGCGTTCAAAACCGCCTGGGCGGCACCTGCCCGAACTGCGGCGGCGAATTCGTGGCCCGGCCGCGCCGGCCGGCCAGCGCCCTGGCCCGGTACCCCGCGTCGACGCAGCGCGTTTTGAAACCGGTGTCCGCCGCCGCCGGGGGAACCGCATGAAGCCCACGCAAAGCGAGAAGGCCGAACGCTTTCGCGCGCTGCACGCCGGCCCCGCCGCCTTCGTCATCGCCAACCCCTGGGACGCCGGCTCGGCACGTGCGCTGGCCGAGCTGGGCTTCTCGGCGCTGGCCACGTCCAGCGCCGCATCGGCTGGCGTGCTGGGCCGCCGCGACGGCCAGCTCACGCGCGACGAGGCGATCGCGCATGCGCACGCCATCGTCGCGGCCACCGAGCTGCCGGTGTCGGCCGACCTGGAAAACGGCTTCGGCGACGCGCCCGAGTTCGTCGCGCAGACCATCGCGCTGGCCGCCGAGGCCGGGCTGGTCGGCGGGTCGATTGAAGACGCGACCGGCCGCAAGGAAGCACCGCTGTACGACTTCGACCACGCTGTCGAGCGCGTGGCCGCTGCGGTGCAGGCGGCGTGCGCATTGCCGTTCGCCTTCACGCTGACGGCGCGCTGCGAGAACTTCCTGCGCGGCAAACCCGACCTGGACGACACCATCCGGCGCCTGCAGGCCTTCGAGCGCGCCGGTGCCGATGTGCTGTTCGCGCCGGCCCTGCCCGACCTGGCGGCGGTGCGCGCGGTGTGCGCCGCACTCACGAAACCGGTCAACTTCATGGTCGGCATCAAGGGCAAGTCGTTCACGCTGGCCGAGCTGGAAGCCGCCGGCGTGCGACGCGTCAGCCTGGCCACCTCGCTGTACCGCGCAGCGATGAAAGGCCTGCTCGACGCCGCCACCGAAGTGCGCGACCACGGCAGCTTCGGCTATGTCGATCGGCTTTGACAGGAGTCGCAGCGCCATGCCTTCAACACCCCACGGCCCGTCGATTGAAGCGCTTGTTTTCAGCGCCTGTGCAGCCCTGCTGCCGGCCAGCGTGCGGGCGGGCGAGG
>JANNBZ010000220.1:0-4694 GCA_031386065.1 Burkholderiales bacterium
GTTGCTCACCACGCCGCGCAGCTTGAAGAACGGTGCGTTCGGCTTCGGTTCGATGCGGGTGGCGGTGTAGGCGCCGGTGGTCACGTCGAGCAGCCCGTGGACCTCGACCACACTGGTGCCCGCCACGATGCCGGCCAGCCCGCCGACCAGGCGGTCGTCGAACAATGTGGTGGCGGTGATCTGCACGGTTTCACCCAGCACCACCAGCGAGGTGCCGTCGACGGCGACGGCCGAAACCGGGCCGATGATTTCGGGGCCGAAGCGGATGGCGCGGGCGGTGCCGTGCGATCCGGTGTCGTCGGTGGTGATGCTGCTGCTGTCGATCTCGGCCACCATGCCCAGGCGCAGCTCGTCGTTGCGGTGCGCGGTGCCGTCGTCGTCGGTCACGCTGGCCGCCGAGTCGTCGAAGCGCACGCCGTTGACGATCACCGAGCCGAAGCCGGTGATGGCGCCGGCAGAGAACGCGCTCTTGGTGCCAACCGGCAGCGGGTCGCTGCCGCCGCCGCCGCAAGCGGCCACCACGGCCGCAGCGCAGATCAAGCTCAGGAATCCTTGCGCGGGACGGCGAAGGTCAGACAGTCGGTTCAGCATCGGAATCTCCTTGGCACTGCGGAAGCAGCGGGGGCGTGGCTGAGGTCTCAGCCATGGTCAGACTATAAATGTGCAACTTGCACATTTAAAAGCGAATTTACAAACAAAGACAAATCCGCCCGGCGTCGGAATGGCCACGATCAGGCGGGCAAAGGGCCGTCAGTTCCGGGCTTGACGCGCGGCAGCGGTTGGTAGACTTCAATTTTCTATGGCCGCAGGCGACAGCTTCGCCGCGCGCACAAACAAATCTCTACTCCATGGCATCACGCTTCGGCCTGCGAGGATTCACGCTCGACGCGCTCAGGGCCGCGCTGTTCCTCGCTGGCGCTGCCGCGCTGGCTGCGCTGGCCATGCTGGCCTACGCAACACACGACGACCTGAAGCAGGTTGCGAACCTCGCGAACGTGGCGGGCCTGGCCGGCGTTGCGCTGGCGGTGTCGATCGCGTCGGCAGCAGTCGCGTTCATCTTGCTGCAACGCGAACTGCGCAGCCGCACGGCGCTGGCGCAACAGGTGCTCGACAACCAGGCGCCGCTGCTGCAGGCCGAGCGCCGGCTGCGCGCGATTACCGACAACCTGCCAGCCGTCATTTCGCATTTCGACGGCGAGCACCGCTGCACCTTCATCAACGAGCATTTTCGGCGCATCTACGGTGCCGACCCGGCGAGCCACGTCGGCGGGACCCAGCGCGAGTTTCGCGGCGAGGCGGTCTACGCCCAGATCAAGGACCACCTCGACGCCGCGCTGCGCGGCGAGGCACGGCAGTTCGAAGTTCATTCGACCATTCAAGGGCTCGACCGCTGGTATCAGCAAAGCCTGATCCCCGACGTCGACGCGCAAGGCCAGACCGTGGGCTACTGTTCGCTGTCGTTCGACATCACCGCGCGCAAGCAACACGAAGGGGCGCTGCGCAAGAGCGAATTCTTCCTCGGCCGCACCGGCAAGCTGGCCGGCGTCGGCGGTTGGGAACTCGACCTCGTGAAGAGCCAGCTTTTCTGGTCCGACGAAACCTGCCGCATCCACGGCGTCGCGCCCGGCTACCTGCCGGACCTGCAACGCGCCATCGAGTTCTATGCGCCCGAAGCCCGCCCGCTGATCGATGCGGCCGTGCAGGCGGCCATCACCACCGGCGAGTCCTGGGACCTGGAACTGGCGCTGATCCGCGCCGACGGCCAGCGCATCTGGGTGCGCGCCGTGGGCTCGGCCGAATTCACGGACGGCCAGCCGGTGCGGCTGGTCGGCGCCTTTCAGGACGTGAGCGAGCGCGTCGCCCAGCGGATCGCGTTGCAACATGCCAACGAGCGCGTGGCGCTGGCCACCGACAGCGGCGGCATCGGCATTTGGGACTGGGACCTTGACGGCCAGGCGCCGTTCTGGGACGCCTGGATGCGCCGCCTGTTCGGGGACCCCGAGAACAGCGGCACCGACCCAACCGTGCTGTGGCGGCGCGGTGTGCACCCGGACGACCTGGCCGCCACCGAGCAGGCCATGTGGGCGGCCATGCGCGGGGGCAAGCCCTTCGATACCGAGTTCCGCGTGGTCTGGCCCGACGGCAGCGTGCACCACCTGCGCAGCGCCGCGCGCCTGAGCCGCGATGCCAGCGGCCGTGTGATGCGCATGACCGGCGCCAACTGGGACATCACCGAACAACGGCGCATGGCCGCCGCGCTGGCCGAAGAACGGTCGCTGCTGCGGGTGACGCTGGCGTCGATCGGCGACGCCGTCATCACCACCGATGCGCGCGGCCAAATCACCTGGCTCAATCCGGTGGCCGAGCGCCTCACCGGCTGGCTGGTGGCCGAGGCCAAGGGGCGCCCGTTGATGCAGGTGTTCCACATCGTCAACGAAGCCACCCGCGAACCCGCGCCCGACCCTGTCTCCTGCTGCCTGCAGCGCGGCGAGGTGGTGGGCCTGGCGCACCAGACCCTGCTGATCTCGCGCGACGGCAGCGAATACGGCATCGAAGACTCCGCCGCGCCGATTCGCAACCAGGGCGGCGACATGCTCGGCGCGGTGCTGGTGTTCCACGACGTGACCGAGCAACGCCGGCTGTCGGGCGAAATGAGCTACCGCGCGACCCACGACGTGATGACCGGCTTGATCAACCGCGCCGAGTTTGAAGTCCGGCTGCAGCGCGTGCTGACGAAGGCGCATGAAGACGCAAGCCACCACGCGCTGCTGTACATCGACCTCGACCAGTTCAAGCTCGTCAACGACGCCTGCGGCCATGCCGTGGGCGACCAGCTTTTGCAGCAGATGGCCAAGCTGCTGGGCGAGGCCATTCGCAACCGCGACACGCTGGCGCGGCTGGGCGGCGACGAGTTCGCCATCATCCTGGAGCACTGCTCGGCCGAGCAGGCACAGCGCGTGGCGCAGAAGATCTGCGACCGCATGGACGACTTCCGCTTCATCCACGAAGAGCGCCGTTTTCGCATTGGCACCAGCATCGGCCTGGTGCCGGTGGACAAACGCTGGGCCACCACGGTGGCCATCCAGCAGGCGGCCGACGCCTCGTGCTATGCGGCCAAGGAAGCCGGTCGCAACCGGGTGCATGCGTGGTTCGACACCGACAGCGCCATGCACGAGCGGCAGTTCGAAATGCAGTGGACCGCGCGCATCGAAAAGGCGCTGGACGAAGACGCTTTCGTGCTCTACGCGCAGCGCATCGCGCCGCTGAGCGGCAACGCCACCGGCGTTCATGCCGAAGTGCTGTTGCGCATGACGCAAGCCGACGGAGCGGTGGTGCTGCCGGGCGCCTTTCTGCCGGCGGCCGAGCGCTTTCACCTGGTGTCGCGCATCGACCGCTGGGTGCTCAAGCGGGCCGTCGCCTGGATGAAGGCCTTGCCCGCGCAGACCCCGTTTGAATTGCTCAGCGTCAACCTGTCTGGCCAATCGGTCGGCGACCGCTCGTTCCACCGCTGGGCGCTCGACCTGCTGGCCGAAGCCGGCCCGCATTTGTGCGCCAGGCTGTGCCTTGAAATCACCGAAACCGCCGCCGTGACCCACATGGCCGACGCGGCCGTGTTCATCGACGAAGTGCGCGCTGTCGGCGTGCGCGTGGCGCTCGACGACTTCGGCGCCGGCGCGTCGTCGTTCGGCTACCTGAAGACGCTGGCGGTCGACTTCCTGAAGATCGACGGGCAGTTTGTGCGCGACATGATCGACGACCCGCTGGACGAAGCGGCCGTGCGCTGCTTCGCCGACGTGGCGAAGGTGCTGGGCGTGCAGACGGTGGCCGAATTCGTCGACAAGCCGGCGGTGCTGGAGCGCCTGCGCGGCATGGGCATCGACTTCGCGCAGGGCTACCTGTTGCACCGGCCGGCGCCGATCGACGAGCTGCTGACGGCGCTGGCAACAACCTGACTCGGCAGGATTGATGGGCGCGCACTATGCTGCGGCGAACCCATCCCCCGTCACACGTCAGGAGGCTCCCCCATGCGCTACCGTCCCTTCGGCCGAACCGGCCTTTTCGTCTCTGAGCTGTGCCTGGGCACCATGACGTTCGGGGGCGGCGAGGGCATCTGGCAGCAGATCGGCGCGCTGCAACAGGGTGACGCCGAGCGGCTGGTCGGCACGGCGATCGACGGCGGCATCAACTTCATCGACACCGCCGACGTGTACGCCGGCGGACGCTCGGAACAGATCACCGGCCAGGCCCTGAAAAACCTGAAGGTGCCACGCGACAGCGTGATCGTCGCGACCAAGGTCTTCGGCGACATGGGCCCCGGCCCGAACGCGCGCGGCGCCTCGCGCAGCCACATCCTCGACGGCGTGAAGGCCAGCCTGCAGCGGCTGCAACTCGACCACATCGACCTGTACCAGATCCACGGTTTCGACCCGGCCACCCCGATCGAGGAGACGCTGCGCGCGCTCGACCAACTGGTGCGCCACGGCCATGTGCGCCACATCGGCGTGTCGAACTGGGCGGCCTGGCAGATCGCCAAGGCATTGGGCATCTCGGAACGGCTGGGGCTGGCGCGCATCGAGTCGCTGCAGGCCTACTACACCGTGGCCGGCCGCGACCTGGAGCGCGAGCTGATCCCGATGCTGCGCAGCGAAGGCGTGGCCCTGATGGTGTGGAGCCCGCTGGCCGGCGGTCTGCTG
>JANNBZ010000247.1:0-3104 GCA_031386065.1 Burkholderiales bacterium
CCGCTGTACTTGCCGAACAGAACGCGGTCGCCGACCTTGACGTTCATGGCGATCAGGTCGCCCTTGTCGGTGCGCTTGCCCACGCCCACAGCCAGCACTTCACCTTGGTCAGGCTTTTCGGCGGCATTGTCGGGAATCACGATGCCCGAAGCGGTTTTGGTTTCTTGTTCGAGGCGCTTGACGATCACGCGATCGTGCAATGGACGAAGTTTCATAAGGTCTCCTTGATGAGAGAAAACAAGCTTGGACGGATGAATAAACGCGAGTGAGCGCACATTCACTTGCTGGCGATCAGGTTTTGGCAGTTGAAACTGCTGCCCCTGGTGCCATTAGCACTCAAGCCGGTCGAGTGCTAGCAACGAGGATTATAGGGGCGGAAACCGTGCTTGCAAGTGCACCCGGTTGCGGGCCGAAACGGGCGAACCGGGAAGCCCGGCTCAGTGCCGCGGCTCGTTGGTGTCGCCGTCGTCCGGCGCGGTGGGCGGCGCCTCGACGCGAAAGCTCTCGCTGGCCCAGGCGCCGAAGTCGATGTTCTTGCAGCGTTCACTGCAAAACGGCCGCGACGGATTGCTGGCGGCGTACACGCTGTCGCCGCCGCAGGTGGGGCAGACGACGATTCGCGCCTTGCCGGGGCTCATGTGCACAGGGTGAGCTCGAAGCTCGCGTCGGCAGAGGTCGATTTGAGGCGGCCGTCGGCGTCCTGCCGCATCAGACGGATCAGCACCATCAGGCGGTGCCCGCTGATTTCGGGCACCAGTTGCTCGGCGGGGTCGATGCGCAGGCGCAGCAAGTGGTGGGTGCGGCCCGCTGGCAGGCTCTGCTGATACTGGCCTGCGCTGGCGGCCACGCGGTGCGGCACGCCGGAGTCGCGTAGCAGGCCCAGCAGCACGTTCAGCGCCTCGGCCAGCGGCATCAGGCTGGCGGCCCAGGTCATCAGGTCGGCGCGCCTGCGCAGCGGCTCGAACTGCTGCCAGGCGTAGTAGGCGGGCAGGTCGAATTCGCAGGTGCCGCCGGGAATGCTGATGCGGCTGCGGATGCTCATCAGCCAGTCGTTCGCGGTCAGCGCTTGGCCTGCCTTGCCGGGCAACTGGTTCAGGCCGTTGAAGGCATGTTCGATCTTGGCAACCACGTCGTCGAGCATCTGCTCCGAAACCGACGGATTGCCCCGGTAGCTGGCGAGCAGGCTCTTCTGGCGTTCCAGATCCTTCAGCAGGTCCGACTTCAGATCGGCACGCGAAGCCACGTCCATCACTTCAAAGATGGTGGCCAGCGCAAAGTGGTGGTCCATGGCCGAATCGCGCGCCATCAACTGACCGAGCCGGTCGAACAGATGCTCCAGCCGCAGCATCGTGCGGATGCTTTCGTTGAACGGGTATTCGTAGAGGACCAAGGGGCTTCCTTCTGCGTCAGTTTTGGCGTTGGCACGCGCGGCCTGCGTGTGCCTCGGCGACGCTCATCGGCGATTGTTCCACAGGGCCGCGCCCGACCTTCAGCGTGGCAGGCACCACGCCGTCCACAGTGCAGCCACCTGCGCGGCCAGTTCGTCGAGTGAGATGCCGTCGTTGTGGATCACCGCGTCGGCGCAGGCGCGTCGGCGATCCCGACTGGCCTGCTGGGCGATCACTGCCTGAACCGTTTGTGCGCTCCAACCCGAGCGCTGGGTCACGCGGGCGATCTGGGTGGTCTCGCTGCAATCAACCACCAGCACCCGGTCGACCCGTCCGCGCCAATGGGCGGACTCGGCGAGAAGGGGCACGTCGAAGACCCGCACGGCGTGGCCCGCTGCGTCGTCGCGACGCTGGGTCTCCACGCCGATCAAGGGGTGCAGGATGGCTTCGAGGCGCCGCTTGGCGATGGGGTCGGCGAAGGCGCGTGCGCGCATGGCCGCCCGGTCCAGTCCGCCGTTGGCATCCAGCGCCTCGGGACCGAAGGCTTCGCGAATCGCCGCGATGGCGATGCCGCCGGGCTGCGCGATTTCACGGGCGATCGCATCGGCGTCGATCAAGCTTGCGCCGTGGTTCACCAGCAGCGCGGCCACCGTGCTCTTGCCGCTGCCGATGCCGCCGGTCAGCCCAACGCGTAGTGCCTTGTGCAACGCCACGTCATCACCTGGAGCGCGGCCCTCAGGACCAGCCCAGCCAGTCGAGCACGCGGGGCGACCCCAGCAGCAACACCACCATGCCTGCGCCGGCGAGAAAGGGACCGAACGGCACGTAGCGACCTTCGCGCAGCGACGCCTTGAGCTTCATCGCAATACCGACCACCGCCCCGATGACCGAGGCGGCCAGCACGATCGGCAAAATCATGTTCGCGCCCAGCCAGGCACCCAGCGCGGCCAGCAGCTTGAAGTCGCCGAAGCCCATGCCTTCCTTGCCGGTGGCCAGCTTGAACAGCCAGTAGACCGTCCACAACGACAGGTAGCCCGCCACCGCGCCCCACACCGAAGACGACAGCGGAATCGTCCACCCGAGTGCCGCTGCGACCAGCCCTGCCCACAGCAACGGCAAGGTCAGGTCGTCGGGCAGCAAGGTGGTGTCCCAGTCGATGCCGGCCAGTGCCACCAACACGGCGGCAAAGCCGCACCACAGCAAGGTGACAGGCTGCGCGCCGAACTTCCACGCCAACGCAGCGAACACAGACGCCGTCACGATTTCGATGATCGGGTAGCGCGGCGAAATGGACGTTTTGCAAGCGGAACACTTGCCGCGTAAACGCAAATAGCTGAGGACAGGAACGTTTTCATGCCATGCGATCGGGTGCCCGCATGAGGGACAGCGCGAACGCGGCGTCGACAAGGTGATGACGGCCGGCGGCGCGTCGAGCTTGACGCCGAGCATCTCGGCGCTGTCGAGTTTCCAGCCGCGCTCCAGCATCAGCGGGAGGCGGTGGATCACCACGTTCAGGAAGCTGCCGACGCACAGCCCGAGCAGGGCCAGCAGCGGCGGCGACAGAAGCAGTTCCAAAATGTCCGAAGACATCAGCCCCGCTCAGACCACTTGGCCAAGCTTGAAGATCGGCAGGTACATCGAGACCACGATGCCACCGATCAACACGCCCAGGATGACGATGATGAACGGCTCCATCAGACTCGACAGGCCCTTCAC
>JANNBZ010000251.1:0-16120 GCA_031386065.1 Burkholderiales bacterium
GACCACGCCGTTCTACCCGCGCAGCCCGTATGCCGTGGCCAAGATGTACGCCTACTGGATCACCGTCAACTACCGCGAGGCCTACGGCCTGTACGCCTGCAACGGCATCCTGTTCAACCACGAAAGCCCGCTGCGCGGCGAGACCTTCGTGACCCGCAAGATCACCCGCGCCATGGCGCGAATCGCGCTGGGCCTGCAGGACTGCCTGTACCTGGGCAACATGAGCGCGCTGCGCGACTGGGGCCACGCGAAAGACTATGTCGAGATGCAGTGGCTGATGCTGCAGCAGGCGCAGCCCGAGGACTTCGTGATTGCCACCGGCGTGCAGTACAGCGTGCGTGACTTCGTGCGCAGCGCGGCTGCGATGCTGGGCATCGAGGTGCAATTCGAAGGCGCCGGCGAGCGCGAGATCGGCTGCGTGGTGGCGGTGACGGGTGCGCAGGCGCAGTGCCGCGTGGGCGACGTGATCGTGCGCGTCGACCCGCGCTACTTCCGCCCGACCGAAGTCGAAACCCTGCTCGGCGACCCAACCAAGGCCAGGGAGCGTCTGGGCTGGACACCGACCACGACGTTCGAGGCGCTGGTGCGCGAGATGGTCGACAGCGATTACCTCTCGGCCACCCGCGACTCGCTCGTCAAGAGCGCCGGCTTTCAAGCGTATGACTACCACGAGTGAAGCTGCGTCCTCGGCGATGAGGCCGGGACAACGGGTCTACGTCGCAGGCCATCGCGGCCTGGTTGGGTCGGCACTCATGCGCCAATTAAAGGCCAGCGGGCACACGCGACTACTCACGCGAAGCCACGCCGAACTCGACCTGACCGATGCGCGCGCGACCGCCGAATTCTTCGCCGTCGAGAAGCCCGAACACGTCTTCCTTGCTGCCGCGAAAGTGGGTGGCATCCATGCCAACAACAGCCACCCCGCCGACTTCATTCGCGACAACCTGGCGATCCAGACCAGCGTCATTCGCGCGGCGCACGAACACGGCGTGCGGCGCCTGCTGTTCCTGGGTTCGAGTTGTATCTACCCCCGGCTGGCGCCGCAGCCCATCAAGGAGTCGAGCCTGCTCACCGGCCCGCTGGAACCCACCAATCGTGCCTACGCGCTGGCCAAGATCGCGGGTATCGAGATGTGCTGGAGTTTCAACCGGCAGTACGGCACCAGGTACCTCTGCGCGATGCCGACCAACCTGTACGGTCCGGGCGACAACCACGACCTGGCCAACAGCCATGTCATTCCGGCCCTGCTTCGGAAGTTCCACGAGGCCAAGCAGCGCGGTGACTCCAAGGTCACGGTCTGGGGCACCGGCACGCCGCGCCGCGAATTCCTTTACAGCGACGACATGGCCGGCGCCTGCGTGCACCTGATGAGCCTGCCGGACGCGACCTTCGACAGCTTGCTGGGAAGCGACGAATCAGTGACCGGGCGCTTCGAGCCACCGCTGGTCAATGTCGGCGTCGGCGAGGACGTGACCATTCGCGAACTGGCTGAGATGGTTCGCGAGGTCGTCGGTTTCTCAGGCCGCATCACGCTGGATGTCAGCAAGCCTGACGGCACGCCGCGCAAGCTGCTCGATGTACGCCTGCTGACTGCGAGCGGCTGGCGCGCAGCCACCGGTCTGCGCACGGGTCTGATGGCGGCCTATGCCGATTTCATTGCGCATGAGCGCCCCCAGGCCGCCGCGTGGCGGCCGCCCCCCGAGGGGGTCAAGGAACTCGGGAGCGGCCCGTCGTTTCCTTGTGAGTCTGCCGGCCTGCCGTCTACCCCACACCACAACTCATGACGCTTCTGAACCGCCTGGCCCGATCCGTGCGACCCCTGGTGGAGCGCAGCCCGCGCCTGGCCATGGCGTATCGCCATTACCGCGACATGGGGCACTTCACGCGCAGCCCGGTGCAGACGCCGTTCGGCTTCAAGTTCATTGGCCACCCGGCCATGGAAGCCGGTACCTTCGAGCCCGACGAAGTGCGTGTCGTAAAGCAGTTGCTGCGCGACGCCGACGTGTTCATCAATGTCGGCGCCAACGTCGGTTATTACTGTTGCTTCGCGTTGCAGGCGGGCCGTCGGGTGGTGGCCATCGAGCCCGTGCCCAACAACCTGCAGTACCTGTACCGGAACCTGCTGATCAATGACTGGGACGAACGCGTCGAGGTGCTTCCGGTGGCGGTGGGCGCGCGGCGCGGGCTGGTCGATATCTTCGGTGGCGGCACTGCGGCGTCTTTGCTCGAGGGCTGGGCCGGCATTCCAAGCGGCTATCGGCAAACGGTGCCGTTGACGACGCTAGACGACAGTGTGGGAGGTCGCTTCGACGATCAGCGTTGCTTCATCCTCATCGATGTGGAGGGAGCCGAGCTCGGCGTGCTAAACGGCGCGACATCGCTGCTTCGCGCCGTGTGCAAGCCGGTCTGGATGGTCGAGATCTGCATCGACGAGCACTTTCCGGGTGGCGTGAAAGTCAACCCGAATCTGCGCGCGACCTTCGAGCTTTTCGAGCAAGCCGGCTACAGCGCGTGGACCGTCGGCAAAACGCTGATCCCATTCGACTACGACCAAGCTCGCAGCATTGCAAGCACGGGCGTCAACACGCTGTCCACCCACAACTTCGTCTTTGCCGAGCCGGGTGCGCTTCGCGACCCTGCGCCCGATGTCGCGGTCCGCCAATGAACGCGCAGCAAATCCTGTCGGGCCTGGGCTGGTCGGCGGCGGCGACCGTTGTCACGGCGGCATGCCAGTTCGTTTTCATGGCGGTGCTGGCTCGCTTGCTCGACCCGGCAGCGTTCGGCCTGATGGCGATGGGCATCATCGCGCTGCGCTTTGCGAGCTTCTTCTCGCAGATGGGGTTCGCGCAAGCCATCATCCAGCGGCCGCAGATCACGTCTGAAGACACCACCGCCGCGTTGCTGATGGCCCTGGGCATCGGCGCGGCGCTGTACGGCGGCATGCTGCTGGCGGCGCCGCTGTTCGCAGCCGGGTTCCGGGCCCCGGAGCTGAGCCTGCTCATCAGCGTGCTGGGTCTGTCGCTGGTGTTGAGCGCGCTGGGCGGGCTGCCGATCGCGCTGCTGCGGCGCCAGGCGCGCTTCAAGCGCGTCAGCGGCATTGAGGTGTTCAGCTTCGTGCTCGGCTACGGCGCGGTCGGCATCGCATGCGCCAACCGGGGGCTGGGCGTGTGGAGCCTGGTGGCTGCCACGTTGAGCCAGCAGACGGTGTTGATCGTGCTCGGCTTCATGGCCGTCCAATATCCGCTGACCTGGCCCGTGCCTGGCGCTGCGTTCTCGCGCCTGTGGGCTTACGGCTCACGCCATTCGCTGATCGGCTTCCTTGAATTTCTGTCGGCCAATGTCGAGAGCCTGTTCATCGGTCGCTACCTCGGCAAGGTCGATCTGGGCTTTTTCAATCGGGCCATCACCTTGGTCAACATGCCGGTCGAGCTCGGGGTGAGCGCGGTCAACAAGGTGCTGTTCCCCGCGCTGTCGGGTATGCAGGCTGACCGCAGCCGGCTGGCCGACGGTTTTCAGATGCTGCTGCTCAGCATCGGCGTGTTCAGCACGGCCGTGGCCTGCGGCATTGCGGCGGCTGCGCCCGACGTGGTGGCGCTGCTGCTCGGCGCGAAGTGGCTGGACATCGTGCCGATCGTGGTGATCGTTGCGTTTGCCGTGCCGCCGATGTTCATGTTCGTGGCCTGCGGCGTCACGCTCGACAGCCTGGCCGCGCTCAACCCGAAGCTGCGGCTGCAGTCGCTGGTGCTCCTGTTCAAGATCGCCGTGGTGCTGCTGCTCGCGCGCTGGGGGCTGGTCGGCATCGCTGTCGCGGTGGTGCTGGCCGAGACGGTCAGGCTGGCGCTGGGCATGCACTTGGTCGCGCGCCTGCTCGGCATCGCCCCGGTGCAACTCTGGTGGCAGATCGCACTGTTCGCAATCACCGGCCTGGTGGTGTCGATCACGGTCGGCGTCGCGGCTTCGGTCGGTCTGGCGGCGGGCCTGCCCTTGATCGGCCGCGTGCTGCTCGAGTCTCTGGCAGGCGCCGCCACCCTGGGCGGCGGTGTCCTCTTGCTGCTGGTCATTTTTCCGGGCTACGCTCCCCTGCAACGGTTCGACAGCGTGCGCCGCTGGCACGCCAGCTTGCTGCAGGCGCTGCCAATGCGGGCGTTGCACCGATGAAGCCCCTGCGATTCTTCTACGTGCCGAACGAGAGCCAGGCCGGCGACCAGGTCGGCCCGCGCAAGGCGTTCAAGTTGCTCGCGGACGAGGGTGTCTTCTCGGCCTACACCGCCTACTCCTACCTTGTCGAACGTGCAAAGGCAGCAAGCCATTCGCAAGCGCTGGAGCAACTGCATGCGGCGGTGCAGGCGTTTCAGCCCGACGTGATTTATTTTCAGCACCTCAACCGCAGTTATCCGGTAGACCGCGCCTACGTGCAGCGCTTGAAGTCGGTGGCCTCCCGGCCCAAGTTCGTCTGGCACGACCCCGACCCCTACGGCAAGTTCATCAAGCCGCTCGACGACACCATGAAGGCCGCACTCGCCGAGAGCGACATGGCCATTCTGGTGGGCCTGGGCTACCTGGCCGAGCACGTTCGGCGTGCCGGCGCGAAGCGGGTGTTGTTCGCACCGCACTCGTACGACGACGAACGTTTCGGCCAGGCCTGGCAACCCACGCTGAGCCGTACGTACGACGCGATCATGATTGCCAACCTGACTTGCCTGAAGCGCGTGCCCTTCCTGTTTCTGCCGGGCGGTCGCAACCGCAAACTGATGTCGCGGGCCTTCCACAGCGCCTATGGCGACCGCTACGCCGTCTTCGGTGCCGGCCGGGGCTGGCAGGGCGAGCCGTATTGCCGCGGCCCGATTCCATTCGATGCGCAGGAGCGAACCATTCGCTCGTCGTGGCTCACCATCAACTGGGGCCAGTTCGACGAGATCGCGATGTACTCGTCCGACCGGCTGCCCATCAGCCTGGCCACGGGCGTGGTTCACATCACCAACCACCAGCGCGGCTACGAGCACCTGTTCCCGGGTGCCAAGGGCATCTACTTCGTGCACAGCCCGGCCGAGGCGCTCGACGTGGCCGACCTGCTGCTGAGCATGCCGCGCGGGCAGTTGGTCGAGATCGGCGAGCAGGGCGTGGCGTATGCGCGCGAGCGACTGAACGCGACCCGGGTCTACCGCGACATCGTCACGGCGATTCGCGAGCAATTGTTCGCTGACGTGTAGAGCCGCCCATGCCCATGCTGACGCCCGTGAACGATCTGACCATCCTCGTCAATACCTCCGATGGCTTCGAGGATTGCTGGGCACCGTTCTTCTACTTGTTCAATCGCTACTGGCCCACGTGCCCGTATCCGATCGTGCTCAACACCGAAACCAAGGCCCCGCGCTTCACCGGACTGTCGATTCACCCTGCGCGTGTGGCCCGCAATGCAGTCACGCGCCTGACCTGGAGCGAGTGCCTGTCTCGCTGCCTGGACGACATCACGACCCCCTACGTGCTGTACCTGCAGGAAGACTTCTTTCTGGAGGCTGCCGTTCAACACGCGACCCTTGAGACCTTGCTGGGTGAAATGCGTGCGGGTCGTGCCGACGTGATCCGCCTGATGGAATGCGGTGGCTCCGGACCCTGGAAGCCCAGTGCCCACCCGCTGCTGTGGGAAGTCGACCAGCACGCCCGATACCGCATTGCGTTGCAGGCCGCGCTGTGGCGCAAAAGCACGCTGCGCGGCCACCTGCGCAGGCACGAAAGCCCGTGGCAGCTGGAGGTGTTCGGTTCGGCCCGGGCCCGCCGCATCAAGGACCGCGTGCTGTGCGTGAACCGCGACCGATTTCACGGCGAAGGCAGGGAGATTTTTCCATACCGACCCACCGGTGTCGTGAAGGGGCAATGGGAGCAGCACATCGTCGAGCCGCTGTTTGCCCGCCACGGCATCGCGATGGACTTCTCGCGACGCGGCTTCTATCGCACCGACGCCTCGGGTCCGCGCGCCCCGCTCGTCAAGCGCATCGCGGACCGCGTGCGCTCGCTGTTATGAACCCGAAGATGAAGCAAACCCTGCAAAGCATCTACGGCTGTGTGGACCGCCTCGGTTTCGACCCTTTGACGGGCGCAGCCAACCCGGCATTGGCTGTGGCTGTGCCGGTGGGCCATCGGGCTTGCAAGCTCGATGGTGCGTCAGCACCTTCGGACGGCCGGGCGGTATTGACGTGACGCTTCACATCGGCATCGCCGCCCCCGTCGCATCGGCGGACGTCGCGCACCTGCTCGACGATTCGGCGTCCTCGTTGCCGCGCGGCTATGTCGGCGCGCCTCTGCTGGGCACTCTGATCGGTGAACTGCTGCGCCGGGGCCACCGGGTGTCTGCATTCACGCTGTCCAGCGACCTGCCGCTCGACCCGCAGGCCACGGTCGTTGCGCGCGGGCCGGGCTTCGAGCTGCACTGCTGCCCGATGCGCCCACGCGCCTGGCCTTTCAACGGCCACCGGCCCGGTCGCATCGTCGACCTGTATGCCTTCGAGCGACAGGGCCTGGAGCGCGCGATAGCGCAGGCGCAACCTGATCTGGTGCATGCGCATTGGTCTTATGAGTTCGCATGGGCCGCGCTGCGAAGCGGCTTGCCGCATGTGGTGACCTGCCACGACTCGCCGTTCGTCATCGCGCGCTTCCAGCGCGACTTTCGGCACGGCGCGTATCGGTGGCTGCGCGCCGGCATGGCCTGGCATGTGCTGCGGCATGCACGCCATGTCACCACTGTGTCGCCTTACATGGTCGGGCAGGTCCAGCCGCTGTGCCGCGCGCGGGTCAGCGTGGTGCCCAATCCGATTCCCGAGCGGGCGTTCGCTCGGCCGCGTGTGGCGCAGCCGGGGCGCCAGCGCGTGTTGATGGTCGCCAACGGCTGGGACGTTCGCAAGAACGGGCAGGCTGCATTGCGTGCCTTTGCCTTGCTGGCAACGCGTCTGCCGGGTGTCGAACTGCGCGTGTTCGGACACGATCATGGCGAGGGCGAGACGGCGCAGAACTGGTGGCGGCACAGTGGTCTCAGCGGCAACGTGAGCTTTGTCGGCGCGGTGCGTCACGAGCAACTGCTGCGGGAATTCACCGAAGCCGATGTCTTCATGCACGCCGCATTGGAGGAGTCTTTCGGCGCGGTGCTGGCCGAGGCCATGGCAGCTTGTGTTCCCGTGGTCGCCGGCGCAGCCAGCGGCGCAGTTCCGTGGGTGGTCGGCGAGGCCGGCCGGCTGGTCGACGTCACACGTCCCGAAGCGATTGCACAGGCCTTGCATGCCTTGTTGAGCGACGCCGCAGGTTCGCAGCAGCTGGGCCGAATTGGCCGTGAGCGGGTGCGTTCGCGGTTCAGCGCCGAGGCGGTGGCTACCGCGTACGAACGCGAATACGAAATCGCACTGGCCGGCGATGTTCGCCCGATGGGGGTTGCAGCATGAACGGGCTCCGCTTGCCGACCAGGGCGCGGGGCAATCCGTCGCAACTTGCGATGGTTGCGATGGGCAAGCCGCCGGTGAGCAATGTGCCCGTTCGCAGTTCGGTGCAGTCCGTTGTGGTGCGCTCGTGAGGCCTGACCTGCGCTGCGGTCATTGGCCGAGGCGGTGAGCCGTGCAGGCCAACGCGCTGTACGCCCTGTCGTATGCCTACCTCGCAACGCCCTATGCCGTGGCGTTGGTCCTGGGGCTACTCGTGCCGCTGCTCGGCGTGCTCTGTTATTCGAGCTTCGGTGCCGGAACGGCCGTCATCGTCGGCATGTTTGCTATCGAAGCCTTGTTCATGTTCGTCGGCGCGATCCCGATCGGCGTGTCCTTGTACTACACCGACCTGGCGCTGACATTCGCCTGCGTCATCGGTCTTCTGCGTTTGCTGATGTCAAGGAATCGACCCCGAATCCACCGGGCTTGGCTTGTCTACAGCGCCGTTGCCGCATTGAGCCTGGTGACCGGTCTGATCACCTACGGTTCAGGCGCGGGCGTTCAGGCGCGGCCGTACTTCTACTTCACCGCTGCGGCCCTCTACGGCATGAGCTTCGGCATCGACGAGAAGCGCTTGCAACTGCTCCTCAATGCGCTGGCGGGTGTCGCCTTGCTGCTCCTGTGCATTACGGTGTACCGCTGGGTCGTCTACTACACCCCGATCACTGAACTGCTGCCCGAGGAGGGTGCTTACAACAACGACGGGCCGATCCGAGTGATCCGCTCTTACGAGGCCTTGGTTCTCGCGCAGGTCTTGGTCGCAGGCCTGTTTTTCGCGCGTGCGTCGGGTGGGCTCGTCGCGGCGCGGGCGCTGTCGCCGCTGCTGTTGGCAGCGGTGGTTGTCCTGCAGCATCGCTCGGTGTGGGTCGCTGCGCTTGCCGGGGTGCTCGCCAGCGTGTTCCTGGGGCGCTTGCAGCGGGGCTCGGCGGTGGGCCAGGCCATCCTGCTGGTAGGCATCGTCGTGACCACCTCGCTGCCCATGTTCCTGACCGACAAGCTGTCGGGTGTCGGGTCTCAGATCACCAATTCCGCAGGTACCGCGTTGTCAGAGCGCGGCTCGGCTGGGGAACGGCTCGGCAGCTGGAAGGCAATCATCGACAACTGGGCCGCCGCCGGACCCCGTTCGATCATCATCGGCCAGAGCTTCGGTACCGATCCGTCGCGCCTGGTGCGCGACGAAAAGGGGGCGCTGCGCAAGCTGGAGTACACGGCGCACAACATGTATGTGCAGACGCTGTTCAACACCGGGCTGGTCGGCCTGGGCGCGTTCTTGCTGGTCGCCGCGTACGTGGTGCGCGGTCTGTACCGGATCTGCGCGTCGGGCCAAGGGGGCGTCGCCGCTCAGGCGTTGCTGGCGCTGGTGTTGATGCAGCTCGTGTATTACGTTCCCTACGGCACCGACTACCTGCAAAGCCTGATCTTCGGCATCGCCTTGAGCTACGTGGCCAGCCTTGAGGCGACCGCCATAGTCGAAACAGCAGAGCGTTCGAATCCTGAGAAACGCCGGGTGCCCAGATGGAGATGGACATGATGCATCGGCGCACCTTGTGTGCTGCTGTCGGCATCGCGTCGCTGGGGGTGCGGGCAGCGGCCGGCGACGCGTTTACTCGCGCTTCGTCTGCAGCGCCGTCGGTGGCAGGCGCTGCGGTGCCGCTCGCGTATTTCGGAACGCACTTTCACCGTCTGGTGGGGCGCCCTGACAAAGTGGAGCCGCTTACGCAGTGGGTCGACGCCATGGTGGGCTCGCTGCGCCTGTGGGATGCCGGCACGCGATGGGGCGACGTGGCACCGCGAGCCGGCGTCTGGAACTTCGACCGGATGGATGCCTACGTGGCTGCTGCCGAGGCCCACGGTGCCGGCGTTCTGTACACGCTCGGCTCGACACCACGCTGGGCGTCCGCGCGCCCTGATGAGCCTGGCCCGTATGGCCCGGGGTGCGCTGCCGAGCCGGTGAAACTGGCCCACTGGGAAGAGTACGTGAGACGCGTCGCTGAACGCTACCGAGGCCGCATCCAGGCTTACGAACTTTGGAACGAACCGCACTTTTCCGACTACGCGCTGGATCGGCAACATCCCGGTTTCTTTACTGGCAGCGTGGCGCACATGGTCGACTTCGCGCGGGTGGCACGAGGCGTGCTGGACCGGGTCGATCCGGCCGCGTTGCTGACGACGCCTGGCTTCGTCAACGGGCCGCACCGCCTTGATCTGTTTCTTCGCAGCGGCGGCGCGCAGTGGGTTCAAGTGGTGGCGTATCACTTCTACGCCCGCGACGCGCTTCAGTTTGTGCAGCAGGTCGTCGACGTGCGCGACGTGATGCGCGGGCAGGGCCTGGCTGGGTTACCACTTTGGAACACCGAATGCGGCGTCGAGACCTACGAGGATCACGAACCTTTGCCCGAAGGCATCACGCTGCGCCCCACCGCAGCCCAAGCCGCCGCAACGCTCGCTCAGTTCCTGCTGTTGGGCGCTGCTGTCCGAATGGATCGCTTTTTCTACTATGCCTGGGACAACTATCGCAGTGGCTTGGTCGACCGGCACGCTCAGCGCACGCCAAGATTCGACGCGCTGCTGCGCGTCGAGCAGTGGCTGCTCGGCGTGCATCTCTCCGGTGCCGCGTTGATCGGGAATTCGGTCGTCATTCACGGAGCGCGTGGTGCAGAGCGATGCATTTTTGCCTGGAGCGAACTGGACCGACTTGAACCAATTGATGTGCCGGCAGGCTGGAAGGTCGCTGCTTGCGAAACGCTGCTGGGGGGCGCCGTGCAGACTTGTTCGCTCGCAGCCGACGGCAGACGGCAGGTCGCGTTGTCGCCCGCGCCGATTCGGCTGCGGCTGGTTCGCGTATGAGCGCGCAGTTCCTCCCCCTGCTCCTGCCAGCAGCGATCTTCGTGCTGATCGGCTTTGCGGTGGCGCTGTTGGGCTTGTTGCAGTACCGGTTGGCCGGCAGGGTGTCGGCACAGGGCAGGGTCGCCGCCGCGCTGCTCATCATTGGTTTAGGCGCGTTGCTGTCGGTCGCCCTGACCACCCGCAGCTTGAACTATTCGTCCCTGGTGGACAGCAAGGTCGTTCTCTACGACGACTACGCCAGCGGCTTCGCCGCGTCGCGTTGGCTCAGCTTGTTCCTGCTGGGTGCGGCCACCGTCGAAATTTTCCGTGGCGGGGTGCGGGCTCGTGCAGCAGCGAAGCCAGACCCCGCGTGGCCGCTGCTGGCGGCGGTGCTGTCGTTCTACATTGGCAGCTTGCTGGTTCAGGGGTTTCTGTCGGATCACGTGGGTTTCTCGTACAAGGAGCTGTACGTTCCGATCCTTCTGCTGGCCGCCTACTGCCAACCGGTGCGGGAACTGCGGCTGGTTCTGGGTGCCGCCAAACTGGCTGTTGCGACGTTGCTGCTCGGCAGTCTGATCGGCATTGCCGTCAGTCCCGATTTTGTGCTGCACCGCCCCGAGCCCGGCGTGATTCCCGGCATCGACTGGCGCTTGTTCGGTCTCACTGCGCATGCCAACACGCTTGGCCCGGTGGCCCTGCTCGGCATGCTGCTGGAGTTGTATTCGCCCAGCCGCCGCCAGTGGATGCGCTGGCTGATCTTGGGGGCGGGCGTTGCGGTGTTCGTGCTCGCACAGTCGCGCACCGCATGGGTTGCAGGCCTGCTCATCATGATATTTGTTTGGGTGCCGTTGTCGATCAGGCCCGGTCACACTTCCGGCGCTGGTTCGCATGGGTTCAGTCGGGCTGTGTGGACCTTGATCGGCTGCATGGCGCTGTTGATCGCCGTGGCGGGCGGCATGGTGGCGCTCGGTGGCACCGAGTACTTGCAGCGCAAGACCGACCTCGGAACGTTGAACGGCCGCTTCCAGATCTGGGACATCACGCTGCAGGCGTGGCGAGACAACGTGCTGTTTGGCTACGGCCCCGAGATATGGGGTGCCGAGCGGCGCATGCGCTTCAACATGTTCCACGTTGGGCAAGCGCACAACCAGTTCGTGCAGACCCTGGGCGAAGCGGGCCTCGTGGGGCTGGTGCTGCTTATCGCCTACCTGTTCACACTGCTGCATGCAGCGTGGCGCCACTTTGTGGTCTCGCGGGGCCTCATCCTCGCGCTTCTGGTGCTGTTGCTGGCCCGCTCCGTCACCGAGGCACCCATGCGCTCCGAGGGGCTGCTCTCGTGGGCCACCTTCCTGCATCTGCTGCTGCTGCTCGTGACATGCCACTACATGCGCCAACCGGTCGGCCAGGTGGCGGCTGAAGCGCCGTTGCCGCAGGGGCGCGTGCGCGGCGCGAGACAGCGTGAGTCCGGGCCGTCCAGGTTCGCGGCGAACTGGACTTGAACCACGCCATGACGCGACTGCGACCCCTTCAGGCCGTGCTGGCATGTGCGCTGCTGCTGATCGGCCGGCACAGTGCGGCTGCCGCCGATCTGTTCGACATCGAGCCAATGACGCCGGCCCGCGTGCTGGACGCGCGCTACTTCGGTACCCATCTGCATCGCCTGCTGCCCGTGGTCGAGCCGCATCCACGAACCACGCCGTGGCCCGTTGGGCAGATCGGCGCACTGCGGCTGTGGGACAGCACCACTCGCTGGGCCGACCTGGAGCCGACGCGCGGTGTCTTCAGCTTCGAGCGACTGGACGCTTATGTCGCCGCCGCGCAATCGCAGGGCGCGTCGCTGTTGATGGTGCTCGGCTCTGCGCCCCGATGGGCCGCAGCGCGACCCGATGAGCCCGGCCCCTACGGACCCGGCAGCGCGGCCGAGCCGCTGAACCTGGACGACTGGGATCGCTACGTCAGCGCCATCGCCCGGCGCTACAAGGGCCGCATCGCCAGCTACGAGTTGTGGAACGAGCCCTACTTTTCCGACTTGCCGGCAGACCGGGGTCACGCATCGGCGTTCTTCACAGGCTCGCTGGCCACGATGGTGGAGATGGCGCGACGCACCCGCGCCGTGCTCGACCGTGAAGACCCGCAGGCGGTGTTGCTGACGCCGGGCTTCGTCGGCGACGTGAAGCGGATGGAGATGTTCCTGGCGGCTGGCGGCGCACGTTACGTCGGTGGTGTGGCGTATCACTACTACGCCGAAGGCGACCGGGAGTTCATCAAGCTGCACCGCGATATTCGCAGCGTCATGGCCCGACACGGCATCTCGCACCTGCCGCTCTACAACACTGAGAGCGGGATCGCTGCGCGTGACGACGACCCGCCTGCCGCGGGCGGCGTTGCGATGCCCGACCGGACGCTGGCCGCAGCGCTGCTGTCACGCAGCATGCTGCTCGGCGCCTTTCTCGGCATCGACCGCTTTTACCAATACGCCTGGGATAACGGCCGCAGCGGCATGCTGAAGGCAAAAACGCTGACCCCGACGCCGAGCAGGCAGGCATTCGCGGCGACGCGACGTTGGCTTTTGGGCACCACCTTGCAGGGCTGCCGAATGGCATCCGCGGACACCGTGCAATGCGCCGGCACCCGCGACGGTGCGCGCCTGCTGGTGGCATGGCAGACCACGCCCGGGCCGCCGTCCACGCTGCAGCTTCCGGTGTTCGCCCGGGTGCGCTCGGTGGAGCACGCCATCGCGGCTGCAGACCCCGTCACGCCTGCAGCTGCGACAGCAGGCGTGGCCATCGGGCCGGTGCCGGTGGCGGTGTGGTGGCAGCCGAAAGCAATTGCCGACAAAGGAACTCCGTGATCGAACATCGACTCGGTGCAGGCACCACACCGCTGCGGTCGACCGTCAGTGTGTGCGCTCTGCTGACCTGCTTCAACCGCCGCGAAAAGACGCTCGAGTGCTTGCGTGCCCTGGCCGGCAGCAGCGGCTTGCAAGCGGTCGAATTACGCGCAGTGCTGGTCGACGACGGCAGCACTGACGGCACCGCGCAGGCCGTGCGCACCGAATTTCCATGGGTCGATGTGGTGACGAGCGAGGGTTCGTTGTTCTGGTGCCGCGGCATGCACCTGGCGTTCGAAACTGCGCTGCGCAGCGGCTTTGATCACTACCTCTGGCTCAACGACGACACCATGCTGAACTCAGATGCCGTGGCCCGCTTGCTGGCGTGCGAGGCGAACTTGCGGGGCCGCACCGACGCGCCCCTCATCGTCATCGGCAGCACGGTCGATCCGCTGAGCGGTGCCTGCACTTACAGCGGCGAGCGAAGGCCGTCGCGCTGGCAGCCGTCACGCGTCGAGCGCGTCGTACCGGCGTCGGTGCCGCAGCGATGCGACACCCTGACTGGCAACATCGTGTTGATTCCGTCCCGCGCAGCGCAGCTTGTCGGCAACCTGGACCCCGGCTTCGAACACGCGATGGGAGACACCGACTACGGCCTGCGCGCGCGCAGTCTCGGCGTGGAACTGTGGGTCGATTCCGGGGTGCACGGCGGCTGCGCGCACAACCCGGTTGCGGGGACCTACCTCGACCCCTCCCTGCCCATCGCGACGCGATGGAAACGCATGCTGCACCGCAAAGGCCTGCCATGGAGATCATGGTTGATCTTCACGCGCCGTCACACGGGTGTTATATGGCCGCTGTACTTTGCATGGCCTTATGCAAAGCTGCTGGTCGTGAGCCCGTTCACGGCCGCGCGGCGGCGACTTTCCCCAACCTGAACCGACGCGCCGCGCCGCGAAAAAAATGAGCGATCTGAGCGCCTTCTTTGCAGGCCATCAACTCTATGGTGACGACTTCGGGCCCTCGCAAATTCGCGCCTGGTTCGACGACGAACTCGAGGGCTATGCCAATCTGGGCGCCGGCAAACTCGACGAGACCCAGTACGAATACAACGCACTGAACCAGTTCCACGGTTTCAGGCACTTGCCATCCGACCTTCGATTCGAAAACGTGCTGGGCTTCGGCAGCTGTTTTGGCGGCGAGTTCGCGCCCATCGCGCACCGCCTGGGTCAGCTCACCATCGTCGACCCGTCGAGCGCGTTCGTGCGCGATCGGGTCTTCGGCGTGCCGTGTTCGTATGTCAAGCCAGTGGAAAGCGGAAGCCTGCCGTTCGACGACGCGTCGTTCGACCTGCTCACCTGCCTCGGGGTGCTGCACCACATCCCGAACGTGTCGCACGTGGTCAGCGAACTGGCGCGCTGCCTGCGGCTCGGCGGCTATGCCTTGATTCGCGAGCCGGTGGTGTCGATGGGCGACTGGCGGCAGCCGAGGCCAGGCCTGACCAAGCGCGAACGGGGGCTGCCCGTCCACTACTTTCGCGACGTTCTCGAAGGCAGCGGCTTCACGGTGCAGCGCCTGGGCTGGTGCGTGTTTCCGCCGTTGCCGCAGCTGGGTGACCGGCTCAAGGTGCGCGCCTTCAACCAGCGCTGGGTGACCCGGCTCGACGCCGCGCTGTGTGCGGTGCTGGCACCCAACCTGCGCTACCACGCCACCTCCACCTGGCACAAGTTCAGGCCGAACTCGGCTTACTTCGTGCTGCGCAAGTAGGCGGGCCGTGACCTCTGGCGCTGCCACCAGTGCCTCGCCGGTGCCGACCCGCGTGGCCCTGGTCACCAACATTCCCGCGCCTTACCGGGTGCCGGTTTACGGCCTGCTCGCCGCGCAGCCGGGCCTGGACCTGCGGCTGTTTTTTTGCAGCGAGCGGGAGTCAGACCGCGCCTGGGAGCTCGGCCGCATCCAGGTGCCGCATGTGTTCCTGCGCGAACAGGTGTTCTCGTGGCGCGGCCGCTTCATCCACGCCAACGTCGATGTCTGGGCCGCGCTGCGGGCGTTCCGTCCCGACGTGGTGGTCACCACCGGCTTCAACCCAACCCACCTGCTGGCGTTTGCCTATGCGCGGCTGCACAGTGCGCGCCACGTGGCCATGACCGATGGCACGCTGGCGTCGGAGGCTGGCCTCAGCGTGGTTCACCGCTGGATTCGCCGCCACGTGTACCGACGCACCGAGGCCTGCGTCGGTGCCAGCGAAGGCTCGCTCGCGATCTACCGCCAATACGGCGTGCCGGCAGCGTCGATGTTCAAGTCGCAGCTATGCGCCAACAACGAAGCGTTTGCGTCGGTCGCGGAAGCGACGCGCGATGTCGACTTCATTTTCTGTGGCCGCTTTGCGGCCGGCAAGTTGCCCTTGTTCGCGATCCAGGTCGCAGTGCTTGCGGCCACTCAACTCGGCCGTCGCGTGCGCTTGCTGCTGGTGGGTTCGGGGCCGCTGGACGCCAGCCTGCGCCAGGCGGTTGCGCGCGTCGCCGACCGGGTCGATGCCGAATTCGCCGGCTTCGCCACCCAGGCCGAATTGCCCGGCCACTATTCACGGGCCCGGCTGATGCTGTTCCCCACGGCCGGCGACACCTGGGGCGTGGTGGCGAACGAGGCCTGCGCCGCAGGCTTGCCGGTGCTCGTGTCGCCGCAGGCCGGTGTAGCTGGCGACCTGGTGCTCGACGGGCAGAACGGCCGCGTGTTGCCGCTAGACGCCACGCGCTGGGCGCTGGCTGCGGCGGAGTTGCTGAGTGACGAAGCCGCCTGGCAACGCATGTCGCGCTGCAGTCTGGACAGGGTGCGCCCGTACACCTATGCAAACGCGGCCCTCGGCCTGGCCGATGCGGTAGTGCACGCGACGCAGCACGCTGCTGGGGTGGCGACTGCGGCGACAGCATCTGTAATCCCGCGGCCCCGCGTGGTGCTGGTGCAGCGGCGAATGACGCACTACCGCGTGCCGCTGTTC